>PLYX01000016.1:3219-8867 GCA_003151895.1 Solirubrobacterales bacterium
GACGAGCTGCGCGCCGACCGCTCGCCCGCCAACCTCGCGGCCGCGGTCACGCTGTACCACATCGTCATCGAGGCCTCGCTCGCACAGCCCGGCCAGCACTTCATCTGCGGATACCTCGAGGAACGCGACCAGCTGCCCGCGTTTCGCAGGGGCATGGAGAACATCGCGGCCGACGAGCAGCGCCACATCGGCTTCGGCGTCAAGCTCCTCGCGGACCTCAACCGCGAAGACCCCCGCGGCGTTCCCAGGGCCGTGGCGCGGATGCTGCGCGAGGTCAACCGCTTCACCTCCCAGGTGCTGATGCCGCCGGGCTGGGACGAGCACTACATCACGGTCTTCAACGCCACGCTCGACGAGGTCGGCCTCGAAGGGCTGCAGTCGATGACGACCAAGCTGCGCTCCGCGGGCCTGGCCATCGAGACGCTGCCAGGCCCCGCGCTGCTGCCGCCGGGGCTCTCGCCGCTGGAGATCACCCAGCGGGGCCGCGCGCTGGCCAAGGCGGGGGTGATCGGCGTGCGCGAGAGCCCCTCCCAGCGCGATCCGGAGACCATCGCGCTGCTCTTCGACACGATGCGCCGCCAGGTCAACCCGCGACACGGGCTGACACGACCGACGACCTTTCAGTGGGAGTTCACCGACCCCGACATCCCCACCTGGCACCTCACCGTGAACAACGGCTCGAGCACCGTCGAGCAGGGACAGGCGCCGTCGCCGGACCTGCGCCTGCGCCTCTCCTACCAGGACTGGGTGGACATCGTGGGCAGCCGGTTGGACCCGCTGAAGGCGTTCGCCACCGGCCGGTTGCGCCCGCGCGGCAACCCGCTCGCGCTCAGGCGCCTCGCGCAGGTCTTCCCGCGCGGCTGACACCTACCGTCCGCTGGGCACCCGCTCCGGTAGGAACTCGCCGAGCGATGTGCTCGCTTCGGGTGACGGTCGGTCCTGCCCGGAGCTCGCCGGTATTGAGGGCAGCGGGGGAACGGGGTGCGTTCGGCGAGCGCTGTGTGAGCGCGCGCGGTGAGCCGGTGCAGAGGAGTGCTTGGGCGGAGCGGGCACGCCCGCAGGGACCTGCGCCCGCGCACGATGACCCGTGTGGCCGGGCGCGCCGCCCGCGAGCAACGTGTATCCACCGCCGACGCCAAGCGCGAGCACTCCGATGGCGGCCAGCTTGGCCGTGAGCGTCCCGCCTGTGGCGGCTGCCGCGCTCGATCCGCCTGCCGTGGCGCTCGATCCGGCAGCGGCGCCCGCGCCACCCATGGCCGCGAACGAGAGCGGCAGCGGCGGGAGGACCGACGCGAGCCCGCGGAGAGACAACACGTAGGCGCGGCAGGCGGGGCACTCGCGCTGGTGGATCCTCGCCAGCGCGTGACGCTCCCCGTCGGGGTCGAGGATGCCGAACGCGAACGCGCGCATCAACGAGGACTGCTGCTCGCACCAGCCTCCCGCCTTGATCGTGTCGAGCAGCGCGCCGACCTTGCCCGCCACGCCGGGCCTGCTCGGACTGGCGCCCTCCAGCAGCTTGCGCATGCGCGGCTCGCTGATGCCCATCCGCTCGGCGGCCTCCGAGCGCGAGAGGCCCTGCAGGTAGTAGAGCGACGCGGCCTGGCACTCGCGCTGTGAGAGGCGACTGCGCAAGCCCTCGAGCACCTGTCGCAGCCTGGCGCGATCGTCGAGCGCTCCGGCGAGGTCGGGGTCGGAGACGACCGGCTGCGCCCCGCCGTCCACGGGCTGGTGGCGAGGGGCCGAGCGGCTCTCGTCGATCGCGCGGCGGAAGGTCACGAGCACGAGCCACGCCGACGGGTTCTCCACCTCCTCCCCGCCAAGCACGGTGGCATACAGGCCGTGCCACGCCTGGGCATAGCAGGCCTCCAGATCGGCGACGTCGAGCGTCACGCCCCTGGAGCGCAGCTGGGAGCGCACGATCGACAGGACCTTCGAGCGCAGCCCGGCGAACTCCCTGCGAAGCAGCCGCTCGGCGCGGTAGCGGCGCAGGGTGAGCGGGCTCAAGGGTGTGGAGGTCACGAACGATCCGAAATAGCCAACCTCGATATCGGGCGCAAGGCCACACTCCAAGAGTCATCCGGGGATAGGCTCAACGGATCGAGGCGCCGTCTGCACACACCGCCCCCGCACTGCCACCTCGCGCGGACGTTCTCGGCGTGCCGCTGGCGGTGTCCGACTACGACCGCGTGATCGACTGGATGGAGGCGATGATCGATGCGGGCGCCCGCGGATACCTCACGGCGGCGGCCGTCAACCTGATCATGTGCGCCCGTGAGGACCCACAGACGCTGAGGGCCGTGCTCGGCGCGACACTCGCGGTGCCCGACGGCCAGCCGCTGGTGTGGGCGCTGCGCCTGCTCGGCCACTCGCGTGCCACGCGCGTGTATGGCCCGGAGCTGATGGCGCGCTACTGTGCGCGGGCCGCGAGGACCGGCACGCCCGTCTACCTCTATGGGGGACGCTCCGAGAAGGCGCTGGAGGAGTTGCGCACACGCCTGAGCGAGCGCTTCCCCGGATTGCGCATCGCCGGCGGCTACTCGCCCCCGTTCCGGGCGCTCACCGCGGAGGAGCGCGACCGCGTGGCCGCCGAGATCGATGCCTCCGGAGCGAAGGTCGTGTGGGTCGGCACCGGCCAGCCCAAGCAGGAGCGCTGGATGAGCGAGATGCGCCCGCTCCTGAAGGCCCCGCTGCTCGTCGGGGTCGGCGCGGCGTTCGACTTCCACGCCGGCATCGTCCCCCAAGCGCCCGGGTGGATGCAGCGCAACGGTCTTGAGTGGAGCTACCGGCTCTCGCGCGAGCCGCGCCGGCTGTGGCGGCGCTACGCGAGCCAGAACCCGCGCTTCGTGGCCGGCTTCGCTCGTCAGTACCTGCGCACCCTGAAGGGCACCCCCCATAGCGGGGGGCAGGCAGGCGAGCGCCGATAACCTCTGGGCTGCGATGACCGACTCCCCCAGCAAGCCCGACGTCGCCGTCGTCGGCCTCGGACGCGTTGGGCTTCCGCTGGCGCTGTCGTTCGCCGACCGCGGATTGAACGTGATCGGGATCGACAACGACCCCGCGCGGCTCTCCTCGGTGCGCGAAGGCGCCATGCCCTTCCGCGAGACCGGCGCCCAGGAGCTGCTCGATCGAGTCGGCGCGAGCGGACGCCTGTCGCTGTCAGAGCGCGTCGCCGACGCCGCGCGGGCGAGGCACATCGTGATCACGCTCGGAACCCCATCCTTCTCGCACATCGAGATCGACATGAGAGACATCCGCTCGGCGCTCGACGACCTGCTCGGAGCGCTGCGGCCTGGACACGCATTGACGCTGCGCTCGACCGTGGCGCCCGGCACGACCGAGTTCGTCGCCGGCTACCTGGCCAAGCACCGCGGCTTTCAGATCGGCGAGGAGGTGTACGTGGCGCACGCGCCGGAGCGCATCGCCGCTGGACGCTTCCTGGAGGAGATCGACTCGCTGCCGTGCATCATCGGCGGCGTGGGCGCCCGCTCGGGCGAGGTCGCGGCCGAGCTGTTCGGGGTGTTCAAGGCGCCGATCGTGCAGACCACCCCCGTGCAGGCGGAGCTCGCGAAGATCTGGGCGAACATCCTGCGCTACACGCACTTCGCGCTGCCCAACCTGCTGATGATGGACTGTGAGCGCTACGGCGCGAACGTCTTCGAGGTGATCGACCTCGTCAACCGCGACTACCCTCGCGGCGGGCTCGCCCAGCCGGGCCTGACGGCCGGGACCTGTCTGCGCAAGGACTTCGCCTTCTCCGAGGAGCGCTCCAACGCGCCCGGGATGCTGCTCGCCGTCTCGCGCGTCAACGAGTCGGTGCCCCTGTTCCTCGTCGAAGGGATCAAGCGCCGAGTGGGCTCGCTGTCCGGGCGCAAGGTGGCCGTGCTCGGTCTGGCGTTCAAGGCCGACACCGACGACGAGCGCGACTCCCTCGCCCACAAGCTCGTGCGACTGCTCGAGCGCGAGCTGGCGGACGTGGTGGCGCACGACCCGCACGTGAGCACCCCGACCGCGTCGCTCGAGCAGGCCGTCGAGAGCGCCGATGTGGTCGTGGTGGGCGCCAACCACAGCGAGCTCTGCGACCCGCGCACGCTCGCGATGATCGCCGAGCGCTCGAGCGCGGACTGCCTGGTCGTGGACCCGTGGAACTGCTGGGGCGCCGGCCAGGTGTTCGCGTATGCGAGCGAGCTCGCGGCACTCGGAGCGCCGAGCGCATGAGCCGCGTGCTCGTCACGGGTGGCGCCGGCACGATCGGCGCCGCGGTCGTCAGGCGGCTGCTCGCCGACCCGGCCTATGAGGTGCGCGTCTCCGACCAGCGCCCCGCGCCACAGTGGATGCGCGAGGGCTGCGAGGTCCACACCGGCGACCTGCGCGAGCTCGAGCAGGCGCGCACGGCGATGGCGGGCTGTGAGCTCGTGATCCACCTCGCCGCGATCGTCGGCGGGATCGCCAACTTCCACAAGCTGCCGCACACGCTCACGGAGGTCAACAACGGCCTCTACAACGCCGTCTTCCGCGCCGCGCTCGATCATGACGTGGAGCGCTTCACATACGTGTCCTCCTCGATGGTGTTCGAGCGCGCGACCGAGTTCCCCACGACCGAGGCCCACCTGCCCGACTGCCCCACCCCGCGTTCGGCCTACGGCTTCTCCAAGCTCACCGGCGAGGTCTACGCTCGCGCCGCCCACGCCGAGCACGGACTGCCGTTCACGATCTGCCGCCCCTTCAACGCCTACGGTCCCGGCGAGCTGCCGGACCCCGAGCCTGGCATCGCGCACATGGTGCCCGACCTGATCGAGAAGGTGCTCGCCGGTCAACGGCCACTGGAGATCTTCGGCTCCGGAGAGCAGACGCGCACGCTCACCCACATCGACGACATCGCGGACGGGGTCGTGACCGCTATGTCGTCGCCCAAGGGCCTGAACGAGGACTTCAACATCTCCGCCTCACGGGAGCTGACGGTCGCCGAGACGGCGCGGATCATCTGGGAGGCGTGCGGGGAGGACCCCAAGGGACTGCGACTCGAGCACCTGCCCACGTTTGAGGTCGACGTCCCGCGGCGCTGGCCCTCGGTCGAGAAGGCCAAGCGCCTGCTCGGCTGGGAGGCACGCATCGGCGTAGAGCAGGGCATCGCCTCAACCGTGCAGTGGCTGCGCGAGCGCACCGACCGGGTTGCAGTCCGTTCGGGTCGATCCCAGACGACCAAACCCGCGCGCACGTGAGATCCCCTCGACGATCCTCACCGATAGGGTCCCAGCCATGACAGACAAACGCTCCGCGCTCGTCACCGGGATCACCGGTCAGGACGGGTCCTACCTCGCCGAGCTGCTGCTCGAGCACGGCTACGACGTGCACGGGATGGTGCGCCGCGCCTCCACCGAGAAGTTCGACCGCATCGAGCACATCCGCGACCGCATCACCCTCCACCAGGGCGACCTGCTCGACCAACGCTCGCTCGTGGACACGATGCGCGCCGCCAAACCGGATGAGATCTACAACCTCGCGGCGATGTCGTTCGTGGCGGTGTCGTGGATCCAGCCCACCTTGACAGCCGAGTTCACCGGCACGGGCGTCACGCGCATGCTCGAGGCGATGCGCGAAGTGTGCCCGCGGGCGCGCTTCTACCAGGCATCCTCCAGCGAGATGTTCGG
>PLYX01000016.1:8894-20402 GCA_003151895.1 Solirubrobacterales bacterium
CAAGGACTACGTGGAGGCGATGTGGTTGATGCTGCAGCGCGACGAGCCCGAGGACTACGTGATCGCCACCGGCGAGTCGCACTCGGTGCGCGAATGCTGTGAGGTGGCCTTCGACGAGGCCGGGATCGGCGATTTCGAGCAGTACGTGACGATCGACCCGGCGTTCGTGCGGCCCGCCGAGGTCGACCACCTGATCGGCAACCCCGCGAAGGCGGAGCGGGATCTCGGCTGGAAGCCGCAGACGAGCTTCGAGGAGCTGATCCGCCTGATGACGCGCTCCGACATCGATCTGCTCGCGAGCTGAACGTCGAGCCGGGTGAGATGACCGCGGCGCCACGATCGCAGCCACACCACGGATAGCGGCGCCGACCGTGAACGTCCCGCTGTTTGACACCTCCACCGTGCTCGAGCCGCTGCGCGAGGAGCTGCGCGCGGCGGTCGCACGGGTGCTCGACTCCGGCCGCTTCATCCTCGGCCCGCAGGTTGAGGCGTTCGAGCGCGAGATGGCGTCCTACTGCGGCGCGCGGCACGCGGTGGGCGTGGCCAACGGCACCGAGGCGATCACTATCGCGTTGCGCGCGATGGGGGTCGGACCCGGTGACGAGGTGCTGGTGCCGTCGTTCACGTTCTACGCCTCCGCCGAGGCCATCCCGCCGACCGGCGCCACGCCCGTCTTCTGCGACGTCGACCCGCAGACCTTCTGCATCAACGCGGAAACCGTCGCCGACGCGCTCACGCCACACACGAAGGCCGTGATCGCGGTTCACCTGTTCGGCAACGTGGCGCCCGTCGCCGAGATCGAGGCCCTGGGGGTGCCGGTGCTCGAGGACGCCGCGCAAGCAGCCGGCTCGCGCGCCGCGCACGGCCGTCCCGGCGCGCTCGGCACAGCCGCCACGTTCTCGTTCTTTCCCTCGAAGAACCTCGGCTGCTTCGGCGACGGCGGGATGATCGTCACCGACGACGCGCACCTCGCCGACGAGGCACGCGTGCTGCGCTTCCACGGCTCGCGCGACAAGGTGTCCTACGAGCAGCTTGGCTACAACTCGCGCCTGGACGAGCTGCAGGCGGCGATCTTGCGCGTCCAGCTCCCCCACCTCGACGACTGGTCGGACGGGCGCCGCCGCGGGGCGGCCCACTACGCCGAGGCAGGACTCGGCGAGCTCGTGACGCTCCCGCGCCCCACCATCGGCGCCTCGCCCGCATGGCACCTGTATGTCGTGCGCCATCCCGAAGCCGACCGTCTCGCAACTGCGCTCGCCGATGCTGGCATCGGCTGCCGCGCCTACTACCGCACCCCCGTGCACGAGCAGCCCGCTATGCGCGCTTGGGGTGAGGGTCTGACGCTCCCCGGCACCGAGGAGGCGGCCCGCACGCACCTGGCAATCCCCATCAGCCCGGTGCTCTCGCGCGAGCAGGCCGAGCAGGTCGTGAGCGCAGTCCGCAGCGCAGTGTGACCCCTGCCAGCCGACAGCGCCCACCTGACGCTCTCCGGAAACCGCCTAGCGCCAGCGCTCGAGCAGGTCCTGCTCGCCCACCTCGCGCACCACCCGCGCCGGGGCGCCCATCACCACCGCGCGAGCGGGCACGTCGCGCGTCACCACCGCCCCGGCGGCCACGAACGCCTCCTCCCCGATCTCCACCCCCGGCGTGAGCACCGTGCCGCCCCCCACACGGCAGGCGCGCCGCAGCGTCGCTCCGCGCAACGGGGTCTCAGAGTCCCGCCCACCCCCGTGGCGAGCCATCGTGTCGTCGTTCGTCGTGGTGGCCCCCGGTCCCACGAACACGTCGTCCTCGATCACCGTGAACGCCGTCAGGTACACGTTCGTCTGAACCTTCACACGCGCACCCACCACCACGTCGTTGTCAACCACGCTGCCGCGCCCGATCACCGAGCGAGGGCCAATACATGAGCGCTCGCGCACGTAGGACTGGTCGCCGAGGATCGACTCCTCTCCGACGCTCGCCCCCGCGAACACCACGGCGCCGGCGCAAACAGTCACCCGCTCGCCAATCTCGAGCGCCCCCACATCCCCCTGGGCGGAGGAACCGGGTGCCAGGCGCGGGCGCTTGCCAAGCACCGCGTGGTCCTCGATCACGCAGCCCTCGCCGATGACCGTCCCAGCGTGCACCACCACGTGAGACCCGATGCTCACACCGTCGCCAATCGCCGCTCCGGCATGCACCACCACATGCGCCCCAAAGCTCACAGCCGCTCCGATCCCCACGTCCTCGGCGAGGACGAGACCCGGCGCGCGCGCGTTCACAGCCGCACCACGTTGCTCGCGTCACTCCCGCGCGTCACCCCACGCAGATCGACCACGATCCGGGCGCGTTGGACGATCAGCTTGTGGTCGACACTCGGATGCACAGTCACGATCAGCGCGAGATCGGCCTCGCTCAGCGCCTCCTGCGCCGACACGCTCTGCAGGCCGAACTCGGGGAGCATAGGCACGTGCGGGTCGTGGTAGCAGAGCTCCGCGCCGAGCCCCCGCAACAGCTCGACGATCTTCAGCGCCGGCGACTCGCGCACATCGCCCACGCCCGACTTGTAGCTGACGCCGAACACCGCGATCCGCGCGCCCCGCACCGCCAGGCCTGCGTCGTTGAGCGCGCGCTGCACCTTCGCCACGCAGTGATATGGCATCTGCTGGTTCACCTTGCCCGCCAGCTCGATGAACTCGGTGCTCATGTCGAACTCGCGCGCCCGCCAGCTCAGGTAGAACGGGTCCACCGGCAGGCAGTGCCCGCCCATCCCCGGCCCCGGCTCGAAGCGCATGAACCCGTACGGCTTGCTCGACGCCGCCTCCACCACCTCCCAGATGTCGATCCCCATCCGGTCGGTCAGCATCGCCAGCTCGTTCACCAGCGCGATGTTCACCGAGCGGAAGATGTTCTCGAGCAGCTTCGTCAGCTCCGCCGCCTCGGGACTCGACACGCGCACCACCTTGTCGCACACCAGCCCATACAGCGCCTGAGCGCGATCGGCGCACGCCTCCGTCAGCCCACCGAGCACCTTCGGGGTGCTGCGCATCGTGAAGTCCGTCCTGCCGGGGTCCACGCGCTCGGGCGAGAACGCCAGGTGGAAGTCGCTCCCCGCCTTCAGGCCCGACTCCTCCAGCAGCGGCGCCACCCGCTCGCGCGTCGTCCCGGGGTATGTGGTCGACTCGAGCACCACCAGCTGACCCGCTTTCAAGACGCCCGCGAGCCTGCCCATGCAGTCAACAAGCGGCCCGAGATCCGGCTCGCGGTTGGCGCTCAGCGGCGTGGGCACGCACACGAGCACCCCCTCCACCCCGCCAAGCTGCTCGTAACTGGTGGTGACGGTCATCCGCTCGAGCACCGCCCGCAACCGTTCGGAGGGAATGTCCTCGATGTAGGATTCCCCCGCCGTCAACTGCTCGGTCTTGCGCTCCTCGACATCCACCGCCACCACATCGCACCCCTCCTCGGCAAACGCCACCGCAAGCGGCAGCCCGACATAGCCGAGCCCGATGATGCCGACGGTCGTCATCTCGCCGGGAGTCTAAGGACCGCTCCCGATTGGAGCGTGCCGCTGGGGCCAGGCGACAAGGCGAGAGCCCCTTACGCGTGGCCCGCGACGGCTTGTAGCGCGCGCAGGTCCGCCTGCACCATGCGCTCCACGAGCTGCTCGAAGCTCACCTGCGGCTCCCACCCCAGCAGCTCGCGCGCCCTGCTCGGATCCCCCACGCTCGCGGTCCTCTCGGGCGCGCGCACGAGTTTCGGATCCACCCGCACATAGCGCTCGGCCTGAAGGCCCACGCATGCGAAGGCGGTCTCCGCGAGCTCTGCCACAGTGCGCCCTACCCCGCTCGCGAACACGTAGTCCCCGGGCTCGTGTTGCTGGAGCGTCAACCACGTCCCGTGCATCACGTCGCCCGCGAACGACCAGTCGCGCACCGCATCGAGCGCCCCGAGCGTCACCTCCTCGGCGAGCCCCAGCTTGATCTGCGCCGCCGCGCGCGTAATCGTGCGCGTGACGAACTGGAGTGGGCGGCGCTCGGACTCGTGGTTGAACACGATCCCCGAGCACGCATACAGCCCGTCGCGTGCCCGCATCGCCCCCACGAGCTGGTGCGAGGCGAGCTTCGCGATCGCATACGGCGACGTCGGGCTGCACGGCGTGCTCTCGCGCTGCGGGCTCTCCGGCGCATCGCCGAACATCGCCCCCGACGCCGCCACGAACACGCGCGCCTGCGGATCGCTGTCGCGCACCGCCTCCAGCAGCACCGCCGTCGAGCCGACAATCGCCCGCAGCGTCTCCGCCGGGCGTTCCCACGAAGCGGGGATGAACGACGGCGAGGCGAGGTGGTAGAGCTCGTGCGGTCGCACCTCCTCCACCGCCCCCCGCAGGCTGCTCGCGTCGAGCAGGTCTCCCTCGAGCAACGTCAGGCGCTCGCGCAGGTGCTCGGAGCAGCCGAGCTCCCGGTTCCCCCCGCCGCGCACCACCCCGCTCACCTCGTACCCCTTCTCGAGCAGCAACTCCGCCAGGAACGACCCGTCCTGGCCGGTGATGCCTGTCATCAGCGCGCGTCTTGCTTGTGTTTCCACGCTCGCAGCTTACGGTCTTGCGTACAAGTAGATGCGGCCCCAGTGACTGCCCACCATAGGTCGGAAGCCTGGTAGGATCAATGGGTATGAAGGTGAGTGTGAGCCTCCCAGGGGAGGACATAGAGTTCCTGGACGCATACGCGAACACGCACGCCTACCCGTCACGCTCTGCTGTCGTCCACCAGGCGATCCACGCATTTCGACTTGTCGAACTAAATGAGGCATACCGTGAAGCATGGGATGAATGGACGGAGAGCGTCGACGCCAAACTTTGGGATACCACCGTCGGCGATGGCCTTTAGTGCAGCGTGGGCAAGTACGCATGGTGGACTTTGAGCCCACTCGCGGCGCAGAGGCAAACAAGCGCCGACCGGCGATCATCGTGAGTAACGATGCGGCAAACAGCGCCGCTGCACGGCTCGGGCGCGGAGTGCTGACGGTCGTGCCGGTCACCTCAAACGTCAAGCGCGTATACCCGTTCCAAGTGCTGCTCCCCTCCGGCACGGGCGGGCTGCCGCACGACTCCAAGGCCCAGGCCGAGCAGGTCCGCTCGGTCGACGCCGAGCGCGTCGGAGCGCTACTCGGCAAGCTGCCGGCACAGCTCATGGCGTCACTCGAAGACGCCCTTCGCCTGCACATGGTCCTGTAGATCAGCTGTCAACGCGATACACCCGCGCCAGCCCCTCCGCCACCACCTCCGGCGCGCACAGCTCGCGGACCCGTGCCCGCCCGCGCTCCCCGGCGGCCCCATCACGCCACCGTCGTCCGATCGCCTCCGCGAGCGCGGTGGCGTCGCCCGGATCGACGAGCCCCGGCCCCTCCACCAGCTCCGGCAACGCCCCGATGCGACTCGCCACCACCGGCACGCCGGCGGCCATCGCCTCAGCCGCCGACATCCCGAACGTCTCCGCCGAGCGCGACGGGACGAGCGCGAGCGCCGCGGCGACACGCAGGCGGTCGAGCTCACCGTTCTCCACGCGCCCTACGAACCGCACGTCCCCGTCCGCCGCACGGGCACGCAGCGCATCAAGCTCGGGGCCATCGCCGGCGATCACCAGCGGCACACCCGCCATCCGGCAAGCGTCGATCGCAACGTCGATCCCCTTCTCCGGCGCGAGCCGCGAGACGACGAGGGCGTAGGTCCCGATCGCCGGACCGGTCGGGCGTGCGCCGCGCGTGGCAACGGTAGCGCCCGGTCCCGGGCCATCGCCGTCCCTGTCGCCATCACTGCCGCCCTGGCCTTCCCCCGGCACCCCCACCGGCGGCGCGAGCACGTGCACCCGCTCCCAGTCCAGCGGCGCCCCGATCTCCCGCAGCCGCTCGCGCGCGAACACGCTGGGGACGATCACAGCGTCGGCCTGGCCGGCCAGGCGCCGCTGCCACACCGCGAGCGAGGCGCCGTACGCCAGCGCCTCCGTGCGGCTGCCGCGGCAGTTGCGGATCACGCCCGGAAGCGTGTTGCGCCCGTGACAGCGGGTGCATTCCTGCCCGGCCGTGAAGCACACGCCCGTGGCACAGACGAGACGGTACTGGTGCAGATGGAGCACCACGCGTGCCCCCTCCGCGCGAGCGGCCGCGAGCGAGCGCCAGCCGAACAGCGGGTTGAGGTTGTGGGCATGCACGACTCGCGCTCCCGTCATCCGCACGGCCTTGGCGACGTCGCGTGGCGCGAGCCCGCCGCGCAACAGCCCGCCGGCCGCGCGCGCGCCGCCGAGCCCGGCGGAGTCGCGTGCCAGCAGCTCCGCCGGCTCCCCGAGACGGTCGCGCACGAGCTTGAGCAGCTCGTCGACCACGCGCTCCTCGCCGCCCGTCGTGCGATAGCGGTTGTGCAGGAACAGAACCATGCCCGCTCCAAACCTAGACTGTTGCGGTCATGGCTTCCCATCCGAGCGCGCCGCCCGCGTCGATTGTCGTTCCCACGCGCATGCGTCCCGACTACCTCGAGGTGGCGCTCGCCTCGATCGCTCCGCAGGTGACGGATGCGGGAGCGGAGCTGATCGTGGTCGATGATGCCGGTCCCTCCGAGCAGGGCCGCGTGCTCGCCCAGCGGTTCGGCGCGCGCTACGAGCCGCACCCGCGGCCGCTCGGCTTGAACGTCGCGCGCAACACCGGCGTGGAATGCTCCACCGGCGAGCTCGTGGTGTTCGTCGACGACGACATCGAGGTCTGCGACGGCTGGCTCGCGGCGCTGCTCGCCGCCGCGCGCGAGCATCCCGACGTGGAGGTGTTCACCGGCCCGATCGTGCCGCGCCTTGAGGGCAACCCGCCCCGAAGCTGCGGGCGCGAGGGGCCTCCGATCACCTCGCTCGACCTCGGTCGGAAGGACACGCCCGCGCGCTACGCGTGGGGAGCCAACATGGCCATCCGCCGCCGCGCCCTGGAGCGCGTCGGGCCGTTCGACGTCTCGCTCGAGCACGGCGGCGACGAGCAGGAGTGGCAGGAACGCCTTCGCGCAACCTCCGGCGACCACGATCGCGTGAGCATGCCCGTCCTATACGTGGCGCGCGCGGCCGTACACCACCGCCGCTCCGCTTCGGACGCGCGCCTTGGTCCTCTGTGCCGCGGCGCCCGAGCGCGCGGACGAGCGGCGCGGCGCTTCGATGCCTGGCGCGGCGAGGCGGGCGGGCGGGTTCCCGGTCTTTTGCGCGAGCTGCGCACGCTCGCGGGCTGCCTCGGTCACGTCGTGCGCCGCCGCTGTCCCGCCGGTCTCACGATGGTCGCCCACAGCTTCGGCCGCGTCGAGGAAGCGCTGCGCGCCCGTCGGAGCGTTCCAGCGTCAGGTGAGGCCCCGATCGGCGCGGCGAACGGAGGGACATCGGCAACCGGCGCCCGGGCGGTGGGCGGGATTTCGTCGGACGGGGGTCCGCCCGACGACTTCCTCTCAGGCGAAAGCGGCGCCGTCGGCGGTCTTGACAGCGTGCGCCGCTCCGCGCTCGACCTCGGCGCCGATGCGCTGGACGTCGCCTCGGGCCGCCGGCTGCGCCTACAGCTCGCGGCACGCCGCTCGCCCCCCACGCGCCGCGTGCTCGTGCTCGGTCTCGAGCGGCCCGAGCACGGCACGCTCGTGAAGGGTGTGCGCGCCGAGCTCGCCCGCTCGCGCCATGAAGTCGAGCTGTGCTTGGCCTCGCCCGGGGATCGCGGCAAGTTCGAGAACCTCAACCTGCTGCTCGCCGCGCACCCACCGGGCGACCGCGACTGGCTGCTCGTGGTTGACGACGACATCGTCCTGCCCCACGGTTTCCTCGACCGCTTCCTGTTCCTCGCCGATCGCTTTCGCCTCGACCTCGCCCAACCGGCTCACAGGCTGGCCTCCCACGCCGCGTGGAGGGTGACCCGCCGCAGGCCGGACAGCATTGTGCGCGAGACGAGCTTCGTCGAGATCGGTCCCGTGACCGCGTTCGCGCGCTCCACCTTCTCGACGCTGCTGCCATTCCCCGACCTGCGCATGGGCTGGGGCTTGGACGTCCACTGGGCGGCGCTCGCGCGTGAGCATGGCTGGCGCTGCGGCGTGATCGACGCTGTCCCGATCCGCCATCGCGCCGCGCCCGCCGCCAGCGCCTACTCGCGCGAGCAGGCGCTCGCCGAGGCGCGCTCCTTCCTCGAGCATCGTCCCTATATGAGCGCGAGCGAAGCTCAGCGAACCCTCGTGACCCACCGACGCTGGTGAAGGTCGCGATCGTCTCGGAGTTCTACCCGCGCCAGGGCGACCCGGTCTTGGGCGTGTGGGCGCACCGTCAGGCTCTCGCCGCGCGCGATGCCGGCGCAGAGGTGCGCGTGCTCGTGCTGCACCGGCTCGTCCCGCCGCGCGCCTCGTTTTTTCAGGGCACACCCAACCCACCGGCGGGCGCCGCGAGGGCTCTCAGGAACCTCGCGGGCGAGCCGCGCCGGCAGATCCATGACGGCCTGCGGGTCACCTACGTGCGCTACGTCTCCCCACCACGCTCAAGCTCCTACCCCGCATGGGGGGCATGGGCGGCTCCGGCGCTCGGCCTCGCGCTGCGCCGGCTGCGCCGTTCGTTCGAGTACGACCTGATCCATGCCCACAACGCGGTGCCGGCGGGCGATGCGGTACGCCGCTCGCGTGTCGGGGTGCCGCTCGTCGTGTCGGTGCACGGCGGGGACGTGCTCTATACCGCGCCTCGCAGCGACGCCGGCCGGGAGGCCGTCGAACGTGGCCTCGGGGCGGCGGCGACGGTGCTCGCCAACAGCCGCGGCATCGCCGAGCTGGCCGGCTCCTACGGCGCGGCCGACGTGCGCGTGGTGCACCTCGGCGCGGACCTGCCCTCACGCGGGAGGGGCACGGCAGTCCGGCGTGAGCAGGCCCCCTCGCTCGTGACGGTCGGCCACCTCGTGGCACGCAAGCGCCACGCCGACGTTATGCGCGCGTTGGCGGTGCTGGCCAAGCGCCATCCGACGCTGCGCTACGTGATCGTGGGCGACGGTCCCGAGCGGGTTGCGCTGGAAGGGCTCGCAGCGCGCCTCGGGGTCGCGGAGCGCGTCAGGTTCCGCGGTCAGTTGCCACCGGCCGAGGCGATCGAGGAGGCGCGCCGGTGCACGCTGTTCGCGATGCCCTCCACCGAGGAGGCGTTCGGCGTGGCCTACATAGAGGCGATGGCGGGCGGCGTGCCCGCGATCGGCTGTCGCGGCGAGCCCGGGCCGGAGGAGATCGCCGCGGCGGGCGACGGGTTCGTGCTCGTCCCACCAGGTGACATCGAGCGGCTCACGCAGCGCATCGACGAGCTCCTCTCCGACCCCCAGCGACTGCGCGAGGCGAGCATTCGCGCACGCGAGACGGTCGCCGCCAACTTCACCTGGAGGAGCTGCGGCGAGGAGACGCTCGCCGCCTACGAGCACGCGCTCGGAGGGAAGTCGTCCGCGCAGGGGACATCCGCCGGATGACATCCCGGTGATCGACGACACTTGCGATGAGCCCTCGGTGAAGCCCGTCCTGTTCGTCACCGGCCACGCGCCGGCCTACCGTGTCGCCGCGTTCGAGCGCCTGCATGAGCGGGAGGATGTCGAGTTCGCGCTGTTCGGCGGACGCCTCAAGCACGGCGGCGGCCCAACCGCGCAGGACCTGCCTTTCCCCCACCGCCATGTGCGCGAGCACGAGCTGTATGCGCTGGCGGCGAGCGGACGCTATCGCGCAGTGGTGTGCCCCACCGGCGGGCGCGTCGCCGTGCTCGGCGCGTGGGCCGGCGCACGGCGGGCGCGCGTGCCGTTGATCCTGTGGACGTCGCTGTGGGCGCACCCGCGCAGCGCCGCCCATGCGCTCAGCTACCTGGCTCTGCGTCGCCTGTACCGCTCGGCGGACGCGGTGGTCACCTACGGCCCACACGTGAGCGCCTACGTGCGGGCGCGCGGCGCGCACCACGTGCACGTCGCCCCGCAGTCGGTCGACAACGCCTTCTGGAGCTCGCCCGAAGTGAGCATGCCGAACGATCCCGCATGGCCCGCCAACGCGGCTGTGAAGTTCTTGTTTGCGGGACGCCCCGCGCGGGAAAAGGGACTGGGGGTGCTGGTAGAGGCTTGGAGTACGTCGGGCCTACAGGCACCCACCGCCGCGCTCGTCCTCGTCGGCGCGGGATCCACCCCCCCTTGGGTCCCGGCCGGCGGCGCGGTGGTGGGACTCGACCACGTCTCCCCGACCGAGCTGCGCAACTTCTATGCCGCCGCCGACGTTCTGGTGTTGCCATCGATTCCAACGCGCACCTTCCGCGAGCCATGGGGGCTCGTGGCGAACGAGGCCATGAACCGTGGACTTCCCGTGATCGCAAGCGACGCCGTCGGGGCCGCCGCGGGCGGCCTGGTGCGCGACGGGCGCAACGGCATCGTCGTGCCGGCCGGGAACCCCATCGCGCTGGCCGCCGCGCTCAGGCGACTCGCCGGCGACCCCTCGCTGCGCGCTCGCCTGGGCGAAGCCGGGCGCGAAGACGTGAGCGCCTACACCCACGACGCCTGGGCGGCAGGCTTCTCCGATGCACTTGCCGACGTCGCACTCTCCCGGGGGCGGTGAGGTAGCGTTGCATCCCTTGGAAGGGCTGCTGGTCAACCTGTGGAGGGGCATAGGCGCCGTCACAACCGTTACGCGACGCCCGATCGGGCGAGCCGTGGCGGGCGCGCGCACGATCGCCCTCACCGCGGCGCCGGCGCTTGCGGCGGTGACACTGCTCGCCGGCGCTCCCGCCGCTCAGGCGAGCGAAGCGCAGACGATCATCGAAAAGTGCGGGCACGGGGAACCGTTCAGCGGCTACAGCCAGAACGCGTATCGCGAAGCGTTGAAGCACATGCCGACCGAGATCAGCGAGTACACCGACTGCGCCAACCTGATTCGCAAGGACGAGCTCGCCGCGGCCGGCGGCGGCGCGGGCGCAGCGGCTTCAGGCGCCTCGTCAAACGTCGCGCTGCCGCTGACCCCGTCTGAGCAGCGTGCGGTGCAGAGCGCCCACAACAACGGCTCGGCGCCCGTACGGGTGGGAAGCGTTCCGATCCGCCCGGGTGTCGTGCACGCCGACATCGCCTCGGCGGTGAACACGTTGCCCGACTCGCTGTTCGCCGTGCTCGCGTTCATGCTCGCCGGCGCGCTGGTGCTTGCTGTCGGGGAGGTGCATAAGCGTGTCCGCGCACGCCGCGACGGCTGAGCGTCCGCCGGTGGGGCTCGTCCACGAGCCCGGGGATGCTCCGTCGCCGCCGATCGGCTCGCCGCAAAGGCCCGGCGCGACGATGGCCGCGACGCTCGCGGTCGCCGGCGTCCTGTGCTTCGCGACATTCATCGCCGGGGGCGGGCTGAATCTCGCCCCGATGACGACACTCGAGCTGGCTCTCACGCTCGCCGCGGGGGCGACGGTCGCGGGCGCCATGGTGCTGGCCCCCGCCGGCACGCGCTTCTACGGCCTGTGGTCGGTCGGCCTGCTGCTGGCGTTCACGGCACTCACCGGC
>PLYX01000056.1 GCA_003151895.1 Solirubrobacterales bacterium
GCAGCGCGTTCTCGTGGCACGTGCCCGTGGGGCCTAGAGTTAGAAACAATGGTGCCTGGGTCATGTGATTCGGTCACTCGGGTTGGTTGATTCTCAATTTATAGCACCAGGCTCTGCCAGCGAATGGCGGGGTCTGTTACCGAACGACCGGCCTCACGGGGGCATGCCGGCGCGTAGCGTCCTGTACTATTCGGCTATGTGGAGGACAGTCGCGCTCGCGTGGAAGACGCGGGTCGCTTTGGTCGCCGGCGGAGCTGGAGGTCGGTGATGCGGGCCAAGGTTGCACTCGCACTAAGTCTCGCGCTGATGATTGTCGTGGTCGCTTTGACGCTCACGCGCTCTCCCCTGCGTGTTGTGCGAGTGGGCGCCAAGTCAAAAGAATCATTGGGCACGACGACGGGGAGCGCCACCGTGTGCCAGACGGGCGAAACGCTTCCAGCCAGCGTGTCAGCGATCCGGCTCGGGATGCAAGCCTCGTTTGGGCCGAGGGTGCTCCTGCGGGCATACTCGGGCTCTCGGATTCTCACTGCGGGCAGCCGCGCTGCCGACTGGACGGGCAGCTCGGTGACCGTGCCCGTCGAGCCCCTCGAACACGCCGCGTCACCCGTGAAGCTGTGTCTTTATGTCCCGGCGAACAGCGAGCGCCTGCAGCTCTACGGCGCCCACGCCGTCGCCGCGAAGGCAGCGGTGGGACGTGAAGGGCAAGTGTTTCCGGGCAGGGTGAGCGTCGAATACATGGAGCCCGGGGGTGGATCGTGGTGGTCACGTGCGCTGTCGGTGGCCAGGCACATGGGGATCGGTCACGCCATCAGCGGGACATGGGTGGCGCTGCTCGTGGCGGCGCTCGTGGCTGCCCTTTGCGCTCTGGTCATAAGGCTGGGGTGGAGAGAGCTGCCATGAGCAAAGTTCCCGCTCCGCGTGGACCGGCGGGCAAGACTTCCGTCGGCTCTCGAGCCTTCCAGAGAAGGCTCAAGTCTCAGCGGGCGCGCACGGCGCAACGGCAGGCGACACGTAGACGAGTCATGCTCGAGCGACGCGGCTCCGTGGTCAACCTCCGTGCAGCGCTCGGACGTGTGCCAGCCGCGGCCTGGATGTGCGCGCTGATCGCATTCCTGAATGGCGCTGCTTGGTCGATCATAACTCCACCGTTCCAGGGCCGTGACGAGCCGGCCCATTTCGCCTATGTTCAACTGCTGGCCGAGACCGGGACGCTGCCTCACACCGTGGCGTCCGAACAGTCTGGATACTCGCCCGAGGAGGCCCTCGTGTTGGAAGGCCTTCGTCAGGAGGAAATAAAGCTCTCGCCAGAAATCCCAGCCATATCGTCGATGAGCGAGCAACGGACGCTCATGCGGGATATCAACGAAGGCTTATCGCGTGTGGGATCAGGGGAAGTGGGTGTGGCCACATCGGAGCCGCCGCTGTACTATGCGATCGAGACGATTCCCTATGCGATGGGCGCGGGCAACACACTCGCCCAGCTGGAGCTCATGCGTCTAGCGGGCGCTCTGTTGGCGGCGATCACGGCGCTCTTGACCTTCTTCTTCCTGCGCGAGGTCCTGCCCGGCGTGCCTTGGGCGGCCACCGTCGGGGCGGCATGTGTCGCCGTACAGCCACTATTCGGGTTCATGTCGGGCACCCTGAACCCAGACACGATGTTGTATGCAGTGTCCGCCGCTGTGTTTCTATGCCTGGCGCGCGGGTTCCGCCGAGGGCTCACTCGAAACCTCGCGGTCGCAACGGGGGTTCTCATCGCAGCGGGTTTCCTGACGAAGCTCAACTTCGTTGGCCTCGCGCCCGGCGTGTTCGCCGGCTTGCTCCTGCTCGGCGTGCGCGAAGCTCGCTCCAGGGGCAGGGGGGCGCTTCAATCGCCGGCGATCGCCGCCGGCATCGGCGCCTCTCCCGTGCTGCTCTACGTGCTGGTAAACGGGCTATCGAACCATCCGACTCTCGGCTCCGCCTCGGGAGGTACGCTCAGCTTCACCAACGGGTCGATCTTCCATGAGATCAGCTACATCTGGGAGCTCTACCTGCCGCGCCTGCCAGGCATGGTGCACTATTTCGCCGGGGTGTTCACTCTTCGTGACATCTGGTTCAACCGCTTCGTGGGCCTCTACGGTTGGATCGACACGCAGTTCCCCGACTGGGTCGAGAACATCGCGCTCGTGCTGGCCGCGGCGATCGCGCTGCTCTGTGGCCGAGAGCTGATCATACGGCGCAAGACACTTAGATCTCGCCTGCCGGAGGTCGCAATCTACGCGGCGATGGGCATTGGGGTGCTACTGCTCGTGGGCGCCGCGTCATACTCATCGCGGATCGCCACCGGAGGAGTGGAGGGCTTCGGTGACCCCCGCTATCTGCTGCCGATGCTTCCGTTGCTGGGCGCCGTAGTGACCCTGGCGGTGCGCGGCGCCGGACGACGATGGGCTCCCGCGACCGGCGCCGTGATCCTGGTTGCCTTCCTGGCACACGACATCTTCAGCCAACTCCAAGTGATTGCCCGCTACTACGGCTAGAGCCCTGCCGAGCACATCCGCAAACTCCTGAGCGCGCGAGCCGGAGGCAAAGTGCTTATGGCAGCGCGACGGCGAGCAGCCCGTCTATCTTCCAGGCGCCGCCTTCCCGATGCAACTCGAGATAATACTTCGGCTTCATCCCGCCAAAGCTCAGCAAAACCGACGCGTCGTTGCCTCTGATGCGCACGGCGGCCACCTTCAACGTGGCGTTATCGGCGCTCAGCTGCTTGTGGAGATGCTTGAACAGTTTTGACATGACCACCGCGCAGGTCTTTCCGCGCATAAAGGGCGAACCGGACGACTGGCCGTAGTCTTCCGGGATCGATTCGGCCATCACCGAATGGATCAGAGGGCAGGCCGCGGCGCCGTCGCCCACCGCGGCCGCCGCATAGTAGCGCTTGACGAGCGCCGTGGCCGCCCGCGCATCGGCGGCGCTCGCCGCGTGGCCGAACACGTGGTTGTTGTCGTTGTCCGGTTCGCCCGGGTAGCTGTCGGAGTCGAGCTCGGCGTCGCTTTTGAGTTCGGGCTGGGGCAGCATGACGCCCGAGGCGGTCGCCGCGCTGGAGCTGGCCCCCGCCGCGGCAACGCCGGAGGACGCCTTAGTGCTCTGGCTCGGAAGTTCGCCGACGTATTTGTGGTCAGGCGGCTTGGACGGTCGGCTGGTCGAGTCGGTGGGCGAGGCGGTCGAGGTCTTGGCGGGTGAACTTCCACTGGAATGGGGCGGCGATCTGTTCGTAGCGGCGAGCGAACGCGAGTAGCTGCTGTTCGAGCGTGTCGAGGTCGGGGAAGTCGTTGGGGGTGAGGACCTTGCGTTGCACGATCGAGAAGTAGATCTCGGCTTGGTTGAGCCAGCTGGCGTGGACGGGGGTGTGTACGAGGATCAGGTTCTTGTATCTGCTTTGGAGGCGTTTGATCGATGCCTGGCCGCGGTGTGCTGAGCCGTTGTCGACGATCACGAACACGCGTCGGGCCTTGCTGTACGGCTCGACGGTCATGAACTGCGCGACGAGCTTGTCGAACGGGACGATCCCGTCCTTCTCGTCGCAGCGGTCGAACAGCTTGGCGCGTTTGGCGTCCCAGGCGGCGAAGTAACACAGAGCGCCGCCGCGCGTGTTGTGCCGACGTCGGCACAACACGCGTTAGGCCGACCCGGTGGTTATGCCGATGACGGGCGAAAGTTCCTGCACGTTGGGCTGATCGTCATCGGAGGGTCGGCATAACGCTTGTCGTTGTGGTCATGCTCCTGTCCCCGATGCAGGAGAAGGAGGCAGGATGACCAGACCGACCGGCAGGGTCAGCATGGTTGAGGTGGCGGGGCCGTTGGCACCGTTCGCGGATGCGTATGAAGCGGAGCTGAGCGACCGTGGCTATGCGCCGCGGACGATTGTCAATCAGCTGCGGCAGGTAGCGCGGCTGAGCCGTTGGCTTGGGGCGAGCGATCGCCGGCACCAACCCACCCGACACCAAGCCGGGGCGCTACCAAGCACCCGACACGCTCTTGGCCTTCCTGGACGGCCTGTGATATGCCGACCACCTCACCGCCCCAACCAATCCTGAACAGGAGATACTCGCGCGGGTCGGCATAACCACCGGGTCGGCCTAACGCTTGTATTCGTGCTCGACGCGCTGGCCGCGCTTGACGTGGGCCGCGGCGGGCAGCGTGGCGTGCTTGCGGTGCCGCGCTTGGATCGAGGGCTTCTCGTCACAGCAGACGACGTAGTCGCCGGGATGCAACAGCTCGCCCTCCCACCGGCCCGCGTACAGGTCAAGGATGCGGCCGGCCTTGGCGGTGAACTCGGGGTCGCGCGGGAAGATCCAGGAGCGGTACTGCCACGGCTTGATGGCATCCTCTGAGAGCCACCGCCAGACCGTCACGCCGGAGATCTGCTCGCAGATCCCGCGCGCGACAACCTCACTCACGCGCGAGCTCTGAGGATGACCAGCGCGACAGCGGCACCTCGCTGTCGGCGGGGCGCTCGCACGCCATGCGGATCACCTCAGCCCGGACCTGAGGGGGAAAAAACCGGCGGTCTACCGCGCCGGGGCCGGTCCTCCAGGCCGGCGAGGCGTTGCTCGAAGAACCGCTTGCGCCACTGCGAGACGACATCGCGTCCGCAGTGCAACCGCACGGCGATCTGATCGTTGCGCAGCCCGTCGGCGGCCATCAGCACCATCTGCGCCCGCGTTACCTGCCAATACGGCAACGTATACGAGCGCGCCAATGACTCCAGCACCGCGCGCTCCTTCTCAGTCAGCTCGATCCGATACGGGCTACGTCTTGGCATCAGTGTCCCTTCACGAGAGGACAGGATGCCAGAGGTTGTCCCGTTCGCCGTAGAAG
>PLYX01000124.1 GCA_003151895.1 Solirubrobacterales bacterium
ATGCCCAGCGCTCGCTGACGCCGAGGCGGTCGCGAAGCATCGCGACCGCCTGGCGCCGACGGACCGGGCCTACCAGTTTCCCCGAGCGATCTCCTTCAGCGCTCGGACCTCGAGCGCTTGATCGGCGACGATCGCCTTGAGGCTCGAATTCTCGCGCTCGAGCTCCTTCAGGCGCTTCGCGTCCTGGGCCTTCATCCCGCCGTACTGGTTGCGCCAGCGGTGATACGTCTGCTCGCTGACCTGGAGCTCCTTCGCCGCCTCCGGGATCGTCTTGCCCTCGCCGATCATCCGCTCGGCCTCGCGCAGCTTGCGGATGACCTGCTCCGGCGTATGCCTGCGTCGCTTCATCAGAGTTCCTTCCTCGCCCATCATCGTGGGCGCGAGAAACTCTCACAAGGGTCGGACCGAACTCACGGGGTCAGGCCAGTCACAAATGGTGTCACGTACAAGTCAGGGCTGAGCAGAGAACCGCGGGTTAAAAGGGTCTTTCGAGAGCTCGAACGCCTTGTCCCACTCGACCGACGAATCTCGCGAATCGCGTGCGTAGTCGCAAGCCGACCTGCGCAAGAGACTCGGGAGACGCGGCTCCGCGCGGGTTCTGCGGGGGACATCAACAGGACCCCGGCGCTCGCGTGGCAGATGGACGACCAAGCGCTGCAAAAACGCCGACGTCCGAAAAGCGCCGTCGCGGATGGCCCCGGTTGCCATGAGGGCACACTGCTGCGCCCGACGCCGGGCGCGCACGGGTAGAAAACGGCATCGGCTGCGTGCCCCAATCACGCCAGCGGTCGATGGGCGCCGTCCCCCGTGCAGCCCGCACAACCTTGCCGCGGCACTCGAGCGTGAGGAGCGCCTTGCTCGCGCTCGACCTTCCTCGCTTCGTGGCGGCTGCGATCTCGGCAGCGGTGAGCTCGGGCCGAGTCGACAGGGCTCCCAATGCGACTTGCTCCGTGGACTTCTCGCGGATCGTCATCGACTACCTCCATCCAGAAGACGGTGTTCACGGTGTGGGCTGAGTAGCCGAATACGCCATTGGGAGGGGGCTCTGCCCCGGTGTAGAGCGGAATGTCGGGGAGCCTCCAGGTCCGCCGCCTGCGCGTTGAATGAAGGGCTGAGGGTCTCCTAGTCCGTCTTGAACCTACTTCTTGCCTTATGCTTCCTTGTGAGCCTGTCGGTGATCGACACCGTGTGCGAGACAGGACTGCCGCCGCGCGCGGACTGGTAGCTCAGCACCGCTGTATGCTCGGTGTCATGAGTGGCCGGTTGGTCCGGCGGGCGGCATCGATAGGGCTGTGGGTATTGGATGTCGGCCTGCTTATATTTGCGCTCGACAACTTCACCCATGGTAAGGGTGCGCTGCTGCTAATCGGCTGGGTCATCGTCACGCCGGGCGCCTTCTGGGGCATGCGTCGCATTGACCGTGAAGGGTGGAACAAGTGGATGGATCGTTTGGATCGCGGCGACTGGTGGGGGTGATTCGCCACCCCACTCACAGTCCTCGCTTCTTGGGCTGGGAGGCGACCAGATCGCCGGTTCATGCGACCGGCGTCGCAGCGGCGCCTCCTACGGTCCGTACACCGGCCCTATACGAAAGCACGCGTTGGCCGCTCGGCGCGTGGGTTCATCCGTCGAGTCAATGCTGCACTGCATGCCCTTTTGATGCGCATCGAGGCCATATCGTCGCAGACCCATAACTCGTTGGCCAGTCTGCGTCCAGCCTCCAGCCGCGCCCGAGCAGGTTGTGTGGTACGTAGCCTGGAAGCGGAAACCCGAACGGCTATGCGGATGGCGCGTTCAGATGAGCAACCGCCTTGCTGGCCGCAAGCATGACCTGGCGCAGCCCATCGGGCATCGCATCGTACATCTCAATCACGATGCACTCCGGCCGACGGAACAGCAGGGAGATGGACTGGTGTGTGATGCGACCGACCTCGTTGTCCTGTCCGTCGCGCACGCCGTAGACCCGGCGGCTGATCCAGACAAGGGCGCCTATGTTCTCTCCCGCTGCCTCGATCCGTTGTTGGCGACGCCAACCAAGCCGCAGGACGACCATGCCGATTTCGCTGCCATCGGATGCGATTGCCTTGAATGTCTGTGGTCGTATCTGTTTGAGCCCGTGGCGCACCGGCTCCGCCTCCCGTCCCTCCCTCACGGTCAGCAGGACTTGCTCGTGGTCATCGAGGATCTCCCAGCTGCAAGAGCTTTCTGAGAAGACCTGCTTGAAGAGCGACGGGTTGTCCGCGGCAGGCCTAAAGGTTCCGCGACGGGTCCCGTCCTGGTCGTAGATCCGCTTCTCGCCCACGAGCAACACCGGCTCGCTGAACAGCCCAGCTTCGCCAACCTGCGGTCGATGCTCGCTCACCCCGATGCGGCGCAGTGTGTGAACCAATGCGGTATGGCGCATATCCGGTGCGGGCATCTCAGGTACGTGTGCGACCCTCCTGAGAAGAAAGGCTAGGAGAAGTAGGCTGGCGCCCACCGTCGCCACGACGCCGCCAATGACCAGGAGGACGTGGATCGTGTTTCGTACCCCTTCGCCCGGCAATGCGATGAGCACGGCCGCGATACCGATGGTGAGGCACACGAACCCTCCGGCTTTGAGCCCGCGGTGGGTCAACGCAAGCAGACGCTCCGTGCGGCCTAGTTGGTCGCTGATGCCGCGCGTGTGTGTCCGAGGGATCAACGACGCTCGTGGCTGAGCGCTTGGGAGGAGTCCGCGAACCTCACTGCGTTGGGCCGTCCTGGCTGCCCGCCACGACTCAACCCCAGGTATCCCATTCAGCGGCGCGTCCTTACGACGCCCCCGTATGCGCCCCATGACCAACAGAGTACATCCACGGCTCGGGGCACGTGATCGCGCGGACGCCCATCGACCTACCATCCGACGACGTGTTCTCACCGCGTCGACCGGGTGTCGATAAACGCAGCCAACTCCCGTGGCCACAAAGGGGCCGTAGATTCGTGTCTGTCTTGGCCACGAACGCCCGCGCCTGTCCGCATAGCAAACTGTGCGCCACCATCCAGAATCCCCTTACACAGAGCCAAAATCTGCTCTGCCGAGACCAAGCGGCGGACGGACCTCGAACCCGCTACCTCAAGAGCTTTGGGGCTCTACAGCTCATATTCGTTGACGGCTTGTAGGCGGGGCGTGTCTGGGGTGTGGCGTTGGCGGTAGGCGTGCATGGCGCGCTTGGCGCGTTCGCGGGCGCGTCGCTCTGCGAGCTTGGTGTAGACGTTTGAGATCAGCCAGCCACCGTCGTCGTGGCCGGCCATCGCCGCGGCGGTCTGATGGTCGAGGCCGAGCCCGCCGTCCTCGACGGGGTCGACCATCCACTGCAGCGCACGGTGCTTGAGCTCATAGAACTCAAGCGCGGGCATTCCGGCCGCGACGCGTACGGCGTGCCAGCGACTGTAAAAGTTTGACAACGTGTAGTAACCGCCACGGATCGCCGGGAACAGGATCGTCGGGCTGTAGCGCGGCATCCTTTCCAGGTGCTCTTGAAGGGCGTGGCTCATGACCACCCACCGCGGATCGTGATCCTTCGGCGCGACCCGCTTGCGCGTGATCGAGTCGTACTGGTAGTGCACGTGGATGATGCCCTCAGCAAAGTCGATTTCATCTTCGTGAAGCGCGAAGATCTCGCTCGGACGCATCGCCGCCTCCCCCTCGGTCAAGACGATCCCCTCGATCACGAGCCCATAATCGTCGCGGCAACTGCGCCGCGCGCAAGCGCGCAACTGCGCGTACTGCTCGTCTGTGACGATCGCGAAGTCGTGACGGTCCACGCGACGCTTGCGCTTGCTCGCACCTGGCCGTGCGAACTTGTTATCCACGATCAGTTCGCGATCGTGAGCATGGTTGAAGAACTGCCGCACCGACTGCTGCACGTGCGGCCCCCGAGGCAGGATCCACGTGAGCGCGTCGTCGCGATTGAAGCTGTCAAGCGGCCGATCCCAGAACTCCCGCAGGAACGGCCGCAAACCCTCCCGCAACCGCAGAACCGTTTTCGGCGTACGACCCTCAGCCTTCTGCGAACGCTGCCCATCAGGCCACACCATCGCGATACGACCATCCTCCAGCAGCTCTGCGCCCGCGAACTGCGAAACAGTCGGCACCGTCCTCTGCACCAACGGTTTCTCGACCTGCTCACGCAGCTCTTCGCGGACGCGCTCGGCGGCCTTGTCGTACTCGCTCATGCTCTTGCAGCCGCCGACCCACTTGCGCTTGCCCCTGTATGAGACGACCCCGCACCAGTCCGGCTTGCGACGAGTACCCCTGTTGTGCGCCATCACATCCCCCCTTGCTCTTGCTCTTGCTCGCCGCGCAGCCAGCGCTCAACCTCAGAGATCCGGTAACGCAACACCCCGCCACGACGTGCATACGGCAACCCGTGATGGTGCTGACCCTCGATCCAACGGATCGCAACATGCAGATGCTCAGCCAGTTCGCGCTTGGTCACCCACGGCTCCCGCACCAAAGCCGCGGCGTCAGCGTGCTCGACGCGAGCCGCAACACGATCCTCGGCGACGGCGCGGGCGCGAGGCGATCCCAGCGAACTCGACAACATCGGCACGCTCGCGCCGGTCATCGTGTAGCTCCAGGCCCGACGAAGCCCACGGGTTGCCGTAGACCCCCGCCGCCCCCCGAGCGGACCCCCACGCTCCCCGCCGATGCGCGCGGCCACGCCGCGACGCCACACCGGAGGAGGACCCGCTGGCGGGCCCGCGGCCGCGCCGGACTGCTCGTGATGCTCTGCGCCGGATCCAGACATGCCTAACTTCTGTCGAAGGCGGACGCCGTTTGCCCCCGAGCAACCTTGCAGCGAGCAAGACGAGCACCACCCACCAACCAAGACGCCACGCCAGCCGGGACGGGACGGGCGCGCACGCCGCGAAGACTGCCACGCGTGCGCGCCGTCCGCTGCAAACGTTCTGCAAACGTTTCCGGGGCACACTGCAAACGTCTTGCAAACGCGCAGCACCCGAACAGCGCCGCACAGCCCCGCACACGAACCACCCGATCCCCGTGTTTGCGGGGATTTGCGGCCCGGTGCGACGGGCTGCGGCGGGACTTCAGTCGGGGCGGCCGGATTCGAACCGGCGATCTCACCGACCCAAACGGTGCGCGATACCAGGCTTCGCCACGCCCCGGGCGTGACGTACAAGTCTACTGCCATTCGATCGACAGGCGATCCTCCAGACCTGCGGTCGCGCCAATAGACCCCTGCTGCTAGGGTCGCCCCCGCCATGGCCGATATCCAACCGCTGCGCGCCCTGCACTACGACCAATCGCTGGTGGGCCCACTCGCCGACGTGACGTCCCCGCCGTACGACGTGATCGACGCTGAGCAGCGCGAGGAGTTGCTTGAGCGCTCCCCCTTCAACGTGGTGGCGGTGGACCTGCCCAAGGACGAGCCGGGTGGGCGGGATCGCTATACATCGGCGGGCGAGCTGTTCGAAGCGTGGCAGTTGCAGGGCGTGCTGGTGCGGGATCCCGAGCCGTCGCTGTGGGCTCATACGCAGACGTACACAGGCCCGGACGGTGCGACGCGCACCCGCCGGGGCTTCTTCTGCCGCGTGCGGATCGAGGGGTATGGCCCGGGGAGGGTGAGGCCGCACGAGCGCACGCATCCGGGTCCGAAGGAGGACCGGTTGCGCCTGATGCGCACGACCCGCGCGAACCTCTCGCCGATCTTCTCGCTCTTCTCCGACCCGGCGGGAGCAGCTTGGAAGGCGCTCGAGCCGGCCACCGAGGGCGCCCCATGGGGCGAGGTGACCGACGGGGACGGCACGACTCACAAGCTGTGGCGCGTGTCAGACCCGGAGACGATCGCCGCCGTGGGGGAGGCGATGCGCGACGTGGAGCTGTTGATCGCCGACGGGCATCATCGCTACGAGACGGCGAACACGTATGCCGAGGAGCTCGGCGGAGACGGGGAGCACCGTTACGTGCTCATGTGCCTGGTGGCGTTGGAGGACCCGGGGTTGACCGTGTTCCCCACCCACCGTCTCGTGCGCGGCCTCGACCGCGAGCGCCAGGAGGCGTTGAGGGAGGCGATGCGCCGCGACTTCGAGATCGTGGAGGTGGCGCTCGAGCAGATCGCGCCGGAGCCGGGGACGGGACCGTTGCAGCTCGGGTACATCGACTCGCACCACCAGCAGGCTTACCGCCTGACGCTCAAGGATCAGGCGATCGCCGACGCGGCGCTGCCGGGCTTCTCCGAGGCTTACCGCAGCCTGGATACCGGGGTGCTGGAGGCGCTGTTGCTGAAGGGAGCGCTCGGCCTGAGCGATGAGGACATCTCCCACTTCAACGGCCTGTTCTATGCGCGCAGCACGGAGGAGGCGGTGGGGATGGTGCGCTCGGGCGAGTATGACGCGGCGTTCCTGATGCGCCCGACGCCCGTGTCCCAGGTACGGGATGTGGCGGCGAGCGGCGAGAACATGCCGCCGAAGTCGACGTTCTTCTACCCGAAGCTGCTGACCGGCCTGCTCATTAACCCCCTTTCGTAGCCCAGTGGCGTCGATACCATGGAAGGAGAAGGTGTTGTGACGACACGATCGGAAGGTGTCGAAGTGATGAAGGCCAGCGTTAGGCGCAAGGATTCGGCGTTTAAACACACCGTGCAGGTGCGCGACCATCAGTTGACTGTGGACGAGCCGCTGGAGTCCGGGGGCGACGACGCCGGACCTGACCCGCAGGAGTTGCTCGCGGTGAGCCTCGCCTCCTGCACGGCGATCACGATGGAGATGTATGCGGCGCGCAAGGGCTGGGACATCGGCAAAGTGGAGGTGGACGTGCAGTACAGCCCGGCCGAGCGCGGATGCCCCACCAAGTTCGACGTGGTATTGCGCCTGCCGGAGGATCTTCCCACCGAGCAGGTCGAGCGCTTGCGGGTGATCGCCGCGAAGTGTCCCGTGCACAGGACACTCGACGGCGAGGTCATGTTCCAGGAGCGCGTCGAGCGCACCCACGCCGTCGCCTGAGAGTGACGCTCGCGGTCACGCTCGGCGGAGTGCTGCTCGACGTCGCATCGCACTCCGAGCCGCAAGGCGACGAGCAGGTGCCTGCGGCGGTGCTCGTGCCGCTGTATGAGGCCGGCGACGGTGAGCTACGGGTGGTGCTGACGAGACGGCGCGCCGAGATGCGCCGCCACCCCGGAGAGATCTCGTTTCCGGGTGGACGCCGCGACCCGGAGGATGCGACGCTGAGGGACACGGCCCTGCGTGAGGCCGAGGAGGAGATCGGCCTCG
>PLYX01000119.1 GCA_003151895.1 Solirubrobacterales bacterium
AGGTGGAGGCGCTCCAGCCCGGCTACCCCGTCGTCCACGAGTTCCTCCCCGACGTCGAGGGCTTCTACCGTGGCTGGCTGGGGCGCGAGGTGCCGGCGTAGCGAGGTGCCGGCGTAGCGACCTGCCGGCGTAGCGACCTGCCGGCGTAGCGAGGTGCCGGCGTAGCGACCTGCTCCCCCGCGTCAGCCGGCGACTGCGGTCACGGGTTCGCCGGCGACCTCTTCATGGAACCGGGACACGACCAGCCGGCCGGCGAGCGGCAGCCCCAGCAGCGACACGGCGGCCATCGCCAGGAACGCGCCCAGCGGGTGGTGGACGAGAACCTGCACGATCAGCGCGACGACGAGGCCGCCGAGGTTGCCCGCCATCCACACGATCGCCCCGGCCGTGCCGGCGGCGCGGCCGGCCAGTCGCTCGGTGGCGGTGAGGATGACGGGCAGCGCGGGCAGCAGGAAGAGTCCCATCACCACGATCACCGCGGCGCGCACCCCGAGCCACGGCGTCACGCCGAGGGCGACGCACCCCACGCAGCTCACCAGCACCGCGCTGCGCATGAAGCTTCGCTCAGCGCCCCGACCCACCACGAGCGGCGCGAGCACCGCGCAGCCGATCACGCCCGCGACGATCATCCCGACGAGCAGCGCCCCGGCCGCGGTTTCCGAGACGCCGTCGGGCGCGAGCAGCGTCTGCAGCCAGGTGGCGAGCGCCACGAACACGCCGAAGCCGACGAACACCAGCCCACAGAGCGTACGCATCGAGGGCAGCGCCCACAGCCTGCGGGCCGCGTTCCCGGCGATCGCCGCGTGCTCCTCGCTCTCGGCCCCGGGGCGGCGCAGGGCGAGGGCCAGCATCGCCGCCGGCACAACCGCCAGCGCGGCCTCGATCTCGAGCAGCCGCTCAAGCTGCCCGTGGCCGCCGACGGTGGGACCAAGGATGAGGGCGAGCACCATCCCCACGAAGCCGGCGGCGGAACCCACCGAGATGCCCATGGCGCGCTGGTGTGAGGGCAGATACTCGCCCGCGAGCTTGCTCACGGCGCTCAGGACGACCGGTTGGGCGACCGCAACCGCGACCTGTCCGGCCATCGCCCACGCGAACGTGTTGCCGCCCAGGCGGACCACCCCACCGAGGGCGACCAGCGCCCCGCCACCGGCGAGCACCGGGCGAAACCAGCGATCCAGCAGGACGCCGGCCGGGATCGCGAGCATCACGTACAGCAGCGGGAAGATCTCCGCGAGCCAGCCCACGGCGGCCACCGACACCCCGTAGCGGCGGGCCGTCTCGGTGGTGATGGCGGCGTAGGTGAGCCACAAGACCTGCGTCGAGGCGCACACCAGCCCGTAGGCGACGATCACACGCCAGCCACTGCCCCGCCTCACCTGTGAGCCTCCAGCCCGAGCCTCGTTCCCACGTTCACCGCGCACACGGTACACCGCAAGGTGTACCTCTACGGCTCGGTGTGGATGACGATATCGGCGATGTCTGGGACCTGCCGGCGCAGCTGATCCTCGAGTTCGCCGGCGAGATGGTGAGCATCGACCAAAGACGCACCGTGGCCGACGACGACCGTAAGGAACACGACGCGCCCGGCCTCGGTGGACAGGAGCCTCGCCGAGCGCGGCTCGATGCCGGTCCGCTCTCGGACGAGCCGCTCGATCTCCCGCATGGCTTGCCGGTCGGCGCGACCATCGGCCGGGCGCGCCATGAGGGGGCGCTCGAGAGGCTCGAGATGGGTCTGCACATCTGTCACGCCAGGCATGGCGCGAATCGCCCGCTCGACGCGCTCGGCGACCGCGTGCGCTGTCCGCAGGTCCAGGTCGTCCGGGAACTTCAAGTGCGAGGCAACGCTGACCGACCCCTCCTGCTCGAGGATCGTGATGTCGTGCGCTTCCTTTACCAGCGGCTCGGCCAAGGCGATCGCCAGAACGCGGTCGCGGAGATCCAGGCCAGTGCGACGAGGCTCAACGTGGACGACAACATCGCTGCCGGGCAGCGCGCCCTCGACGGCTCTCTCAACCAGGCTGGCGGCTCGATGGCCCTCTACGACCGCCTGCCCGGGTGCCACCGCGACGACAACGTCAGCAAAGTAGCGCCCGCCAGACTCGCGCAAGCGCAGCCGCCCCAGCTCAATGTCCGGTTCCAAGCTGGCGATAGCCCGTTCGGCTTCCTCCCTGGCCTGTGTTGGGGTGCGATCCATCAATACATTGGCGTTCTCGGCAATCAGCCGCGCCGCCGCGGCAAAGATGATCGCCGCTATCACCAGGGCGGCAAGGGCGTCGCCGTAAGCAAACCCGGCGCGAACGAGCAGCAGTCCGACAAGCACCGCCACGGAGCCGGCCATGTCAGCAGCGAAATGAAAGGCGTTGGAGCGCAACGCGGCGCTGCGATAACGCCGCGCGGTGCGAATAGAGACGATCGTGCGGCTGAGGTCGACGATCAGTGCGACAGCGATGACCAAGAAGAGATACCAATGAGCATCAGGCGCGTTGCCGGCGCCGAGGAGACGGCCGACGGCCTCGATGGCGATGATCGCCCCACCGGCGAGCAGGATCACGGCCTCCCCCAACGCCCCAAGGTTCTCGGCGCGGCGGTGACCGTACGGGTGCTCAACGTCAGCGGGTCGTCCCCCCAGGCGAACCGCGAAGAACGTCAGCGTAGCCGCGACGACATCGCCGCTTGACTCCACACCGGCCGAAACCAATCCCAGGCTGCCGGTCGCCAAGCCCACACCCAGCTTCAATACCACCAACAGGCCGGCCGCAGCGACCGAAACCAGCGTGCGTCGCTGCACGGCGATCCGCTCGTCCTCAACAGGCTGCGCCATCGTCAGAGACTATGCTCCGCCCCGCACGAACCACCTGCGGGGCCTTCCACAGCGCGCCGTTCAGAGACCGAGCGGGACCTCCAAGGAGTCGGTAGTCGTTACGGATAGCGGATGCGCACCCGCACCGATGGCACGGGGTGCCGTGCGGGATAGCTTTGCTGCGCGATGAACGCACACATGACAGAAGACGGCAGCTGAGCGATGCACGAGCGTCAGACGGGCGCCGTTACCTCTATCGAGGACCCGCCCGTGTTTGTGCCGAGCGCGGTTCGCTTCCAGGACCGTCATGACGCCGGACGGCGACTCGCCGCGCTGCTGGAGCCCTTTCGCGACGAGCAGCCAGTCGTGGTGGGTATTCCGCGGGGCGGGGTGCCGGTCGCCGCCGAGGTGGCGCGCGCGCTGGGCGCGCCGCTGGACATAGCGGTCGTGCGCAAGATCGGTGCGCCGCAAAATCCCGAGTACGCGATCGGAGCGCTCGCCGAGGGTGGGGTGCACGTGCTCAGCGAGGAGGCGGTGCGCGCGCTCGGACTCTCCGAGGCTCAACTGCAAGGGCTCATCGCACGGACCGGTCGCGAGCTTGGTGAGCGGCTCCGCCGCTACCGTGGCGCTCGCGAGCCCGTCGAGCTCACAGGGCGCACGGTGATCCTCATCGACGATGGCCTTGCCACCGGCAGCTCGGCGCTCGCTGCCCTGGGCTCTTTGCGCGAGCGCGGCGCCACGCGCGTGATCCTCGCCGTACCAGTCGCGGCGCCCGCGTCGGTGCAGGCGCTCCGTGATTACGCGGACGAGGTCGTTTGCGTGGAGATGCCCGACGATCTATGGGCTGTCGGCTACTGGTATGAGGACTTCCAGCCGACCACAGATGATGAGGTCGCAACACTGCTCGCCGAGAGCGCCTGGGCCACCCCGCAACCGCCAGGCGCCGAGGATCCTGTCACATCTCAGGTGAGCATCCCGGTCGGCCCAGATCTGTCGCTGAGCGGCGAGCTCACGGTGCCCCGGCGAGCACGTGGCATCGTCGTGTTCGCCCACGGCAGCGGCTCCAGTCGCCTCAGCCCACGCAACCGCGCTGTCGCGCAAGCGTTGAGCGACGCGGGTTTCGCGACGCTGCTGTTCGACCTGCTCACCCCCAGCGAGGAGCTCGACCGGACGAACGTCTTCGACATCCCGCTGCTTGCCACCCGGCTAGCCGCGGCGAGCGCATGGTTGTGCGAGCGCGAGGACGTTGGACGCCTGCCACTCGGCTACTTTGGCGCCAGCACCGGCGCCGCGGCCGCCTTGACCGCGGCCGCCGAGCCAGGCGCGAAGGTGAGCGCGGTCATCTCGCGCGGTGGACGCCCGGACCTCGCACGGAACCTCGGCGCGGTGCGAGCACCGACGCTGCTTATCGTCGGCAGCGCCGACCATCAGGTGCTCGAGCTCAACCGCGAGGCCCAGCGGCAGCTTCGCTGCCCCAGCGAGCTGGCGGTGGTACCCGGCGCGACACACCTCTTCGAGGAGCCCGGCGCACTCGAGCAGGTGAGTCGCCTGGCCATCGACTGGCTCGACCGCCAGACAACAACCACGTCGGAGGAGATCCACCATGAGTAGCGAGAGCAGTCCGAGCGCGATGACGACGACCCGCGTCGATGCGATCGTCGGATTCCTCGAGGGGGCTAAGGTCACGTACGAGCTGATCGAGCACAAGCTGGTGATGAGCGCCGGCGCCGAAGCCCGGGTGGCGGGCCAGCCCCCGCAGACGGTGGCAAAGACGGTCTTGCTGCACGATGGCAGCGTCTACGTGATCGCGGCGATTTCCGCCGCCGACCGCCTTGACCTGCGCAAGCTTCGCGACCTGCTCGGCGCCACGCGCCAGCTGCGGCTCGCGACCGAGGCTGAGATAGCCCGGGACTTCCCGTCGCTCGAGGTCGGCGCCGTGCCACCGTTCGGGCCGATGGTTCCCGCGGCGGAGGTAATCGACAGCGCGCTTGTCGAGCAGCCGCGAATCCTGTGCCCAGCCGGAGACCACCGCCACTCGGTGCTCGTCGATCCGCGCGAGGTCGTGCGGATCACCGCCGCCAAGGTCGCCGACATCTGCGAGGACTGACGTGGCGACGCCACTGACCCTCCCACTTGGAGAGCGCGAGGTGCTCACCGCATTGCGACGTGAGGCCCATCCTCTCACCGGCGATCACCGCGACTATGACGCGCTGCTCGCGCTGATCGGCGACGCACGGATCGTTTTGCTCGGTGAGGCCAGCCACGGCACTCACGAGTTCTACCGGGAGCGCGCCCGCATCACCAAGCGCCTGATCACCGAGCACGGTTTCACGGCGGTCGCGATCGAGGGCGACTGGCCCGACGCATACCGCGTCAACCGTTTCGTGTGGGGCGCGGGAACCGACCCCGACGCGCAGGACGCACTCGGTGGCTTCCGTCGGTTCCCAACCTGGATGTGGCGCAACGCGGATGTGCTCGACTTCGTAGGCTGGCTGCGCACGCACAATGAGGGGCGTCATCACAGCGCGCGCAAGGTCGGCTTCTACGGCTTGGACCTCTACAGTCTCGGCGCTTCGATGGAGGCCGTGATCGCCTATCTGGACGAGCAGGACCCTCAGGCAGCCGACCGCGCACGGGCACGCTATGAGTGCCTGCAGCCTTATGCCGGCGATAGCGCCGGGTATGGTCAGGCGGTGTTGCTCGGTGTCGGGGAGCCATGTCGGCGGCGAGTGATCGAGCAGCTCGTAGAGCTGCGTCGCCGTGCCGGCGAGTATCTGTCGCGCGACGGGCTCGCGGCCGAGGACGAGTACTTCTTCGCCGAGCAGAACGCCGCTGTGGTCTCGAATGCCGAGGAGTACTACCGAACCATGTTCGGCGACCGCGCGGGGTCTTGGAACCAGCGCGACCGGCATATGGCAGACACCCTCGACCAGCTCGTCGCCCATCTGGATCGCCACGGCGGCACGGCAAGGGTCGTGGTGTGGGCGCACAACTCACACGTCGGCGACGCGCGCGCGACCGAGATGGCCCAGCGCGGCGAAGTCAACATCGGCCAGCTCATGCGCGAGCGCCACGGCCACGACGCCGTCAACGTCGGCTTCACCACCTATGCCGGGAGCGTCACCGCGGCTTCGGAGTGGGGCGGGCCGGCTGAGCGCAAGCGCGTGCGCCCGGCACTGCCGGACTCCTACGAGGCGCTCCTGCACGCCACACACATGCCCGCCTTCCTGCTGTGCCCGCTGGCCGCCGGCGACAGCGGTCGCGCGCTACGCGAGCCCCGCCTGGAGCGCGCCATCGGCGTGATCTACCAGCCGCAGACCGAACGTCAGAGTCACTGGTTTGGCGCGAGCGCCGCCCGCCAGTACGACGCCCTCGTCCATCTCGACTCAACGCGGGCGGTCGAGCCGCTCGAGCCTACCCCCACGTGGGAGCTCGGCGAGCCCCCGGAGACCTACCCCACCTCTCTTTGAATCGCAACGGCCCGGACGATGATGAGCGCCGTTACGGCGGTCCCGCGGCCTCTTCGGCCGCCTGCAGCTGACGCTCGACGAGGTCGAGGCCCGCGTCCCAGAAGCCGGGGTCGGCGAGATCGACGCCGACAATCTGTCCCAGCTCCCGCGGCGAGCGCGAGCCACCGGCGGCGAGCAGCTCCAGGTAGCGCGGGACGAGCTCCTCGCCGCGCTGCTCGTAGCGCTGATAGACCGACAGCGCGAGCAGCTGACCGTAGGCGTAGGCGTACACGTAGCCGGGCGAGCCTATGAAGTGCGGGATGTAGGACCACCACGAGCGATAGCCGTCGGTGATCTCGACCGAGTCGCCGAACATCTCCTCCTGGCTCTGCACCCACAGCTCGCCGAAGCGATCGACAGACAGCTCGCCCTGCTCGCGGCGCGCGGTGTGCACGAGATCCTCGAAGCGATTCATCGCGACCTGACGAAACACCGTGGCGAGCGCCCCCTCGATGTTCTCCGCGAGCAGCGCCAGGCGCGAGGACGGCGAGCTGTCCTCTTCGAGCAGGCGCCCGAACACGATCGTCTCGCCGAACACGGAGGCGGTCTCGGCGAGCGTGAGGGGGGTCCCTTGATGGAAGACGCCCTGGTCGGCGGCGAGCGCGAAGTGGACGCCGTGGCCGAGCTCGTGGGCCAGCGTGAGCACGTCGCGGCGGCGCGAGGTGTAGTTGAGCATCACGTACGGGTGCGCCGAAGGCACGGCCGAGGCGCAGAACGCCCCGCCACGCTTGGCTGGGCGCACGGGCGCATCGATGTAGCGCCCGTCGAAGAAGCGCTTGGCGACCGCGCCGAGCTTGGGAGAGAACGACGAGTAGCAGTCGAGCACGATCTCGCGGGCCTGCGCGAACGAGTACGTCACCTCGTCCTCTGTGACGGCCGCCATGCGGTCGTAGTCGGCGAGTCGCTCGACCCCGAGCAGGCGCGCCTTCAGGCGATACCAGCGGCGCGGCAGCTCGTAGCGCGCGCGAACCGCCTCGATCAGCGCCGCCACCGACTCGTCGCTTGCCTCGTTTGAGAGGTTGCGGGCCGCCAACCAGTTCGGGTAGCGCCGCAGCCGGTCGTCGGTCGCCTTGTCGGCCAGCAGCGTGTTGAACGCGAACGCGCGCGTGCGAAGCCCCGGTGCAAGCGCCTCGGTGACCGCCTCGGCAGTCGCGCGCCGCAGTTCGCGGTCGGGCAGCACGAGGCGGCTGAGAGCGACGTCCAGCGCGACCGTCTCGGGTGTCGCGGCCCCATTGCCGCCCCCCGCCGGTCTGGACCCACCCGCTGCCGTCTCGGGCGCCTCCCCACCACCGTTGCCCTCCGCCTGATCAGCGCCATCCGGGACGCCCGGCAGGCGCACCTCGATCGCGGAGGTCAGCTCGTCGAACAGCCGTGACCAAGCGCTCGCGCCCGTGACCGACTTCTCCGCGAGGATCTTCTCCTCGGGTTCGCTCAGCAGGTGCTCGCGGTAGCGGCGCACGTTGCGCATGTAATGAGCACAGAACTCCAGTCGCTCGCCGACGAGCAGCCGCTCGGCGTGCTCGTCGGGCAGCGCGGCCCATTCCAGCTCGAAGAACAGCAAGGTCGTCTCGATCTCGCATCCGCGCTCCTGGACCTCCTGCAGCAATGCGCCGGCAACGGGATCGGCCGTGTCGAGGGAGAAGCGCAGTCCGGCGTACGTGCCGGCGCGACCGACCAGTTCCTGGATCGTGGCCAGCTCTCGCATCGCCTCCTCCAGGGCTGCGCCGTCGAGCTCGCCGAGCTTGCCCGCATGGTGTCCAGCGAACCCCCGCGCGCGCTCGAGCGCCTGCGTCAACTGCGCTCGCGCGCCGTCCGCGCCCTGCCCGTCGACGAGCGGGTCGAGGTCCCACGCGGTCTGCTCGAGCTCCGGGTCGTTGTGCTCAGAAGCGGCGAGGGTCGACATCTCCGGGAGCTTATCCTCGGTGCTCGAACGCCGCCTTACGCGTCCATCGTGCGCGTGCGCCAGGCGCCGAGCGCGAGGAACACGCCGAGCCACGCGACGAGCACGACCACGGCGGTGACCCCTGACATCGTGATGTTCGCTCCCCTGTCGCCGATGTGGACGGGGCTGAAGTGCACGAGCGCCTGGCTGACGATGCCGTCGCGCACGCGGCCGAGATAGGTGATGCTGGCGAGCAGGGGACTAGCCACAAGGTGCCATCCGATCAGCGCCGTGATGGTGGCGGGCTTGGAGTTCGTCAGCGACCCGAACCCCACCGCGACGACGCATATGACGCCGTCGGCGAGCAGCACGAAGCCAAGCGCTTCGAGAAGCAGGCCGAAGCTCGGCGTGGAGAGCGAGCCGGCGAGCAGGTAGGTCCCGGCCACCGTAATCAGGTACCCGAGCAGCGTGATCGAGAGCGTCAGAACCAACGCAGCCGGGACCCGTGACGCGAACAGCGCCACGCGCGAGCGGCCGGTGATGACCAGGTCGCGGAAGACTCCCGCCGAGGTATCGCCGGCGCCGGCCTCGGCGCCGATCAGGATGGCGGCAAGCGGCCCGAAAATCAGACCGAGTAGCCGCAGGGCGTCGCTGAAGCCGGCGGTGCCACCCGCAGGTCCGTGTTCGCGCGGGCTGGAGGAATGCAGGAGCGCCCTCACAATGAAGAAGATGAGCAGCGGCGCGAGCGCCAGCACGAACGCCCAGATCACCGTGCCGACTTTCTTGCGCAGCTTGAGCACATCCGCGCCCGTCATCTGGGCTGCGATGGTGGCGTTCATGCCCTCACCTCCCTGGCAGGAGTGTCGCTGAGTCTGGATGTAACCTCGAGGAAACGCTGCTCCAGGCTCTGTCGCACCGGCTCCAGGCGAGAGACGGCCAGGCCCGAGCCGACAAGCGCGGCGTTGATCGCGGCGGCCCTGTCGGCCGCGGACACGCCCGAGCCGTCGGCGAGCACCACGCGCAGGCCCTCGTCAGAGCGGTGAGCCTCGCGCACCTGCTCGCAGCCTTCGAGCACCGCCAGCGCACGCTCGGGATCGTCCACGCCGACGATCAACTCGTGCTGCGTGCTGCCCTCGGCGAGCTCCGCGATCGCGCCCTGGGTCACGATCTTGCCGCGATCGACGATCGCGGCGTGGTCGCAGATCTTCTCGACCTCGTCGAGCAGGTGCGAGGAGAGGAAGACGGTGCGGCCCTCCTGCTCGACCATCGCGCGGATCATTTCGCGGAACTCCTGGATGCCGCCCGGGTCGAGGCCGTTGGTGGGCTCGTCGAGTATCAGCAGCAGCGGATCGGCGAGCAGGCAGCGAGCCACGCCGAGGCGCTGGCGCATGCCGAGCGAGTACTTCTTGACCTTCTCGTCCGCTCGCTCGGCGAGGCCGACACGTTCGAGCGCGGGCGCGATCCGGACGTGCGCCTGCGGACCGCGCACTGCCGCGACGATGCGCAGGTTCTCGCGACCTGAGAGATGCGGGTGAAAGCGCGGCTCCTCGACGATCGCCCCGACCCGCGCCAGAGCGTCGGCACGCTCAGAGGGCACCGGGTATCCAAGCAGGCTCATGCTGCCGGCGCTTGCGTGCGTGAGCCCGAGCAGCATGCGGATCATCGTGGTCTTGCCCGCGCCGTTGGGGCCGAGAAAGCCGAACGCGCTGCCACGCGGCACGCGCAGGTCGACCTGGTCGATGGCCGTGCGCTCGCCGAAGCGCTTGGTCAGGCCGGTGGTCTCGAGCGCGGGACCGGCGCCGTCGATGGAAGTCGGCATCGCCGGTGAGGGTACCTACTCGGCTTCGCCGGAGCGCCGCTCCTAGCTTTCCTGCGCCCGCATCTCCTCGACGCGCCCTTCCAGCTGCGCCGTGACGGCCGGGTCGCGCAAAGTGGTGACGTCGCCCAGCGCGCGGCCCTCCGCGATGTCGCGCAAGAGGCGGCGCATGATCTTGCCGGAGCGCGTCTTGGGGAGATCGTCGGACCAGATGATGCGCTTGGGGCGCGCAAACTTGCCGATCCGCTCGGCGACCGATTCGCGAACGCTCTCCACAGTGGCCTCGTCGCCCTCGAGATCTCCCTGGAGCGTTACGAACGCGACGATCGCCTGGCCGGTGTCCTCGTCGTGCTGGCCGATCACGGCGGCCTCGGCGACGTCGGGATGGGCGACGATCGCCGACTCCACCTCGGCGGTTGAGAGCCGGTGCCCTGAGACGTTGACGACGTCGTCGATGCGCCCGATCACCCAGATGTAGCCGTCGGAGTCACGGCGGGCGGCGTCGCCGACCAGATAGACCTCGCGGCCGAAGCGCTCGAAGTAGGCGTTGATGTAGCGCTCCTCCTCCCTGTAGAGGGTGCGCAGCATCGCCGGCCACGGACGGGTGAGCACGAGCAGGCCCTGGCCTTCGCTGACCGACTCGCCGGTTGACTCGTCGAGCACGTCGGCCGCAATCCCCGGGAACGGCTGCGTGGCCGAGCCGGGCTTGGTGGCGGTGATGCCCGGCAGCGGGGTAATCATGATCATGCCCGTCTCGGTCTGCCACCAGGTGTCGACGATCGGGCAGCGTTCACCGCCGATGACCTTGTGGTACCACAGCCACGCCTTCGGGTTGATCGGCTCGCCGACCGTGCCGAGCAGACGCAGCGAGGAGAGGTCGTGCTTGGCGGGCCACTGGGGCCCCCACTTGATGCAGGCGCGGATGGCGGTAGGGGCGCAGTAGAGGATGCTGATTTTGTAGCGCTCGATCAGCTCCCACCAGATGCCCTTGTGGGGATAGTCGGGCGCCCCCTCCCACATCACGGAGGTGGCGCCGTTGGCGAGCGGGCCGTAGACGATGTAGGAGTGCCCTGTGACCCAGCCCACGTCGGCCGCGC
>PLYX01000281.1 GCA_003151895.1 Solirubrobacterales bacterium
CGTTGGCTGATCGCGCACGGGGTCCCCCTGCCGGGGCTCCGCCGGCCGATCGGCGTACTTGTCGCCGGCCGGACCGGAATCTACGTGTGTGAGCCCGAGGGCATCGACCCCCACCGCGCTGCGACCGACGCCACCAGCGCCGCCCGACACCTCGCGCACAACGGCCGAGGGATGCGAGCGGACGTCATCCCGGTCGTCCTGTGCGAACCCGCCGTCGAAGCGCACCAGCTCGAGCTCGCCGACGGACAACGCGCATGGGCGCTGCCGCTGGACCGTGCAGCGGCATATATCCGAGAAGCCGATCGCGCGGGCCTGAGGCGCCACCAGCTGCGGCGCCTGCGAAACCCCGCTCCAGGCTGGGAGTACAGGACCACATCCAATGCCGACGGCTGGTCGTATGAGATCCGCTACGACCTCTGGCGCCACGACCGCGCGATCGCGCAGGGCGGATAGGCCGCGCGGGTCGAGCAGAATCCAGGTGTCGCCCGTGGGCTCCGTCCTGACATACCAGCCCTAGCTATGCGCGAGCGAAGCGCATCACCACGCTTGTCAGCGCCGTTGTGCAGTCCGATCCGCCGGACCGGAGCTGTGCCGATCGCCGTCTCATCAGGTTCGTCTCATGCCGAGCGGACGAGGACACTCACTGCGGCGAGGTTCGGCACCACGAAATCGCCGTCGAGCAGGCCAGGCTCGACCGTGCCCGCGAGCGCGATGACTCGGCAGCCGGCTGCACGCGCTGCGGCAATGCCTGCCGGGGCATCCTCGATCACGATGCACTCGCCCGGATCGACGCACATCCGCTCCGCGGCTAGCAAGTAGCCCTGCGGGTCGGGCTTGCCGCGCTCGATATCCGTGGCGCTGACCAGAATCGTCGGCTTGGCGATGCCGGCTGCTTTAAGACGGGCGTGCGCCACCTGGCGATCAGCGGACGTCACTACAGCCCACGAGGCCGACGGCAGCGCCGCCATCAATGTCATCGCGCCCGCGCTTTCCCAACAGCTCGGCCGCCGGTGTTGGCCGCCCTGGCGGGCTACTACGTAGCGTGGCGAAGTTGTGGCCTTTGATCAGTTGGTGCGGACGCCTATCCTGTTCGTCGGCGCATTTTGTGGTTGGTGCTGGCCGCGACGCGCAAGCGGATATCGCGGCCTGCGGGATACTCCCCGGGGCGCGCATTTGGTCGCTCGTTACGCGGCGACGCGGGCAGACAACAGGGAGTCGAGCGGGGAGTCCGGGTGAAGCACCATGGCGCGCAGCAAACGAGGCAATCTCTCCGCGATGGCACCGAGCGTCTCCACTGCGAGAACGCGCACATTGCCCTCTACGGCGCCCAGCAGCCATCCGGTCCGGTCCATCGTGAAACCGAACTCGAGCACTTGACCGATATATGACCAGTCGGCGGTGAGCACAAGCTGCTCATACCGAAAAGCCTGGGGTCGGATCTCCAAGGTGCCTGAGCGTGTCATGACGCGGCGTGGTCTAAGATCTTGCACGGCGGATGGAATGATGTTGATGGTGACCTCGTAGGCACTTTGCGCTTGCCCCTCTTCCTCAGTCTCGCTGAGCTGATGCAAGGCACCAAGTGGGATGCGATTTGACTGTGCACACAAAGATGCCTCGCGAACGCGACCAATCATCTCGCGCGCTGTCACGTCGCCCGAGACCTCAACACGCAAGGGCACGATGTCGAATAGGCAACCGACGATGGCTTGCAAATCGGCACTACCGCGGTTTGCATCGAGGACGCCGACCTCGACTAGACCTGATGCAAACGGCACGAGAGCGCTGATCACTGCCGCCTGGAGGCCCATCGCGAGAGTCGCACACTCGGAGCGTGCTAGCCGCACCAATGCGCGAACTACTGCTGGGGGCACCGGGGGCGTCAGACAGGGCCAAGGGCTGAAGCCGGCTTGGGTGTCAGGACGCGCTGTGTATGGAAGACGCACTCGACGGGTCGGGCGGTTGAGCTCCGCGCGCCAGTATGCCTCCGCTGCTGGGTCGGTTACGGAATTCTCCCACGCCGCGTAGTCGCCGAACTGCACCGGCAAGGGTTTGAGTCGAGGAGCGACCCCGTTCGCTGCATCCTCATAGCATTGGCAGAACTCACGAGTTAGGATCATCCCGGACCAGGCGTCGCAGACCGCGTGGCTCATGACCAGGATCAAGATATGGTCGCTCGCCCCGACGTTCATAAGTGTGGCGTGGATGAGCCGGTCGTGCGCAAGGTTGAATTGACGACTAGCTTGCTCGACGATGGCTTGCTCGAGCCGTCGGCTTCGGTGCCGCTGCGGTTTCTGGCGCGCGGGCACTTGGTCTATGCATAGCTCGACACACGACGCAACGACCTGAACAACAGTCGCCTCAACTTCTCGAAGGTTCGTCCGTAGGCTCTCGTGCCTGCCGACAAGGACGTTGACAGCGTCCTGAACGGCAGCGTGGTCAAGCTCACCGATGAGGCGCAAAAGAACAACTGTGTTGTCGTTCGAGCAGTGCGTCGCAGTGGAGGCATAGAAGCGTCGTTGCAGATAAGACGCCGGTAGCACGTACCGGGAACAGTCAGTCGGGTGGTCGGTAGCAAGAGGCTGGCCAGCGCTGCTGCCAATGTTGGCCGTGGTGAAGGTCATCTGTCAGCAAGCTTCATCTGTGCGGTCGATTGGTCCGCCAGCCGCCTTTGGACGGCCTCACTGGCTCACGTGAGTTGCCTCACGGTCGGGTCAGGCAACAGCTATATAGCGACACTCAACGTCGCGCTTTCGCGCCGCCTCCAGCCTGCCAGTATTGAATACCGCCCGAACTCGAAGAGGTCGCCGTCGGCGGAGGATGTCGCCATGTCTTTGCCGAGCGCATTTGTCGGAGCGGGGCTCCTGCACATCGACCAAGCCATGGGTGCAGAATCGCTCAAACCGGTCGCACACGCGATCCTTCGACCGGTGGATCGCGTGCACCGCCGCAGGCCGCCCGACCGGGCCGCGCGGTCGCCGCCGAGGTCGCGGGCGCCGCTATCCGCTTGTATTGACGATACTGGCCGCGAGCGGTAGCGGGTTGCTCGTCAGCATCGTCCGTGCTTTGACGAAGCTTCTTTGGCGTTTCATAAGTGACGGGACAACCTCCCGTCCCAGGCGAACCCGGCGAGCAGACCGGGCGCATCTTCGGCGGACTTGCTCCTCATGGCTCTGAGTTGTTTCTCGAAGCGCTCGCACATCCGTACCAGGCTGAAGCCGAGGCTCACTGCAGAATGCTGAGCGCCTAGGGCATCACCCAGCCCGGACTCTGTTCGGGCGACGCGATGACCACAGTCCTGGTCGGCTACGCCGGCCGCCGGGACGTCAACGGTTGCGCGGGCGAGTCGCATCGCGTCGGCCTACTGATGGCGTTGCGCAATTCGATGGGCGGGACCGTCGCTGCGTCCAAAGCCCCGGTCACGTCGCGTGATGCTGCTAGTGGTCGGAGACGCTAACAGCGGTGAGGTTCGGCACCACAAAGTCGGCGTTGAGTAGGTGGCTCTCGACTGTCCCTGACACGGCGACCACTCGGCACCCGGCAGATCGAGCCGCGGCGATCCCAGCAGCAGCGTCCTCAATCACCACGCAATCGCTGGGGTCCACGGACATCCGCTTCGCCGCAAGCAAATAACCCTCCGGGTCCGGCTTGCCGCGCACGACGTCCGTGGCGCTCACCAGGATAGGCGGACTGATGATGCCAGCTGCAGCCAGCCGCGCATGCGCGACGCGCGGGTCAGCGGACGTGACCACTGCCCAACTGGCCTTCGGTAGCGAGTCCGTCAGTGCCGCCGCGCCGGCGGCTGCCCGAATTCCGCGTACGTCGCTGATCTCTCTCTGAACCAGGGCCCTAGACTCCTGGGCGATGTTAAGCCAGGGCGCGACAGCCCGTATCAGGTCCGTGCTGGTCAATCCGTGCGAGGTCTCTATGACCTGCTTCGCATCCAGCCCATGTGTCGCGGCCCAGTGTTGTAGATGCCGACAGATCACCGTCATCGACTCGACAAGCACGCCGTCCATGTCGAAGAGCACACCTCTGCAACAGAGCTCAGCGGCATTCCCGTCGAGGAGCAGCGTGAGTGATCGGGGCTGATCGCTGCCGGTGGAGTTGCCGGCGGCCTGATCACCGGGCAGGGTCACAGCGCGGCACCAACAGCACCACTGTTCACCACGTCCTCGCCCATGCCGACGGTGTGATTGTAGGAAGCGACCTCAAAGTCGCCGGTGGCACATGGAACCCAGTCGACCCTGCGCGGGTACGCCGGTTCGTGCATGCTGTCCACGAGAGTCGATGACCACCGACGAGACGGAGCGCAGCCGCGCCCAGAGCTTTCTCGCGGCAGCCATCGACGGTGGCCGGGGATAGCGTCCGGTCGGGCACTTGCGTCCGACTCGCTACGCATGGGGGTCAAATATCTCGTCCACCTGGATGAGCGAGACCTACGCGACAACGCCAATGGTGGCGCGGTCGTCACCCAACATGTCTGTCACGGTCCGCGGTTCTCGAAGGAGCGCCTGTACCTGAACGGCCTGCGAGGGGTCGTGCTCTAGCGCGACCCTGAGGCCGGGCGGAGCGTCAGCTACGAAGTCTCGGATCGTGTCGAGGCCATTACGACCCGCATACACGGCGATGTGGGGCTGGTGATTGGCGTACTCGAGCCGAGAGGCGGGGCCATCGTCTTCGCCTCGGTACGGCAGGGAGGCAACGACGAGGTCGTAGTCACCGGGAGGCAGGCCACGCTGGACTTCGAAGGGGACGTCAAGCTGTAGCCGCGCGGCGTTCCCTCCGGCGACCGCTACCGCACCTCTAGAGATATCCGAGCCACTCACTATAAGGTCAGGGCGCTCACACTTCGTCGCGAGAGCGATCGCCCCCGAGCCAGTCCCAACGTCGTGGACACGTGACCCTGTTGGCAATTCTAGGGCGAAATCCACCAGTACCCCGCTTCGTTCCTGCGGGACGATGACGCGATGGTCCACGGCGAGCTCGATGCCACGGAACCGGCAAAAGCCCAGGATGTACTCGACCGGCTCGCGGGAGGCGCGGCGCTCGACGTATTCCGCGACGACACACCGCTCCGGCGCTGGGATCAAGGCATCCGAGGAACGGGTCAGGGAGCCACCCATGGCGCTCTCGATGAGCGCTTCTGCGTCTGCGAGCGGGCTCGGACACCCGGCCTGGGCGAGACGCTCGGCAGCCAGATCGATGGTCGCCGCGATTGTTGGCGGGCTAGCGCTCTTGGGTGGTGGTGAGATCGGTGTTGGTGGCATCGGTGGCATGGCCAGGATGGGCGGAACCGTTGATTGAGTCAGTTATGCCGGAGCCCAGCCGGCAGGGCCCTCATCTGATCGACGGAAATATCGGACGCTCGGCGGAGCCAATCGGCGCGCTGCTACGCAGCTACCAGACGGATCCGCGCGACGCTCAGCCAGCCCCGCGCTACCTTCTGGGCGTAGCGGGCCGACCGCAGAAGGCCCGCCCGACTCAGTCCGCAACGCTCGGACGTGCGGAGTCCATTAGGCTCGATTACGGCGGGTCGACGCAGCCGCTAGCCAGTCACTGCGTGCCGCCCACCAGGGAACGAGTCGACCTGGACGAAGGGAACCGCCGAGAAGCCAATTCCCACCGAGGCTAAGCTTCACGCGACTCCCGTAAGCTACATCGACTACTGGCGCCCACTCATGCCGTTGCGTCCTGCTAAACCATGGCGTCAGCGCCTGCCGCCAACGGGGCGCTACTCTGGCTTCGGAGCAGCCGGGAGGCAAGCAGGGACGCCCCAACGACGCTCGCGTGCGGGCCTGAACGTGCCAGCTGGATCTTCACCTGTTCTCGTCGCGCCGGCGCCGTACGACTGGCCAGTTCGTCGACCGCCACGCTGAGAAACAGATCGCCGGCCTGTGACAGTCCGCCCCCGATGGCGATTAGGACCGGCTCGAAGATGTTGATGAGCGAACTAAGTCCGACGCCGAGCCAGCGTCCAAAGTCGCGCATAACCGCTTGGGCATGCAGGTCGCCGGTGCGAGCGATGTCAACGACATCCTCGGCGCCGACCCGTCCCGTCCGGGACAGAACCTCAGCTAAGGCGCTCCCCGGCGCGCGGAGCGCACTCATGCGGCCATCCCGTGCGAGCGCCGCCCCGCTGCACAGGGCCTCTAGGCATCCCCGGTTCGGACAGACGCCGAAGCAGTCCGGGCCGTCTGCCCAAACTACGAGATGGCCGAGCTCGGCACCGAGTCCGCTGTGCCCTCGAAGCAGTTGGCCGTTGATAATGGCGCCGCCGCCCACTCCTGTTCCGAGCGTCAGCACCACGAGATGCCGGCTCATGTCCGAGGTAAGCCGATGGGCTTCCGCGATCGCGGCGCAGTTGCCGTCGTTGTCGAGGAAGACCGGCAGCTCAAGTCTATTCTTCAGGATTGCACGAAGGGGCAGGCCGGACAGTGGGAGATTGCCAGTCATCACGACCCCGTCTTCGTAGGCGATCTCGCCGGCGACGCTGAGGCCGACCGCGCCGATCGCGCCGATCGGTTTTGCGAGAGCGGCCACCATTCGGGCTACCTGATTGACGAGGGCGTCGGCGTTTTCCCGCGACGTGGGTTCGACAACCACACGGCTTGTTTGGCCGCGGCATCGCGAGAGAGCCGCGATTTTTGTGCCGCCGACATCGATACCGATTGTGACCGGTGCGGTAGTCACGCTTTGCAACGCAGCCCGATGGAGCGCACGACGTGACTGTCGAGACACCCCCGCAGAATGGCCGCCAAGACACCCATTATGTGGGCGCAGACGCTCGGCACACCTCTCCGTTGCGGCTCTCGCGGATGACGTTAGTCGCGCATTTCGCCCTCGCCCACGTCCCTCGCGAAAGGGGCGGTCCGGACGGCTGCTCGCTGTCTGGCGCGGCGTGTTTCGTTTGCGGCCCGAATTTCTGCAACTGCTGGATTCGAGCCCCGGGACTACGAGCCTGCGCCATCTCGGCGTACGGGGCCGCGGCGGCCTTGCATTCCGTTGCGACGGTCATGAAGGGTCGGTGCCTCGCAAGCCGAGCATGTGGCTCAAGGAAATCACGGCGTTGCCCCGAATCCGATCTGACTGATATCCGGATGCTGTCGCTATTGTGGGACGTGTTCAGCAGCTCGGTCGTGCACGGAAAACGAGCATAAACAGAACCAATCGCAAATGTCAAGGGAGCGTCTGTCGTTCAACCGCGCGCTCAGAACCCCAGCACGCAGGCACGCAGGAGGCATCGTTCTAGTTGCCGGCCAGCTCTCTGGCTGAGCCGACGCGCATTCGTTCTAAGTTGAGCGACCGTGCCCCGCGGTGTCTCGGGGCCAGGACAGGCGTAGACGCTCGGCGCGGATCAAGGTCGAGCCAGCCCAACCGGACCTTGGTTTGACCCGAATCTTCGTTCGTGCGCGTTTTGGCGCGAACTGTCGCCCACTCCGTGCTAACTTCCGCGCGTGGCGAACAGCGGACGGCGAAGCGCATTTGCCGAGGAGAGGCAACGGCGCATCACTCAATACGTCGCCAGCCGAGGCCGCGCGCACGTCGCCGAGCTCACAGCGCTGGTGGGAGTGACCGAACCTACGATCCGGCGCGATCTGTCCGAGCTGGCCAGCCAGAAGCGGCTGAAGCGCGTGCACGGCGGCGCGATCGCGGTGGAACCCCTGCTCGAGCCCGAAGCGGCGAGTCGCGAGCTTCAATACGTGGCTGCCAAAGAAGCGATCGCCGCCGCCTGCATGCAAGAGATCCACCAGGGCAGTTCGCTGTTCTTGGACAGCGGCTCAACCGTACTGCGGGTCGCGCAGCGCCTGACCGGGCACCACGTCGACCTTCTAACGAACTCAATCAGGGTCGCGGAGGCGGTAGTCGGTTTCCCCGGCGTGCGCCACACGGTCCTAGGCGGCCAGCTGCGTCGCACAAGCGACTGCTTCGTCGGCCCGCTTGCCCTGAGCGCCCTCAAGCAGTTCACCGTCAACGTCGCATTCATCGGCGCGAGCGGAATCTCGGCTGAAGGTATTAGCGACTCGGACCTCGGCGAAACGCAGCTCAAGACCGCAATCATCGCCAGGGCTCGACGGGTGGTGGTGCCGATCGATCACAGCAAGGTGGGTTCAACCCACTTCGCACTCATCGCGCCACTCGATCACATCGACCTCGTCGTAACCGATCAAGACAACGCCGAGCTACAGGCAGTGTGCAAAGAGCACGGCGTCGAGGTTCGCGTGGCGCAGGCCCTGGACGAGCATGAACTCAGGGCGGCGTCATAGACGTCGAGCTCAGGAAGCGAGAGCCGTAGACCGGACGCCGAAAGGCGTCCGTGCTTGCGATTAACGGTGGCCGGCAAACACCGGGGTCGCGCGTTTGCGCAGATTCAACGTCGGCAGATCTCTCGGTAGGGGCATGGGCCGATTTGAACGCAGCCCCCAGACACGGGGCCTCCGGCGGCGAGAGCTTGAGCGGCTAGGTGGGCCGGCACATTGCGCGCGCGGTCGATACAGACTTGCGCGTGCGACTCGCGCGTGTTCGAGCCTCATATGCGCGCGCTCCGAAACTCTCAGCGCGTTTTAATTTTCGATTCGGCTTGCTTTTGCTCGTTCACGGTGTTAGAACTGCGCTCCTCCTGACGGACCTGAGGGTTTTGTCCTTGAACTCGCCAATCCATCGCTACGCCGATCTCGGGCTCACCTGGTTGCGAGCTGGACCGCGACTGCATCGCCCGCTCGCCGACCTGCTGCTCACCAAGCTGCGGGGCGCGGAAGTGACCGCCAAGGACGTCGCCGACGTCATTGCAGTGCGCAGCCGGCTCGATGCTCTCGGCAGCGCGATCAGCGAGAAGCCAAAGACAATGAGCTGGAAGGCGTGGGCCGTGCTTGGTGATCGCATCGGCTGCCGCCAGACGCCAGAGGAACCCCGTCGGCGGCCCACAGCGCACGAGCGCATGAAAAGTCACCTGAAGGTCGCAACCGCTGCAGTCCAGCTCCAAACGCGACGCATACTCTTTTTGCACGTCCAAGTCCTCGACGTGGGCGCGATATCCCCCAGCTGCGGCAGGGCGACGCCGTGACGAAGATCTGCGAGATCACGGACACGGCCCTCTGGCGGGATGCCCTCGAGACGCCCCAGACGGTAGCGACGACGCTCGATACCGCCGACGGACACGCAGATCTAGTCAGGCTGCTCAAGACGAAGGCGACACGGCGCGTTGTGGCTACAGGCAACGGCGCCTCCTGGTATGTGGCGAGCGCATTCTGGCTGGCCACGCTCACGACTCCCGTGCCGTGCAGCGTTATAGCAGTTCCCGCCGGGGTTCTTGCAACAGGGGGATTCGCGTGGCGTCCGGGCGATCTGCTCCTCGCATTCTCCTCTTCGGGCGAGCTCCGAGACTTGATAGACGTCGTCCTCGCCTCGAGTGCCCTGCCCGTCGGCTTAGTCACCGCTTCGGCAGACTCGTCGCTGAGCGCGCGGGCAAGCGCTCAAGCCTTGGTGAGCATCTGGCATCAGCGTGCCGTGACGCACACACAAGCATACGTCGGGGCTGCAGCCGTTGCATTCGAATTGCTCGGACGGTGGGCGGGGAATGTCGCGCTACGCTCGGCGGCTCGCCGCGCCCCTGACGTACTATCCGCGCAACTCGCCGTCGCGCCGGCGTGGGCGGAGTCTGCCGCTGCCGACCTGTCGGTGACGAGGGCCGGGCTGGTGTTCGGCAAGAACCAGGCATGGTTTGCTGCCCTCCAAGCGGCGTTACTGCTCAAGGAGGTCGCCGGGATCCCCGCTGAAGGCATGGAGGTCCGCGAGGCGGCGACGACTGGCATCTACGCTCTCAACGTTGAGGATCTGGTCCTCACGCTCCCTGTTGGCGAGGACAGCGTTGCGGACGAGGCAGAGGCGGTGTGCGCCAAGCGGGGCGGGATCGTGCGGCGGGCGCCATGGCCGCTCGTCGCCGGCCAGGCTGACGCACTGTTTGGACACTTTGCTCACCCTCTCGCACTTTCGATACGCCTCGCGTTGGATCGCGGTCGCGAGCCCGACAACCCCGGCTGGTGGGCTGCGTACGAGGCTACGGCACGGCGCGTGGCCGATCGAGCTCCGCTCGAGTCAGCATCCGACGGGGTGAAGTCATGCCAGCGTTCTCTGTGACAGAAGTGCCACCCGGAATACGTGTGGTTCGGGACCGCACCTGACCAATTGGAGCAGATCGATGCACCGAAATCGCCGTACCATGCTTGCAGGGTATTTACTCGCCGCGCTGGGTGTAGCTGCGTGCGGTGGCTCTAGCAAGAGTCCGTCGGCCGAGGTGTCCGCCAGCTCCACATCAGTAACGGCGCCGCTCGGCTACCAGGCAAGCCACGCGGGTGGCACGTTGCATCTGCTGTTGAATGCATCGGCGGGCTCGATTGACCCCGTGCCAGCGTCGCAGGTGCCGATCGTCCAGGCTGACGCAGATGTCTACGACGGCCTGATGGGTTTCGTGAAGGCCCCCGGTCCGGCTGGGAACGTGGTCGTACCCGACCTTGCGCGGTCTATGCCGCTCGTCTCAAACGGCGGCAAGACATACACTTTCACGCTGCGTAAGGGCATCCGGTTCTCGAACGGCACGCTCGTAACCGTGCAGGACGTGCTTTCCTCGCTCAGGCGCATTTACACCGTACCCTCGGGTGTCGCTGGGGGGCTGTTCACGTCGTTTGTTGGCGCGTCCCTGTGTCTTAAGACTCCCTCAGCCTGTACTCTCGCCGGTGGCGTGAGTGCGGATCCAAGTGCCGATACGGTCACGATCACTCTCACGGCGCCGGATCCCAACATTCTTCTTAAGCTCGCCCTACCAGCCGCCAGCATCGTCCCGCCCAACGCTCCGCGCCACAACGGCGGCGACACGCCGATCCCGGGCACCGGACCGTACATGGTAGCGTCGTATGGTCCCAACAGTGCACTCACGTTGGTGCGTAACCCATACTTCAGGGAGTGGTCCGCGGCCGCGCAACCGCAGGGGTACCCGAACGAGATCGTTGAGACGTTCGGGGTGCCGGTCGAGTCTGAAGTGACGGAGGTGGAGCAAGGCCAGGCAGACGGGGTACTCGACCCGCTGCCGGCTGACCGGCTCACCGAGCTCAGCACCAAATATGCGTCGCAGGTGCACGTAAGTCTTACCCCGGACACGAACTACTTTGCCCTCAACACCCGAGTGCCGCCGTTCACCAACCTGGCTGCGCGACAGGCAGTAAATTGGGCAATCAACCGCGATGCCGTCGTCCGCCTTCTGGGTGGCACCCAGGTTGCGACGCCATTGTGCACATTTCTACCGCCGAGCGTTCCTGGCTATGAGCATACGTGTCAGTACACTATCGGCAGTAGCGCTACCTATTCTGGTCCTGACCTCACAAAAGCACGGCAACTCATGAGGCAGTCCGGCGATGCGGGAGCACCGGTTAGTGTTTACACCGCGAATGATCCCGTGAGCGAGGCAATGGGCGGATATATGGTGAGCGTGTTAAACCAGCTCGGTTTCAAAGGCCAACTGAGGGCGCTGACAAATGCTGTAGTTGGTGCCTACTTTTCGAACTCGAAGAACAAGGTACAAGCCATGCTGTCAGGGTGGTTCCCGGACTATGTCGCTCCGTCGGACTACCTGCTCAATAACCTGTCGTGCGCGTCGTTTTACCCCGACAGCGCTGCGAACTACAATCAGGCCGAGTTCTGCAATAAGCCGATCGACGCCCAGATGTATCGAGCGCTGAGCGCGCAGGCAACCGCTCCGGCCCGGGCCGATAGCTTGTGGGCCAAGGCGGACGAGGCCGTCATGCGCCTAGCCCCGGAGGTGCCGCTGTACGCAAACAAGCAGGTCGACTTTGTGTCCAAGCGCGTGGGACATTACGCGTACAACGACCAGTTCTACATGCTCATCGACCAGCTCTGGGTTCGGTAGCGCTGCGGTCGAGCTTCGTGGGCGTGAGCGTTCAGCCGGGCCAAGTGTCGTCGGAGATCGACCCTCCGTCCGAGACGCCTGGGGAGAGCCCCCCGTCAGGACTGTGGCGAGTCGCGAGCGGGCAGCTGGCGCACAACCGTGCGGCAATGGGCGCGCTTCTCGTCCTGGTAGTCATTGTGGCGGCATGCGTCGCGGCGCCACTCTACGCACGCTATGTTGCCCACACGAATCCCTTTCAGTTCAACGTTTCCGGGACCACGGTGAGTGACGGGAAGACCGTCCCGGTGCTTCAGCAAAGCACCACCGGCTTGCGGCTTGGCGTCACTCCGATCGGACCGACATGGAGCTTAAGCCACTACTTCCTTGGTGCAGATAACGACGGTCGCGACGTGTTTGCGAGATTACTGTACGGCGGTCGGACGAGCCTCGTGATCGGCGCCGGTTCGGCGGTCCTTTGCTGTCTGCTCGCAACGATCATCGCGTTGATCGCCGGATACTTCGGTGGAATCGTCGACGGCGTCCTGTCGCGGCTGATGGATTTCGTGTGGGCGTTTCCAGTCTACCTCCTCGCGATATCGCTGTCGGTGGTGCTCTTGGCCAGCGGTGGACTGAATGTCGGCCCGCTTCACCTTGCGTCCAACAGCCTGTGGGTGCCCACGCTGATCATCGCAGGATGCTATTTGCCTTACGTTGCGCGTCCGATTCGCGGCCAAGTGCTCTCCCTACGACGTAGCGAGTTCGTCGAGGCGGCTGTGGGTGTCGGCGCGAGCGACGTGCGGATCATCTTTCGCGACCTGGTGCCAAACATTCTGCCGACTGTCATCGTCTTCGCACCGCTGATGATGGCGATCAACATGCTCACGGAGTCAGCGCTGTCGTTCCTCTCGATCGGCGTCCGGCCGCCGAACGCCAGCTGGGGTACGATTATCAACGACGGTATCGGCCTTCTCTACACGCGTCCGGCCGTGACGATCGCGCCCGGCCTGGCGCTCGCCGTGGTCGCCGTGGCGCTGAACGTGCTGGGCGACGGGGTGCGCGAAGCGTTTGATCCCCGGGGCCGGCGGTTCGGGCGCGTCTAGTGCTGCGATTCGCGTTGCGACGGGCGCTCTCAACCGTGGTCGTGCTATGGGCGATCAGCGTGATGGTGTTTCTCATTTTCTTCGGAACGCCGGGGGTCGATCCGGCGTTGCGAATCGCCGGTCGCGATGCCAGCCCGCAGGTAGTCGCAACGGTCAGACACGAGTATGGCTTGGACAAACCACTGCCCGTGCGCTATGCCCTGATGATGTATCACCTTCTGATCCGCCGTGACATAACTTCCTACGTCAACCCTGGATTGAAGGTTGTCCCTGAGATTGCCAGCGCGGTACCGGTAACTCTCTCGCTCGTGATCGGGGCCGCGGTGATTTGGATGCTGGTGGGCCTCGCGATGGGCTTGGTGGGCGGCGCCCTGCGTGGCTCTCCGATCGACCCGCTGCTGACTGCCGTGGGAGTTCTCGGCGTGTCGCTGCCCGTGTACTGGCTCGGGGAAGTGGTCAACCTGATCACACAGAGCCGGTTACACGGCTCGCTTTTTTCCTGGGTTCCGCCGCCGGGGTACGTTTCGCCGGCCCAAAGCCTCAGCGGGTGGGCGCTACACCTGCTGTTCCCATGGCTGACGCTTGCCGTGCTGTACGCCGGGATCTACAGCCGAGTGTTTCGCGCGGAGCTCGTGACAGCGCTCGGCGAGGATTACGTTCGCACGGCTCGCGCAAAGGGCATCTCCGAGCGACGGGTCCTGTTTCGCCATGCCGCACGCTGTTCGCTGATCCCGGTCATATCCCTGTTCGGTCTCGACTTCGGTGCGCTGGTAGGCGGCGGCGCGCTCGTCACCGAGGTCGTCTTCGGTTTGCCAGGGATTGGTTTGCTTACCTACAACTCACTGCAGACTCTGGATCTCCCGGTGATAATGGGGACTGTGCTGTACGCGGCGTTCTTTGTGGTGCTGGCAAACGCCGTGGTGGACGTCTTCTACGCGGCGCTCGACCCGAGGGTTCGGCGTGCCTAGCCCGCTCGGCAGCCCGGCCGTGGTTCTCGAGGCCTTGCTCGAGGTGCGCGACCTGCACGTGACGTTCCGCACTCGCAACGGCCTGGTCACAGCCGTGGACGGTCTGTCGTTCTCGGTCTTGCCGGGCGAGGTACTGGGCATCGTGGGCGAGTCGGGGTCGGGGAAGAGCGTTTCGATGCTCAGTCTCTTGCGTCTCATCCGTGACCGCAACATGCAGATCACGGGCGAGGTCATCTTCAATGGTGCCGACCTCCTCACGATGCCCGAACAGCAGCTGCGAGCGCTGCGCGGCCGCGAGATCGCCGTAATCTTCCAGGATGCGTTGACCGCCCTGACGCCGGTCTACACGATCGGCTGGCACATCGTGGAGCAGATCCGCGCTCACGAGCCGATCTCTAAGCGCGAAGCGCGCGCACGTGCCGTGCGCCTGCTCGAGGAGGTGGGCATTCCCAACGCGGAGCGTCGAATGGACAACTACCCGCACGAGTTCTCGGGCGGCATGCGCCAGCGGGTGCTGATCGCAATGGCGCTGTCCTGCAATCCACGTCTGCTGGTCGCGGACGAACCGACCACGGCGCTGGACGTGACAACCCAAGCGCAGATACTCGATCTGATGCTTGAGCTGCGCAAAGCTCACGGTTCAGCGATCATCATCATCACGCATGACATGGGCGTCGTGTACGAAATCGCTGATCGCCTGCTCGTCATGTACTCGGGACGCGCGGTCGAGCAAGGACCCACGCGCAGCGTTTTTCGCGATCCGCGGCACCCCTACACGTGGGGATTACTGGGATCGATTCCGCAGTTCACGGCAACGGGTGCTAAGCGTTTACAGGCGATCCCGGGCTCGCCGCCGTCCCCGCTGCGAGTCCCCGAGGGCTGCGTGTTTGCGCCGCGCTGCCGCTTCCGTCACGAAGCGTGCAGCGAGCGCCCGCGTCTGCGCGGCGGAGACGATCATCTCGATGCCTGCTGGCTGCCGGATGAAGCGAAGGAAAAGTTGCGTGGAGAGACACTGGCATACGCAGGCGGCGGACGGGAAGGCGATCACGCGGGGTCAGGAGCGCGGTGAAGACACCGTGAGCGGACCGCGCACCGGGGAGATTCTTCTCCAGGCAACCGATCTTGTGAAGCACTTCCCCGTGCGCTCGGACGGATTCCTGCGCCGCGCACGACAGGTGGTGCACGCCGTTGACGGCGTGTCGCTGGAGCTTCGGATTGGCGAGACGTTGGGACTGGTCGGGGAGTCGGGCTGCGGCAAGTCAACGCTAGGCCGTTGCCTGACGCGCCTTACCACAGTTACACGTGGACGGATCGAGTTCGCCGGCACCGACATCACCAGCCTCTCACGACGCCAGCTGCGCCCGGTGCGTCGAGACCTTCAACTGGTCTTTCAAGATCCGTATGCCTCGTTGAACCCGCGTCGGAGGGTCGGCGACATCGTCGCTGACCCTCTCCACGTGCACCGGTACGGAAACGGGCAGATGATTCGCGATCGCGTCGGCGCGCTGCTGGACGTTGTCGGTCTACCCAGCGGCTATGCAGACCGCTACCCGTTCGAGCTCTCTGGTGGGCAGCGCCAGCGCGTCGGTGTGGCACGGGCGCTAGCGCTCAGCCCGAGACTGATCGTCGCAGACGAACCCGTCTCGGCGCTCGACGTATCGATCCGAGCGCAAGTCCTGAATCTTCTGCGCGACCTGCAGGACGAGTTCGCGCTCACGTACCTGTTCGTCGGTCACGACCTAGGAGTTGTGCGCCACGTCTCTGACCGAATCGCGGTGATGTATCTCGGCGAGGTAGTTGAACTCGCCGCTTCAGGTTCGCTGTATGCGACGCCTGCACATCCTTACACCGAGGCACTATTGTCCGCCGTGCCAGGGATCGAGCTAGACGCGCATGCTCCGCGCCGTGAACGCATCCGGCTTTCGGGCGATCCACCAAGCCCGATCGACAAGCCGACCGGCTGCTCATTTCATCCGCGCTGCCGCTATGCACAGCAGCGCTGCCGAGTGGAGAAGCCGCCTCTGAGAACAGTCGCCGTCGGGCGCGAGACAGCCTGCCACTTCCCGCTCCTAGGGAAGCCGGCGCCATCACCGGCTCCCCACGCTTAGTGGCGTAGGCTTGCCGGACGACAGGCCTCCGTAGGCGCGGCAAGGTGCGCCTAGCTCGGGCGTCCTCGTCGTTCGTATCGCCATGGGGTATGGGCAGCGTCGCGGCCACCCACAGGGCTCAGGGGATCAGCGAGGGTCAGGTCCCAAGCGCAAGACTGCTAGTAGTACTTTGTTACTCTTCTGGGGTGTTCGCGAGGGGCAGATCGGCGAGGCTTATCGGTCGTTGGCAGGTGTGGCAGTGACCGGTCCAGCAGTCGAAGATGGGCATGAATAGGCGGACCGCTTGGGGGAGTGTGAGGCCCGCCGCTGGGCTTTTGGGTCTGTGCGCTCCAGGGTCAGGAACGCGTGGGAGGTGGTGACCAGCGCGGTGTGGTGATACCAGCCGAGGTAGGAGCGTCCTTCGTAGTGATCGAGTCCGAGCTCGCCTTTGAGCTGGCGGTAGTCGAGCTCGATCATCCACCGCAGCCGGGCGAGCCGGGCGAGCCGCTGGGGCTTGGTGCGGGCGGGGAGGTTGGAGATCCAGTAGTCCGAGGGGGTGTCGTGGCCTTCGGGCCACTCGATGATCAGCCACTCCTGCCGGGGCGCGAGACGGTCGCGGGTGACTGGGTGCGCGGCCGTGATCCGCTTGAACGCGAACCGCGAGGAGACCCGGGTCTTGCCCGTCCCGCGGAACGCGACCGTCTGGAAGTCTTCGTCGGTGAGCGTCTTTGCGTACTCGCCGACCGCGATCGGCTCGCGGTCTGAGCGGTGCGCGGCGGGGGAGCGCCCGGGCCGGCCGGGCTTGCGGTCAGGCACGTGGAACACCGCACCGGGCGCGAAGATCGTCGTGTCGGGATTGATCGACAGCACGTACTCGATGCCGTTGCTGTCGAGCTCTCCGCGCAGCTGCGTGTTCTCACCGTATGCGGCGTCACCGAGCACCGGCGCGCGGTCGATCGCCCACCCCGCCGCCTGCATCACCAGGCCGACCCCGAGCTGCGGCTTGGTCTGGAACACGACCTCCTCGGGGATCTTCGCCCTCCGACGGCGCTCCGGATCAGCACACCAATCCTCCGGCAGATACAACGCCCACCCCAACGGCAGCGTCGCGCGCTCACTCACAGCGTGCAGCGACACACCGATCTGGCAGTTACCGATCTTCCCAAGCGTCCCCGAGTACTGGCGCTTGACCCCCGGAGAGCGCTTGCCGTCCTTCGGGAACCCCGTGTCATCAAGCACCCACGCCTCAGCATGAACGACCGGCGCGACACGCTGCACCACCGCCGCCATCAACCGCCCCGAATCCCACGGACTGTCAGCCAAGAACTGCTGCAAACTCTGATAGTCCCCATCGCCATCGAGCCGCTCCACGAGAGGCTCGAGCGATTTGCGCGCACCCGCGGCCAGCAACCCACGCACGTACAACTCCGCGTTACCGCGCTGCACGGGATGACTCATCGCCACACCAGCAACCTGCGCCACGAACGCCTCCATCCGCGCCTTCACCGCCGGCGCCAACGACCCGGTCGCGACGTCCTGCTCCATCACCACAACAGCCATCCGCACCATCCCGCATCGAGTAACACAGATGCAGGAACGATTCGAGGTGCAGCGACCAACACCTCTACCAGACTAACAAAGTACTACTAGGGGGCTGCGAATGGAACGTGTCCGGCCAGTCCCGGCGCGCCCTGGGCCGAGGAGGACACGATCGAGGGACGCGGCGATCCTGCCGATCGTCCGTTCGGATGATGCCGAGGAGTCTCTGCGCCACGTAGTGTCGCCGCGAGCCCGACAACGATGCGCTAGCTCAATAGTGCGCGCCGCGAGGCCGCACACTGGGCAGCGGGAGGACTCCGGTTGGACTCCAAAGCAGCTGGCCCTTATCGAGGAATGCGCCGACCCCGATTGGTTGTGCTCCTCTTGTCAAGTGCGCAGTTCATGCTCGTTTTCGATGCGGCTGTCCTGTTCCTAGCACTGCCCAAGATCCAGGCCACGTTCGGGTTATCGCCCACGAACCTTCAATGGGTCGTTACCGCTTACGCCTTGACCTTTGGCGGCTTCATGCTCATTGGTGGGCGTGCCGCTGACTTGTACGGTCGGCGACGCGTCTTTACCGCGGGCGTGCTGTCCTTCTCGCTGTCGTCGCTGGCGGCAGGCGCATCCGTAACGGGGGCGATGCTCGTGGCCGCAAGAGCGATCCAGGGACTGTCTGGCGCCTTCATGGCACCGGCCGCTCTCGCGCTGCTGACGACAACCTTCCCGCCCGGCGCGAACCGAAATCGCGCTTTGGCCATCAATGGGATCATGGTGTCCACAGGCTTCGTCGCCGGCTTCATCCTGGGCGGGATCCTCACGACGGTGGTTAGCTGGCGAGCGGGACTGTTGATTAACGTCCCAATTGGGATTGTCGTAGCGCTAGTGGCAAGGACCATCATTGTTGACGACAGGAACGACCGTTTCGCCTGCCGCATAGATGTTGCAGGGGCTGCGCTTGTGACGTCTGGTGTTGTTGCGCTCATCTACGCAATCGCGGCGTGGGGCGGTGGAGGGGGAACGCTCAGAGTCGTCTCGTCGCTGAGCGTTGGCGCGGCGCTCCTCGGTGCTTTCGTGGTCAGCGACGGGCGCGCAATAGCGCCACTCGTACCCCGTCGACTCCTCGCTGACCGTGCGGTCAGCGCCGGAAGCGCTACTGCGGCACTCGCGACTGGCAGCGCCGCCGGCACGCTTTTGCTCCTGACTCTATATCTGCAGCAAGTCCTGGGTTACGCGCCGATCGCCGCTGCACTCGTGCTTACGGCCTTAGGCGGTGGAGCGCTGCTTGGTGGTGCGCTTGCGTCCGGCCTCGTCTCGCGGTGGGGCCCAACAAAGACACTCACGCGGGGCCTGATGGTCCAGGGAGGTGGCACGCTTGCCCTCGCTGGCATTAGTCGTCACGGAAACCTGACGCTCTTGCTCACCGCAAGCACGCTGGACGACTTCGGCTTCGTGATTGCCTCGGTTTCCGCGACGATCGTTGTCACGTCGGCAGTAACAAACGCCGATCAGGGCATCGTGGGAGGTGGTCTGAACGCCGCGATCGAGCTTGGATCTGGGCTCGGCGTGGCGCTCGCAGTGGCCGTGGCGACGCTAACAGTGTCCGGCTCGCCTCCGACGTATCCAGGAGTCGGTCCTCACGCCGCGGAGCTGTTGGCCGGAGTGCGTCGCGCGATGCTAGTTTGTGCCAGCGTCGTCGGTCTTGCGACTGTCGTGTCGCTTCTTGTCCCGTCGAGCGCTCGGGCACGGGGCTTCACCGACCGTCTGCGCTAGCCGGGTTCCAGCCCAACGTCGACTGCCTCGGCCACCACAGACCTCACAGCTGGCTCGAGGGCGGCTGCCCCGGCCTAGCTCCCGTTTGAGAGGTCGCTCAGCCGCGTACGTTGCGCGCGCGGGATTGGTGTCTCGCCACCGCCGTCCTCCCGTGCTTCCTGGATTGCTCGAGCAAGCTGCCTTGCGGTCGGTCCCGCGAACAGAGCGCGAAGTGGTAGCGCGACGTCGAACTCGCGGCCGAGCGTCGAAACGACCTCCCCAGCCAGCAGCGAGTGCCCTCCTAGCTCGAAGAAGTTGGCGTCCGCGCCGACTTGCTCCACGCCGAGTACTTCAGCCCAGATCTCGGCGACTCGAGCCTCCGTGCGGTCATCTAGCTCAGTGCTGCAGCGGTTGCTGACTCCGCCGGTTCGGTCGCCCATGCAGACGAGTATGTCGCGGCGAGTGGTGAAGGCGATCCGCTGATCGGCTGATCGTGTCGACACGAACGGTCGTCCTAACGACGCCCTGCCGTCTTCGAATTCGCTCGCACGGTTTTGACTTTCGCGGCCGCCCCACTACGGGATCGGCGAGTTGCCTCAGATCCACTTGCCGCCGGCAAACGAGCGGTGACCCAGCGAGCGGTAGGTGGCATCGATCAACGGCTGGTAGCGGCGGTTGAGCGCCTCGCCTTCGTCGGGATGCCGGTTCATCGCATACCCAAATGAAAAGCGCCCGCCTGGATCAGCGAAGCCCACGGCTCCGCCCAAGCCACTATGGCCGAATGCAGCCTCAGAGATGACGAGCTCGCGCTTCTCCCTCACCGCATCTCGGCCAGGGGGCGCTTTTTCAAACCCAGCCGAGAACCGCGAGGGCTGGAGGAACACCGCGTCTTCGCCTGCGGACTCCGTGGCGATCATCTGAATAAGCTGGTCCGGGGCGACGACCGTCGTGTCGCCCCACTCTCCGCCGATGGACAGTGGCGCGTACATGCCGGCTAGGGCACGGGCGTTCGCTATGCCGTTGCCCGCCGGGATCTCGGCCGAGCGGACGATTCGCGAATCGCAGACCCCGCGATCGAGCAGCTCTCCAAGCGAGTACAGGTTGGCAAGCTGAATTGGCTGGCGCTCTGCGACAGCCGCGTCGAATCGATCGCGAGGCCCGAACGATCCGGCCGGCAGCATCACCGTCGTAGCGACCCGATGATCCTCGCTCTCTGGTAGGCCGATCCAAAAGTCGATGCCTAGCGGCTCGGCCACCTGACGGCGAAAAAAGGTTCCTACTGTCTGGGTGCTGACTCGTCGGATGACTTCTCCCAGTATCCAGCCGAAGGTCAGGGCGTGGTACCCATGGCGACTGCCAGGCCGCCATAGCGGATGCTCGTCTGCCATCGCCTTGGTCATGCCCTCAAAATCACAGATCGAGCCGGGAGCCAGAGGCCGGTTTACGCCGGGAAGACCAGCTTGGTGGTTGAGTGCCATGCGCACCGTGATGAGATCCTTGCCGTGCCGGCGAAACTCGGGCCAGTAGTGGGCGAGTGGGAGATCGAGATCCAGTTCGCCTTCACTCGCCAGCATGTGAGTACAGAGCGCCACCGCGCCTTTGGTGCAGGAGAAGACGATCACCATCGTGTCAGCTGTCCACGGCACGGTGCGCTCCTCATCAGAGCTCCCACCCCAGAGGTCCACTACTCGGCGCCCTTCGTGCATCACGCACACGCAAGCACCCAGTTCACGTCGCTCGGCGAAGTTGCGCTCGAACTCGCGCCGGACCTCCGAGAAGCGGTCTTCGCAGATGCCGTCAACCTTGCAAGAACCCTCGGGCTCCGGATTGCCCTCAAGATCCGTGTTCTTCGGGTCCTGCATTTGCTCCTCCTTGCCGGGTCACGGGGGACACCACCTGGTTGAACCTCGTGAGCTTGGCTGGTTCGCTGTCCGACCGACACGACGGGGGTTTGGGTTATTCGCTAATACAGCGGTGGCCGCCGATACGCTCCGATCGCTGGATCGATGCCTGCTGACTCAAGCGGCCCATCCTCGAGGAAGCTTTGGTGCGCACGGTCGACTGCGGCGCTGTCGAGCTCCACACCGAGTCCTGGCGCCTCGGGCACGTCCACGTGGCCTTCGACCGGCTCGAAGGGACCGCCTACGATCACGTCGCCGGCGCACCAGCGTAGAAGCGATTGGCTCGGGGCCGAGAGATATGGGTCTGCCGCCGCGAGGTGAAGGTAGCCGGCGATGCCGATGCCCGTGTCGCCGCTGTAGAAGCTAAAGCCGACGCCAAGTGCTTCGCAGGCGGCGATGAATCTTCGGGTCTTATCGATGCCGCCAAGAGCTGTGAGGTTGAGAACGAAGGAGTCTGGTACTCCGAGGCGGGCTGCCCCCCTGAGATCAGGCGCGTGCGTGGAGAACGCGATCGGTGAATGCTCTCGGAGCCGAGCCATGTCCTCGATGTTCGCGACGGGATCCTCCACGTTCGCGATGTCAAACGGCGCGATCCGGTCTAACGCAATTCGTGCTGTTGGTAGCCGCCAGCCCATGTTCGCGTCGAGTCGCAGCATGCGGTCTGGGCCGATGGCTTCACGCACGTTGCGAGCGATCGCGACATCCGTGTCTAGGTCGATGTACCCGACCTTTCCCTCGAAGGAGGGGGACCCGTAGTTCTTCACCATCGCTTCGCAGTAGGCCGCGATCTCCTCGGGCGTGCGCTCTCCTCCGGCGTCGCCGACGCGCTCGCGGCCGGCGAAGTACTCGGTGAAGGGAATGCGTTTGCGTGCTGCGCCTCCAAGGAGCTCGTAGAGGGGAACGCCGGCGAGCTTTGCTCGGATGTCCCACAGCGCGATCTCGATCGCTCCGTAGGCTCGGACGATGTCGAGACCCTCGACGTTGTAGAGCGTCTCGACCGGCGGGACCGCGGAGCGCCAGCATTCGCGAAGGTCGGTCGCGCAGAGTCCGATGAGCCGGGGAGCGAGCTCCTCGTCGATCAGGGCGGCATGCCTCCAGTTGCCGGCCTCGCCGAGCCCCGTGACATCGTCGGTGCTGGTGTCCACCTCGACGATCACCTTGGTGAAGCCGTGGTTGAGACCGGCCACCCAGTGGTAGGGCGCTACGAGCGGAACGTTGACCACGGTCGTGCGGATCTCGGTGATCGTTGCGGCGCGTGAACCCGCGGGCCGGTAGCCCGTAGGCCGCGTGCGCGCTTTGCCCTGTGATCGAGTCGGAGTCATGCCCGACCAGCGCGCGAGCGGATCAAGCGCGGCTCTGTCTGTGGCGGACCGCCCAGGGAGGCTGCACCGTCGCGCGCACGATCGGGTACGTCGCTGATCAAAGCGGTCAAGACCTCCTGCTTGGTCTGATCCAAGCCCAGCAGAAGGGACTGGCGTGCCGCAGCAGGATCTCGGGCCCGCAGTGCGTCGGCGACAGCTCGGTGCTCATCGCGCATGCGTTGGCAACTGGATCCGTCCAGCTCGAGCCGGTAGCGCAGGAGCCGATCGATCTTGTCGAAGAGGCGGGCGATCGCGTCGACGAGGTGCGGGTTACGAGAAGCTCCGGCGACGGTGAGGTGAAAGAGCCGGTTCTGTGCGAAGAAGTCGCCGTAGGAGTCGCGATCGCCGGGGCGAACGTCCAGGTCGGCCATGGCCGTGATTTGGGCGAGTTCTGCCTCGGTCGCGTACCGGGCGGCGAGCTCGATGCCAGCTGTCTCGAGGATCGCTCGAAAGTCGAGCACGGACTGAGCGTCTTCCAGGGTCACGGGGGCTACGACGTAGCCCATGCGCGGGAAAACCACCACGAGATCCTCTTGAACCAAGCGATTGAGCGCCTCGCGCACTGGGGTCTTGCTCGTCTTGTAATGCTCGGCCAGTTGGGCCTCGTGAACCTTCTCGTCTGGCGCTAGTCGCCCGGCGAGGATGTCCTTCTTGATGGCCTCGTAGACCTCGTCGCGCAGGAGTCCGGAAATGCTTGCCATGCTCTGATATTTCAGAATACATCAATTGCTCGCCAAGAGCGCAGCCGTAGGTTCCCTGCCGCCGTGCTTCGTTTCTCCTCAAGCCACCCCGCCTGCCGGGCGCAAAAGCTTTTGGTCGTCGGCGGCCCGCCGGTCGTGGAGACCTGCGGCTCCGGCTAGGGGACCAGGCCAACGGTGAACCGGTTCCAGTCATTTCCGAACGTCTCGGGCTCGCTCAGCAGCGCATGGATCGCGTCGGTTTGCGATCGGGAGTGCTCCAGGGCCACTCTGACCTAATTCGGTGAGTAAGCCTGCGTTTGGGCGTCACGGCTGGTGATGTGGCTGGTCAACGGTGGTGCGTGGTCGTGAGGTGTGCCCGTGACGGGGTGATGGTCGCCCGCGGGTGACTGTCTGCTGCTGGGGAGGGTGTCTCGAGCGTGCGGCCGACCGTTTGCGGGGTCGGTGAGCCGGGGCGGCGCGGCGGGTGCTGGTCTTCGGAGGGGTCCCGGCCGGGGTGCTATGGGCCGCGGAGCGTGAGCGCGGCGTGGTAGGTGGCGTTGAAGAGCTCGTAGTGCGGGAAGCCCTCGGGGAGCCGCACGATGATCCGGCGGGCGGTCCGCACGATCCGGCCGGGGACGCAGAACAGGATCCGCCGTAGCGTCTTGGCGTGACGGCGCAGCGGCGTGTCCTCGGGCGCGTTGCCGGAGGCGCCGGCGGCGGGGCTGATGTCGCACACCCACGCGGTTATGTTCAACGCCAGCAGCGCGCAGCACAGCCACAGGCGGTTGGCGGCGAGCTTGCCGGAGGGGAGGTGGCGAAGCGCCTGGCCGAGTTTGAGGTCCTTGAAGCGCTCCTCGATCTGCGCGCGCTGGCGGTGGAAGTGCTCGACCTCGACGGCGCTCAGCTCCTCGGCGGGAATGTCGGTGACGATGAAGGAGTAGGCGTAGGTCGAGTCGAGCTGCCCGTCGAGCACCATCTGTAGCTGCTCGGGCGCGATCGTCTTGCGCCGTCTCGCCTTCGGGCTGCCGGCGAGCAGCTCAGCGGCGGTGACCGGCACGCGGCGGACGATCAGCCGCAAGCGCTCGTGCTTCCAGCCCTCGGGGGTGAACGGGATCTCGGCGACCTGCGCGCCGCGCATATCGATCGCGTCCTTGAACGCGTTTTCGGGGATCTCAGCGAGCTTTGACCACATCAGCGAGGTGCGGGTTGCGGAGAACGTGAACCGCATCCCCCGCTTGCGCAAGCTCATCATCAGCTCGACCGCGTAGAAGCCCGAGTCGCCGCGGACCGTGACCCGCCCATGCCCGGCTGCCAGCAGCCGCTCCGCGCGGCCGATCATCCGATCGGACTCGGCCGCCTTGATCCGCGCCTGATTGCCGCCCTTCAGCTCGCTGGTCAGCCCGCGTCCGCGCTGCGCCCACGTGACCACATAGCTGTTGTACGCCAGATGCCCCTGGCGGGTGCGTCCGGTCCCCCGCTTCTTGCGGCCGTACACCTTGCTCTCGGTCGCGTCCAGATCGAACGTCACATCCAGGCCCGCGTCGCGGCCGAGCCGCACGTCAAGCTCGTTGCCGCAACGCGCCACCGCCCGCTCGATCGCACGGATATGCGTGAGCTTGAACCGGTACGCGAGCTGCCGGGCGGTCGACGCCGACGGGGTGGCGGACACCGCCCGCAGCTCAGCGCCCGCCCGGTCCGCGCGCAGATCCTCGATGTCATCGAAGCACTCCGCGCCTGTCAGCTGCGCCTCGGCGATCGCGACCGTCACCCCGCCCGGCGAGAGCCCCCGCCGGCGCTGCTTGACCGCCGCCACCCGATCCACCGCGGCCAGCTCCGCGTCGATCAGCTCCACCAGCCGCAGGCCGCGGCACAGCTCGCCTGAGACAGCCAGTCCGGCATACGGCGCCAGCGACGGATCATCAGCGCGAAACTCGATCCGTCCGGGGCCCCTGGCAGGGTTAACGACGATCACCCCCTGGGTGAGACGTCGTGACGCTGTCACCGTTACTCATCGCAACCGGAACAGTGACAGTCAGCTCGGACAGAAACCCCCCCACGAATGCGGGGGTTTCTGTCGTTAGAAGCCGACCGCTAACACACGATGAACCGAACTCCGGCGCGCCAGCGGCTGTGAGCTACCCACCGATCTAGGTCTGAGGTCGCGTGGCGCGTCGGCAAGGAACTCGCGGATCACGTCGAGGCCATCGGCCCCGCCGGCAAACACCGCGACGTGCGGCAGATGGTCGGCCTCGGGGGGGAGCTCGACCGTACGGCGCTCCTCGTCTATGTAGGGCAGGTTGGCCACGACCAGGTCAAATTCCCCGCGGGGCAGTCCCCGCGCGACGGTGAACTCGACGTCCAGCTCGAGCCTTCGTGCGTTCGAGTTGGCGACCTCGATGGCTCCGGGGACAAGGTCCGAGCCACTCACGATCAGGTCGGGGCGCTCGGCCTTCGTGGCGAGAGCGATCGCCCCCGATCCTGTGCCGACGTCGTGAACGCGTGCTTCGTTGGGCAGTTGCACAGCGATATCCACCAACGGTTCGGTATATGGATAAGGAATCAGTGCGCGGTGATCGATCGCCAGCTCGAGGCCGCGAAATCGACACCAACCGATGATGTAGGCGAGGGGCTCGCGGTTGCGCCGACGGGCGACCCGTTCGTCAATCACACACGCAAGCGCGTCTGGCACCGGGTCACCTCCTCGTTCCGGCAGGTCGGAAACCCTGGACCCAAGTGCGGCTGCCACGAGTGTGACCGCGTCGGCCCGCGGTGTCAGACAGCCCGCTGCATCAAGCGCGGCAGTAGCGTCATCGGTTACCTGCGCGACCGTTCTTATCGCCATAGCTGCCATCCGTCTCCCGCTGAAGTCGTGTACGGCCGGATCCTCAGCCACCACGGCTTTCCGGGGTATCACCCAACTGGATGACCCAGCGGCCAGGCTCCAGTCGCGCCCGGGACTCGACGGTCTCGGCTATGCCGTCGAGCTCGGTTGTGGGGTTCGTGGGTTGACCGTCAGTCCCCATAGGCCCGTGGTCGGGGGGACGCATCGGCCACACCAATCCTCCATACGGCCGATGCCTCGCGCCCGCGCGAGCCGGCACCCTTGCTCGAGATGGCTGGCAAGAAGCACTGCGGCTCCCTTGTCCACCGTTTCGCCGCAGCGGCGACTCTGTATCGGAGCAGGGTCGCGGTTAGCGACGCCGGGGGCGATCTGACCTACGGCGAGCTCGATCAACGCTCGAGTCGTATCGCGCGAGGGTTGCGGGCCTGGGGCGTCTGTCCCGGCGATCGCGTGGGACTGTCCGTGCAACGCGGTTCGCCGGTACTGCTCGGGATGCTCGGCATCCTCAAGGCGGGGGCGTCATATGTTCCGATGGACAGCGGTTATCCACCCGACCGCCTCCGTTTCATGTGTGAGGATTCAAGACCGTGTTGCGTTCTTTGCGATGACCCAACGCCACTTCCTGACGGCGTGCCGCTCATCCAGCTTGGCGAGCTCGAGGCTGGCAATGATGACGTCGAGCATGACGCGGAGATTGCCGCCAGCGTCGCTGACCTGGCATACATCATCTACACCTCTGGTTCAACCGGGCGGCCGAAGGGGGTCATGGTGACCCACCAGAATGTCATTGCGCTGTTGGACTGCGCGCTGCCGTTCTTCGATGTCGGCCCGGAAGATCGCTGGAGCCTCTTTACATCTCACAGCTTTGATGTCTCTGTTTGGGAGATGTGGATGTCGATCGTGACCGGTGGCACGGCTGTAGCTGTGCCCGCTGATGTGGCGAGATCTCCGGACGCGTTCGTTCAGCTTCTGGCAGAGCAGCGGGTCACCGTCCTGAACCAGGTTCCATCGATCTTTCGTCACGTCTCGGCGGCGTACGTGAGAGCTGGAGCTCCGCAACTCGCACTGCGCTATGTCATTTTCGCCGGCGAGACATTGGACCGGAGCGCAATTCGGAACTTCCTCGCTGCTGCTCCGACCGCAGCGCCGGCGTGGATCAACATGTACGGGATAACCGAGACTACGGTGCACGCCACGTGGAAGCGCCTCGATAGCGCGGACCTCGACGCGGACGGCGCGACCCCGATCGGATGTCCGCTCCCGCATCTCCGCTGTTTTCTGCTCGACGATGCCCGCCGTCCAGTGCGAAAGGGTGACGTAGGAGAGTTGTGGCTGTCGGGTGAGGGCGTAGCCACGGGGTACTTCGACCGGCCGGAGTTGACCGCTGAGCGGTTCGTGTCGCTAGCGATTGACGGGTCGCCAACGCGCTGTTACCGCTCGGGTGATCTCGCACTCGAACGCCGGGACGGCGAGCTCGAGTATGTTGGGCGGGCAGACGATCAGGTGAAGCTGCGTGGCTTTCGCATTGAGCTGGGAGAGATTGAGCATGCCCTGCGTGAGCATCCGGCGGTCGACGACGCAGTCGTCGTGAAGGTGGACGGGCCTGTCGCACCAATGCTTGTGGCCGTCGTCGTGCACCGCCACGAGGGTCAGCGGGCAAAGACACCAGACGTCCGCTCGTTCCTCGGCCAGCGCTTGCCATCGCACATGGTCCCCAACCGGGTGCTGAACGTCGACACGTTCCCACTTAGCCCGAGCGGAAAGCTCGATCGCCGTGCTGTGCAGAAGTTGGCCGCTGCCAACGCCAAGGCGTAGCCCGCGCCGGGGGGCGACCTCAAGCCGAGGACGCATAGACCAGTCGCGCTCGGCCGTGAATTGCGCCGCCCCACGAGCGCGGTCGGCGCTCGCGAGACCAGGCGCCGGCTGCCAAGGCTAAGCCGCCGCCGGTGTGCCGAGACCGCATTCGCTCAAAGCGACCCGCACCTCTTCCTGGCTGATGTCGTCGGCGATCAGCGTCTCACCGAAGGCGACTGGCAGCACGTAGCGCAGGCTGCCGGCGCGGATCCGTTCGACGATCGCCATCGCCTCGAGCACGCTCTGCGTGTCAACCGCGACGGGCAGCTGGTCGGAGTTCGTCGGGAGGTTGACGCGCTCGAGGAGCGCGATCAGTCGTTCGAGCACCGCCGGCGCGAGCAGGCCGCGGTTGACGGCGATCCGGCTCTCGACGATCATCCCGAACGCGACGGCCTCACCGTGCAGGAGGTTGCCGTACCCGCTGACGGTCTCCAGCGGATGTCCGATCGTGTGACCAAAGTTCAGCGGTCGGCGCAGATCGTCCTCGTAGGGGTCGCGTTCAACCAGCACCGTCTTGATCGCCGCGGCGCCGTGCACGACGTGCTCGAGCACGTCGAGATCCCTGGCCATGATCGCCTCGGCGTTCTGCTCGATTAGCTCCCAATAGGCGGGCGAGGCGATCACGGCCTTCTTGATCGACTCCGCCAGCCCCGACGCGAGCTGTCTTCGGTCGCGGGTGGCGAGGAAAGCAACGTTGGAGACGACCCCGGCGGGCTGGTAGAAGGCGCCCAGGAGATTCTTGGCGGTTTGGTGGTCCACAGCGACCTTCCCGCCCATGGCCGCATCGACCTGCGCAAGGGAGAGTGGTTGGTAGGTTGAGATACGGCAGGCCGCGCATGTAGGCGCTGGCGACCCAGCCGCCGGTGTCATTGATCACCCCGCCACCGAAGGTGACGATGAAGTCGCGTCGTTCGATCGTGCTGGCGGCGAGCCAGTCCCATAGACGAGAGGCCTGGGTGAGGCACTTGCTCCTCTCGCCGGCCGGCAACGAGTACGTCTGGTGTGCGATCCCCGCCTCCAGGAGCGCGCGGCGGAGCTGATCGCCGTGTAGCGCGTCGACGGTGTGGTCGGTGATGATCGCCAGCTGCGCGTCGCCGGCGAGCTCGGCGAGCCGCTCGACGGTTTGGGCGAGCGAGCGGGTGACGATGATCGGGTAGCTGTCGCTGCGCTCGGCGTGCGCGTGAACGGTCTGCGCGGCGCGGGGCAGGTCGATCTCATCGCAGACTCGAAGGTGCTCCGTGTCGGTGCTGGTGCCCGACGGCATGGTCTTGCCTCCAATGCTCTCGCTGACTTGAGCTCTTGCCCGCACTCTCCCCCAACGCCAGGTCGCACCCATAGTGCGATCGGGCGTCTCGCGGGACCCGCTCGGCGAGCCGTCCGGTGTCGATCTGGACCAAGCCACGCTGCTGCGCTGGTCGGCTACTCGATCAACCCCCGCCGCATCGCCTCCCTCACCGCCGCGGCGCGCTCGTGCGCGCCGAGCTTCTCGTAGATGTGGTGCAGGTGGGTCTTGACCGTCGCGGTGCTGATCATGAGGCGGTGTCCGATCTCGGGGGCGCTCATGCCACCGGCGATCAGGACGAGGACTTCGTGCTCGCGTTCGCTGAGGAACGGGCGTTCCTCGCGTCCGCGCAGGCGGATCTCCTTGACCAGCGAGGGCTGCACGGCCGCAGAGAGGACGTCCCTACCGCGCGCCGCCGCACTGATCGCGTGGCAGAGCTCCTGCGCATCGCAGTCCTTGGACAGGTAGCCGGCGACGCCGCACTCGATCGCCCGATAGATCGCGGTCGGATCGGGGTCCGCGGAGAGGAACAGCAGGCGTGTGCGCCCGCCCGCGAGGTCCAGCACGGCAGCGGTGTCGTTGCTCCCGAGCGCGTCGGGATCGACCAGCGCAACGTCAGGTTGGACGCGCCGCAGCTCACCAAGAAACTCCTCGGCGCCCACGACGCCGACGAGCTCGAACTCCGGCCACTCCCTGATCGCGCGCTCGAGCGCTTCCAGATACATCGGCTGGGCGTCGGCGACCAGCACCCGCACGCGACCGGTGCCGCGTGCGCCGCCACCGGCGGTCGCCTGATCAGATGGCACTCGAGCACCGCCAGCGCGACGTTGGCTTCCCGTCAGCTTACGTCCGGCACCAAGTGCTGGACGCGCTCTAGCGTGCCGCCAGCTCGCCGCTCGAGCGCATGGGTGCCGACCCCCGGCACGCCCGGGGGCGCGGGACTGCCGCCCCCGGGCTCGCGGCCCGTGCGATCCGGCCGGCTCATTCACCCGCCCCCGCACCGAGCACGCCAGCCGGTCCGCTCAGGCTGGTGCGTGCGATCCGATCGCCGGCGAGCCTGTAGGTGTTTTCGTGCACCGCGCCGCCGGCCACGACCGCCCCGCCGGAGTCGCGGGCAGCGGCTTCGCTCTCACCGTCAGGCGCAACGCCGACGACGGTGGCGCCTTCACCGCGCGATTCTCGGACGACGAACGCGAGCTTGCCCGCCTCGGCGCTTGCGGCCGTTGCGCAGCTCATCCCGAGCCCTTCGCTGTCGGTGGTTGCGATGCACATCCAGCCGGCACCCGGGATCAGCCAAGCCCCGCTCGAAGGCGCGTACCTCGCACCCGCGATCTGCAGGCCGAACTGCCCCGGCGCCCTGCGCACCGCCGCCACGAGGTTCGCGGCTGGCGCCTGGCCGGGCGGCTCGCGCAACAGCGCGAAGCGCTCAGCCGGCGCGAGCGCCGCCGCACGCGACCGTGCTCCGGTGCTCGATGGCGACCCGGAAGCCGCCGTGTACACCGCGGTCCCGGACACGGTCAAGGCAAGTGCCACTGCAGCCAGTGCCACCTGAGCACGCACCCGAGTTCTTCGACGTATTGGCCGCTTCATCGCGTGTCTCCTGTCATGAGTAGTTGAACGCCGGCGAGGCCGACACCGCATAGGAGTGCTTGTTGTGCGTTTGGGCGTAGCCGCTGTAGCCGAAGAATTCCTGGAAGACGTAGCCACCCGATTCGTAGGAGCCGCAGTATTCGCCCGCAGACGCTGCGCCTGGCCACCCTTCGGTTGCCCGCATGACACAGAACGCGTCCGCGGATGCCTGGGCTTCGATCCAATAGATGCTGTGGGAATGCCCTTGGTTGCAGTATTCGTTCCCGCCGTAGGTCTTGCCGCAGAAGTTCACGGTCGTCGCCGACGCAGCCGAGGGCAGCGCCAGCGGCACCGCGCATAGCGCGATCGCCACGAGCACGCCCCGCCACACCCGGCGCAGGGTCCTGACACCACCAAAGCTCATCTCTCGCTCCTTCGTTTGAGTGACTGCTAGGTGGCGCGCGACGCCGGCGTCAGATGCGCGTCACTACCTATATAGATGCGGCTGGGCCGAATCCGTCCCGTCTAGTGACCTAAAGTTTCTGAAACCATCGGAATGGCACTCGATGTGGCTACTGTGGGAAGGTGGGCCGGCTCGGCATCTGGCCCGTTACCCGAAGGGGGCTCATGCGATCAGGAGCGGCGCATCCGAGGGACTTCCCTCGCTTCTACCTGGCGTACAACCCGCGCATCCGACGCTACTTCAAGTACGAAACCGGCGACACGCAGCTAGCGCTGGAACTCACCGCCGAAACGTTCGAAAAGGCGTTCAAGGCCCGTGAGCGGTGCCGCGGCACCACCTCGCAGGAGGCACTCGGCTGGCGAGGTTGTCCCGTTCGCCGTGGAAGTTCGCGGCGGCGGTCCGGGTGTGATGGTTACACGGTGACGGGTATTCGGGCGTCCTCCTTGCTCGCGGTGTGAATCGGCGTG
>PLYX01000104.1:0-159 GCA_003151895.1 Solirubrobacterales bacterium
CGGTGAAGGAGACGCTCGACCGCACCCCGCCCGAGCTTGCCTCGGACATCATGGATCGTGGGATCATGCTCGCCGGTGGAGGCGCGTTGCTGCAGGGGCTCGACCAGCGCCTGCGTGAGGAGACACAGATGCCTGCGCATCTGGCGGAGTCGCCGCTGA
>PLYX01000104.1:195-18388 GCA_003151895.1 Solirubrobacterales bacterium
TGCTCGTCGTGCTCTCCCTGATACTGCTGACCGCCTACTTCGGCGAGGCCCCGAGCGGTGAGCTGCACTCGGTGCAACGCGGCTTTTTGACCGTGGTGTCGCCGATCCAGGATGGCGCCAACAAGGCCCTGAAGCCGGTGCGCGACCTGTTCGGCTGGTTTGGCAGCACCTTGAAAGCCAAGAGCCAGAATGCCGAATTGCGCAAGCAGCTCGCCACGGTACGCAAGCAATTGACGACCAAGCAGTCCAACGAAGTCTCCTACCAACAGTTGTTGAAGCTCTACCACCTCGACAACGCGCTCAGCATCTCCAACTACCGCCCGGTCACGGCGACGGTCATCTTCCAGTCGCCGAACATCTGGTATTCGACGATCACGATCGACCACGGCTCCTCCTCGGGGGTGCGCGTCAACGATCCCGTGATCGCCGACGAACAGCTGATCGGCAAGGTGACGTGGGTTGCCTCCGACGGGGCGGTTGTGAGCCTGATCACCGACAGCGAAGTGGAAGTCACGGCGAAGCTCAGCGCCACCGGAGCGGTGGGCTTGGTGCAGCCTGAGGTGGGGGAACCGGGGCGCCTGCTGATGCAGATTTATCAGCCCTCGACCACCTCGCCCGTGCCAGGCGACTATGTGGTGACGGCGGGCACGATCTCAAGCCGTGGCGACTCGCTCTATCCGAAGGGAATCCCGATCGGCCAGGTCACCTCGGTCAACGAACAGAGTGGCTTCAAGTCCGTGGAGGTGAGTCCGCTCGCAGACCTGCACAGCCTCGAAGACGTGCAGGTGCTCACCTACACCTCCGGATCGCGTGCCGCGTCGGTGAGCAATCTGGCGGCCAGTCTCACGCCCGCGCGCCAGGTGAGCCCAGAAGAAGAAGCCCAGGGCGGCCAGGTCGTCCAGGCGGAAGGCGGCGGGTGATGAGCGGGCGGGTGACGAGGCGGCGGGCAGCCTCATCGATGGGCGCCTCTCGACGCGCGCGCGCCGAGACCGGCGCGGCGTGGCTTCCGGGATCGCTCGTGTGGCGCGTGGCGGTGCTGTCGGTCGTAATCGTGTTCGTTCAGATCAGCGTCGTCTCCGAGGTGCCGGTGTTCGGGGTCAGCGTCGACCTCTCGCCGCTGCTGGTGGCGTTCACGGGCCTGCTGTGCGGTTCCATGATCGGCGCCGTCGCCGGGTTCTGTGTCGGCCTGCTGATCGACCTGGCGCTTATGCAGATGCTCGGCGTGACCTCGCTGACGTTCACGATCATCGGCTACTGGGCCGGTCGCCTGCGTGAGCTGCGCGATCCGCAGGCGGCTCTCACGCCTCTGTTCGTCGGGGCGACCGCCGCGACGGCGGCGATGGTCGGCTACTCGGTGATCGAGTTCCTGCTGGGCGTGGATGCGCCGGTGAGCCTCGAGCTGCTGCGCGAGATCGTGGTCGGCGTGCTCGTGGACACGGTCGTCGCGTTGCCGATGTGGGCGCTCGTTCGTCGCTGCGTAGTGGGCGCCCTGCCCGACGATCCACGCCGTCGCCGCCGCCGCGCCTACACGACGGGCGGCCTCAGCCCGCTGTCCCAGAGCAGGGGAGGCGCCCGGTGAGCAGCATCGAGCGCTTGAAGCCCAACGAGCCGCGCACACCCGTCTCGCCCCAGCTTGCGCTGCGGGTGGCGATCCTGGGCAGCATCGCGCTCGTGATGTTCGGGATCATCTTCTTCCGCCTGTGGTACCTGCAGGTGCTCAGCGGCGAACAGTACGTCCAGCAGGCCCAGGCCAACGACCAGCGCAACCTGCCGATAGCGGCTCCGCGCGGGGAGATCCTCGATCGCACGGGCACGCCGATCGTGACGAGCAACGTGACCAACGCCGTGCAGATCCTGCCGAGCGCGCTGCCGGCGTCGGTCAAGGAAGAGGCCGCCACCTACCAGGCGGCGGTGGCCCAGGCCGGCGGCGAATACGCGCTTGCCAAGGAACGGCTGAAGGCGTTCGAAGAGGACCTGCGCAACTCGAAACGGCACGCAACCGCGAGCCAGCGAGCCGAGCTCGCAGCGCTCGAGCGACAGGCGCGCCTGCGCCACGTGCCGATCCCGCCGCTGCCGCGCTCGGCGGTGAAGCTGCGCCACCTCTACGATCGCCTGGCGCCCGTGATCGGCTTGAGCCCGAGGCAGATCGACGAACGCGTGATCGCCGGGATAGTCGTGCTCCCGTACGCTCCGGTCACGGTCAAGACCGACGCTGGAGCGGCCGCGCTGACGCTGCTCGCCGAGCGCCACAACGACTTTCCCGGCGTCCGCCAGGAACAGGTGTCGATCAGGCACTACCCGTACGGCGAACTGGCGGCGCAGGTGCTCGGCTACGTCGGCCAGGTCGGCACGGAACAGCTGAAGCAGGCTGCATTTCGCGGTGTGCAGCAGGGCACGGTCGTCGGCCAGGAAGGACTTGAGTACTTCTACGACCGCTACCTGCGCGGCAAGCCCGGTGCGCGCCCCGTCCAGGTCAACGCGTTCGGCGAAGCCGAGCCGACGAAGTTGGGGATCGTGCCGCCCAAGGCGGGTCATAGTTTGCGCCTCTCGCTCGACCTCGGCCTCGAGCAGGAGGGCGAAAAGGGGCTGCGCGAAGGCATCGCGATCGCCAGGGCGGGCGGCAAGCCCGCCAACGGAGCGGCGTATATGGCAATGGATCCTCGCAACGGGGCAATCCTCGCGACCGGCTCCTACCCAAGCTTCAACCCCAACGTGTTCGCCAAACCGCTAACCCCCTCACAATGGGAAGCCCTGATCGGCGTCAACGAAGCGGGCGGCGGCCCACTGTTCAACAGGGCAACACAAGGCGCCTATCCGACCGGATCGACCTTCAAGCCGATCACGGCGATGGCCGCGTTGGAAGCCGGCGTGATCACGCCCGGCGAAGCGTTCGGCGGCGGCTCGTGCATCGAAGCCGGCAAAGAGAAGTTCTGCAACTCCGGCCACACCGACTACGGCCCTCGCGATCTCGTGGAAGCGTTGAAGGTCTCCTCGGACACCTACTTCTTCCAAACCGGCGAACGCGCCAACAGTCACGGCAACATCATCCAGAACATGGCCCACCGCCTGGGCGTCGGACAGGAAACCGGCATCGACCTGCCCAAAGAGTTTCCGGGCGTCGTGCCGGATCCTGAGTGGCGAGCCAAGCGCGACCGCGAAGAGGAAGAGTGCGAGCGCGCAAAGCATGTCTCTTCGTGCGGCTATGTCGCCGAAATACGACCGTGGAGCGTCGGCGACGACATGCAGCTCGCCGTCGGACAGGGCGACCTGCTGACCGACCCGCTGCAGATGGCGGTGGCCTACTCGACGCTCGCCAACGCCTACATGCACGAAGGCCACGGGACCGTGGTGCGGCCCCACCTGGGCATGGAGATCGACGACTCCAAAGGCGGACTGGTGCAGAGCCTCAGCTCCCAGCCGGCCGGTTACGTGCACCTCAACTACTCCAATCTGAGCCTCGTGATGGAAGGCATCCACGACGCCGCCAGCCAGCCGGGCGGGACCTCCTTCGAAGTGTGGAGGGGCTGGAACCAGACGCAACATCCCGTGTACGGGAAGACTGGCACCGCCCAGCACACAGGCAAGGTAGACCAGTCGTGGTACATGTGCTACATCGCCGACCCCACCCATCCGATCGTGATCACGGTGACCGTCGAACAGGGCGGGTTCGGCGCCGAAACAGCCGCCCCGATCGCGCGGCTGATCGCTTCGAAGTGGTTCAACCAGCCCGAGAAGTTCGTCGCCGGCTCCTCCAAGACCCTATGACGTCAACCGCCATGAGTCCGATCGAGGTGCCCGATGAGACCCCTGTCCACGGCGCCCGCACGCTGCGTCTGCCACTCGACCCGCTGCTGACGCTCGCCACGATCGGCCTCGGGATCTGCTCGATCGTCACCCTCCGCGTGGCCACGCGCAAATTCGTGCCGGGCCAGCCGCGCTACTACGTGGATCGCCAGGCGACCTATCTGATCGTCGGGCTGGTGCTGATGGTGGTGCTGTCGCGCGTGGACTACTCGCGCCTGCGCCATCTCATGTATGGCATCTATGGGGCGCTGATGCTGAGCATCCTCGCGGTGCTCGCGCTTGGCCACAAGACCGCGCTGGGCGCCCAGCGCGCGATCGAATTCCCGCTCTTCTCCTTCCAGGCGTCCGAGCTTGGCAAGGTGCTCTTGATCCTCGCGCTGTCGGCCTTCGTGGTCAACCGCTCCAGGCGCCTGCGCGATCTGGACACGACAGCTCGCGTGATGCTCGTGGCGCTCGTGCCCGCGATGCTCGTGATCGCCCAGCCCGACCTCGGCTCGGGCCTGGTGTACATGGCGATCGCGTTCATGCTGCTGTTCGTCGCGGGCACCTCGTGGCGGCAGTTGACGGCGCTGGTCGCGCTGGTCGCCGTGTCGGGCGCTTTCGTGCTCGTGGCGGCGCCGGCGGCCGGCGTGCACGTGCTCAAGCCCTACCAGATGGAACGCTTGACGGCCTTCCTGCACCCGTCGAGCGACCCCAAAAAGAAGGGCGCCTATCAGCAGGAGGAGTCGAAGGTGGCGATCGGCGCCGGACAGAAGACCGGCCGTGGCGTGAACTCGACTCAGATCAAGGGCAACTACGTGCCGGAGGACGACACCGATTTCATCTTCGCCGCGGTAGGCGAGCAGTACGGCTTCGTCGGCGCGGCGCTCGTGCTGTCCCTCTACGCGCTGCTCATATGGCGCACGCTGCGCATACTCACGATGGCCAAGGACCTGTTCGGCTCGCTGGTGGCCGCCGGGGTTGTGGCTATGCTGATGTTCCAGGTGTTCGTGAGCGTGGGGATGTCGGTTGGGATAATGCCCATCACCGGCGTCACGCTACCGCTCATGAGCTATGGCGGCTCGTCGGTCATAACGACACTGTTGGCCGTGGGTCTATTGCAATCGATCTACGTTCAAGCAGGCGCCTCACAGGCGATGAAGGGCCGCGTTTACCGCTACTAGACAGATGTACGCCGATCCCCAACAACCAGCCAAGGCAGCGCCCGTGACCGCACAGGTCCGGCGCCTATCCGCTTGGGACTCGGCGAGCACCGGCCCCTTGGGCGGGACCCTGGCCGCACCGGCCGGGGCTCCCCTCGCCCAGGGCTGGGCCAACACACATACCGAAAGACTGGATCAAATTGAGAAAGCAAGTACTTGTCAGCGTCGATCGCGCGGAGACGCGCGTGGCGCTTTTGGAGGCGGCCGGCACCCCCGGCGCCTCACGTCCCGCCGGGCGCGGCCGCAAGGGATCGGGCGCCCGCCCGCCCGCCCGCCCCGGAGCCGACTATCGGATAGCTGAGCTCTACATAGAGCGTCGCGGAGGGCGCTCGATCGTCGGGAACATCTACAAGGGCAAGGTCGACAACGTGCTCCCAGGCTTGGAGGCGGCGTTCGTGGACATAGGCCTTGAGAAGAACGGGTTTCTGCACGTCGATGAGATCGTGCTCCCCGGCGTGGAGGCGCCCAGGCGCGGACGCGGAGGGGGGGGCAAGATCGCCGACCTGCTCCAGCCCGGGCAGGAGATCGTGGTGCAGGTCGTCAAGGACCCGCTGAAGACCAAGGGGGCGCGTCTGTCGATGGAGGTGACCATCGCCGGGCGCTACATGGTGTACGCGCCCACCGGCGAGGGCGTCGGCGTGTCGCGGCGCCTGGAGGACAAGGAGCGCGAGCGGTTGCGCCGCGAGACGGCCAAGCTCGAGATCGGGCAGGGGGGCGCGATCATCCGCACCGCCGCCCACGGCGCGCAGCGGGCGGATTTCGAACGCGAGCTGCTCTACCTGCACAAGTTGCACGAGGTGCTGTGCAAGCGCGTGCAGGACACCCAGGCGCCGGCGATGGTCTTCCAGGAGGCCGACCTGTCGGTGCGGGTGGTGCGCGACATCTTCTCCGAGCATTTCGAGCGGGCGATCGTGGACGACGAGCAGCAGCATCGCCGTCTCGTGTCGTTCTTCGCGCGCACCGCCCCCGAGCTCGTCGAGCGCGTCGAGCTGTGGGAGGGGCCCGAGCCGCTGCTCGACGCCTACAAGGTGACCGAGGCGATCGACGGGGTCATGTCGCGGCGGGTGGATCTCCCGAGCGGGGGCTACCTGATGATCGACTACGCCGAGGCGCTCACCGTGATCGACGTGAACTCGGGCAGCTTCATCGGACGCGGGAAGGGCGCGGGCCTGGAGGAAACGATCACCAAGACAAATCTGGAGGCCGCGGAGGAGGTCGTCAATCAGCTGCGTCTGCGCGACATCGGCGGGATCATCGTGATCGACTTCATCGACATGGCGCGCGCGCGCAATCGCGACGCCGTGATGAAGACGCTGCGCAGGACGCTCGACGAGGATCGCACGAAGACCTTCACGGCGGAGCTCTCGCGGCTCGGACTGGTTGAGATGACCCGCCAGAACGTGACCGNNCGAGGGCGTGCGCGAGATCATGAGCCGCCCGTGTCCGACGTGCAGCGGGGAGGGCGTGATCCGCTCAGAGGAGACGATCGCGATCGAATTCGAGCGCAGGTTGCGCGACGTCGTCGTCGAGCACCCCGACGCGGAGGCGTTCCTGGTGCAGATCAACCCACGCGTCACCGCCCAGTTCACCGGACAGGGTTCGCGAGTGCTGCATGCGCTCGAGGCGCAGACGGGGCGCTCGTTTCATTTCGAGGGCTCCGAAGGGCTCGTGCTCGATCATTTCGCGATCACCTTCCAGGGGACGCGCGAGGAGGTCGAAGAACGCGCGCTGCCGTTCCGCGAGGGCGACGAGGTGCTCGTGGACATCGTGGAGCCGCACATGTACGACGTGGACGACGCGGTGGCCAAGCTCGACGGCTACATCATCTCGATCGCGGGCGCCGCACGTCACGTCGGGGAGAAGCGCATGGTGCGGATCGAGACGGTCGGGCGCACCGCTGCCTCCGCGCTGCTGCTCGACGAGTCCGGCGAGGTGATCCGGCCCGCTCCGCGACCCGCGGCGCGTCCGGCCGCCAGACGGCCACGCAGGCGCAGCTCCAAGCCGGTGGAGCGCCCCGCCGCGATCGAGTCGTTGCAACCGAGCTCGCAAGAGCACGCGGAGCCGGTGGCTGACATCGAGCCGCCGCAGGCCCCGGAGCAGGCGCCGGACGAGGCCGGCGAGGATGACCTACAATCCAAGCCTCGGCGCCGCGGCCGCAGAGGCGGACGGCGCCGTTCGACTGCCAAGGCAGAGGCAACCTCGGAGTAAGAGAGCATATGTACGCGATCGTCAAGACAGGCGGCAAGCAGTACCGCGTCGAGCGGGGTCAAACCCTGCTCGTGGAGCGCCTTGCCGCCGAGCAGGGCTCAAGCGTCGCGCTCGAGCCGATCCTGTACCGCTCCGATGACGCCGTGTTCGACGCTGCCGGCCTGAAGAAGGTGAACGTCACGGCGAAGATCGTCGCGCACGAGCGCGGCGAGAAGCTGCGCGTGTTCAAGTTCAAGCCCAAGCGCGGCTACAAGCGCCGCACCGGCCACCGCCAGGAGTTGACGCGGATCGAGGTCACCGACATCTCGATGGGCTCAGCCGCCAAGGAGGCTGCCGCGAAGAGCACCGCCAAGCCGGTCGCCGCCAAGCCTGCGGCTGCCAAGCCCGCAGTTGCCAAGCCCGCGGTTGCCAAGCCGGCGGCGGTCAAGGCCACCGCCAAGCCGCGTGCCGCTAAGCCCACCCCCACTACCTCCCCAACACCTGCCGCCGCGCGAGGCGGCGGCAAGGAGCAGGAGGATCCCAATGGCTCATAAGAAGGGCCTGGGGTCCAGCCGCAACGGTCGCGACTCCAACGCCCAGCGACTCGGCGTGAAGACCTTCGCCGGCCAAGCGGTCACAGGCGGGGAGATCATCGTGCGCCAGCGGGGCACCCGCTTCAAGCCAGGGACGGGCGTGGGGATCGGCAAAGACGACACGCTCTACGCGCGCGCGGCGGGAACCGTGCAGTTCACGACCGGCCGCCGTGGCAGGGTTGTGAACGTGCTCTCCGAGAGCAGCTAGAGCAGCCCGCCCGCACGGTCGGGCGGACAAGGTTGGCGCAATGCTGCACGACCGCGCGAGAATCGAAGTGAAGGCCGGGGCCGGCGGTGACGGCTCTGCGAGCTTTCGTCGCGAAGCCCATGTTCCGCGCGGCGGGCCCGACGGCGGGGACGGGGGACGCGGAGGCGAGGTTGTGCTCGTGTGCGACGACTCGCTGCGCGACCTGCAGAGCTTCAGGCGCAAGGCCCACCATCGAGCCGGGCGCGGCGGTAACGGCGAAGGCGCGCTGCGCCACGGCGCCGACGGCGAGACCCTTGTGGTGCGGGTGCCCCCGGGCACGCAGGTGCAGGGCGTCGAGGGCGAAGTGGAGGGACGCCGCTGGGATCTCCTGGCGGCCGGCCAGCGGGCCGTGGTGGCCAAGGGCGGCTCAGGGGGGAGGGGCAACAAGCGCTTCGCCAATCCCACGCGCCAGGCGCCGCGCTTTGCCGAGCGTGGGCTGTCGGGCGAGGAGGGCTGGCTCCAGCTCCAGCTCAAGCTGCTTGCCGACGTGGGTCTCGTGGGGTTGCCCAACGCCGGCAAGTCCTCGCTGCTCGCGCGTCTCACGAGGGCCACTCCGAAGGTCGCAAGCTACCCGTTTACGACGCTCTCACCCGCGCTGGGTGTGCTGGAAGGAGAGGAGCGCCAGCTCGTGATCGCGGACATCCCCGGCCTGATCGAGGGCGCGAGCGGCGGTGCGGGCCTCGGTCACGATTTCCTCGCGCACGTCGAGCGCACGCGGCTGCTCGTGCACGTGCTCGACCTCGCGCCGGAGCTCTCCGCCGGCGAGGAAGCCGACGCTGTGGCCAACCATGAGACGATCGAGCACGAGCTGGCGGCTCACGACGAGCGTCTCGCCCGCCTTCCGCGCGTGCTGGCTCTCTCCAAGGCCGACCTCGTTCCGCCGGAGCGCACGGCTGAAGCGATCGCGCAGTGGTCGGAGCGCCTCGGTGCGGAGGTGCCGGTGCTCGCCACCTCGAGCGCCACGGGCGCCGGCGTGCAGGAGCTCGCGGCGGAGCTGTTGCGCCGAGTGCCCGCGCTAGCGGCGGCGGGGTCCGCCGACGGGTCCGACGCGGGAGTGTCGGCTGGTGAGCGGATGACCGAGGGCGAGCCTGAGCTGGCCGAGCACATGGTGTTCCGCCCGGCCGCCTCGAGCGGCTTCGTGGTAGAGCGGGTTGCCGCCGGCTCGTTCGCCGTCAAGGGCCGGGGCGTGGAGCGCCTGCTGGCGCGCTATGACGTGGAGAACGAGGATGCGATGGCCTACCTGGAGGGACGCCTGCGCAAGATCGGCGTGCTGCGCGCGCTGGAAGCAGAGGGCTTCCAGGCCGGCGACGATCTGGAGATCGCGGGAGTGGCGTTCGAGCTGGATCCCGACGAGCCGGCGTAGCGCCGAGACCGCTTTGGCGCGTCCAGGCGGCGCGCACCCGCGCGCGGCGCATAAGCTCCAAGCGTGAAGCGCATCGTCATAAAGCTCGGGTCGAGCATCGTCGCCGACGAGCAAGGGGAGCTGCGCACCGGCGTGCTCACGGGCATCTGCGACGTGGTCGCGTCGTTGCACGGCGAGGGCAAGGAGGTGGTGATCGTCTCCTCGGGCGCCATCGCTCGCGGCGTGCGGATCATGGGCCTGCCCGCTCGTCCCGGCGCCGTCGAGGAGCTGCAGGCGGCGAGCGCCGTGGGGCAGGGCAAGCTCTATCGCGTCTATGACGAGCTGCTGCGCGAGCGCGATCTCATCTCCGCTCAGGTGCTGCTCACGTTCATGGACATGAGCGCCCGCACCCACTACCTGAATGCGCGCCAGACGCTGCGCAAGCTGCTCGACTGGCGCGTGGTGCCGGTGATCAACGAGAACGACACCACCGCCACCGACGAGATCTCCTTCGGCGACAACGACTTCCTCTCCGCGCAGGTCGCGATTCTCACCGCCGCCGACCTGCTCGTGCTGCTGACCGACGTCGACGGGCTCTACACGGCAGACCCGCGGCACGACCCGGACGCGCGCCTCGTGCACGAGGTCTGCGACTTCGAGACGCTCGAGGGGATCGAGGTGGGGCACACCACCTCGCCGCTCGGCTCCGGCGGCATGCGCTCGAAGGTGGTTGCCGCCGACATGGCCACCGCCGCGGGCATCCGTGCCGTGATCTGCAACGGGGTGCGCGAAGGAGCGCTTCAGGCGGTGCTGGCCGGGCATCTGGAGGGCACGAACTTCCCGCCGCGCGCCGCGCGCCATTCCTCCTTCAAGCTGTGGCTGCGCTACGCCAAGCCGAGCCACGGCACACTGCTCATCGACGCGGGCGCCGCCCGCGCGCTGCGCGAGGATGGCACGAGCCTGCTGCCGGTGGGGATCGTGGACGTGCTTGGATCCTTCCAGGCGGGGGATGCTGTCGAGATCGCGGAATATGCTCCTCCGCCCCCCCGCCCGCGCGTCGAACTTTCAGGTAGCGGCCTCCTGCTGGGCAAGGGCATCTGCAACTACTCTGCGGATGAGCTGCGCCGCGTGAAGGGCCTGAAGTCCAAGGCCGTACAGGAGATCCTGCCGCGCGCCACCGACGAGGCTGTGCATCGCGACTACATGGTGCTCGACTGAAGGGTCGTACCCTTTAGGGCGATGGCAACCACCGTCTCATCGGTAGCCGAGGTTTGCGCGCGCGCGCGCGAGGCGTCGCGAGGGCTTGCGCGCACCGACACGGCCACCAAGAACGCGGCGCTTCTTGCGATCGCCGCCGCGTTGCGCGAGCGCGCCGCGGAGATATTGAGCGCCAACGAGCACGACCTGCGGGCGGGCGAAGAGAGCGGGGCGCCACCCGCGCAGCGGGTGGTCGGTGAGGCTCTCCTCGACAGACTGCGACTCGACGAGCAGCGGATCGAGGGGATGGCGCAGGCGGTGGAGGCGGTCGCGGCATTGGGCGACCCCGTCGGCGAGGTGATCGACGGCCACCGCCTGGCGAACGGCCTGGACGTGCGCAAGGTGCGCGTGCCACTTGGCGTGATCGCGGTGGTCTACGAGGCGCGTCCGAACGTCACGATCGACGCCGCGGCACTGTGTGTGAAGTCGGGCAACGCGATCGTCCTGCGTGGCTCATCCACGGCCGCTCACTCCAACGCGGTGCTCTCGTCGATCGCCGCTGAGGCTGCGGTGGAGGCGGGACTCCCGGACGGCTGCATCGGGCTCGTGGCGGGCGGCGGACGCCAGGAGCTCGCCGAGCTCGCCACCCAAGACGGGACGATCGACCTGCTGATCCCGCGCGGCGGCGAGGGCTTGAAGGCGGCGCTCAAGGAGGTGGCGAGCGTGCCGGTCATCTACGCCGCCTCGGGCAACTGCCACATCTACGTGGACGACTCAGCCGACGTCGAGCAGGCCGAGCGCATCGTGCTCAACGCCAAGACGCAGCGACCCGGTGTCTGCAACGCGGTGGAGACCGTCCTCGTGCATCGACGGACAGCCCCGGCGATCCTGGATGCCCTGCTTCCGGCGCTCGCCGAAGCCGGTGTGACAGTGCGCGGCGACGAGGCGACGCTGCAGTCGGCGGAGGGGCTTGCGAAGGTGTTCGCCGAAAGCGACGACCCGGAGATCGTTGCGCTTGCGCAGACGATCCGCGACGCCGTGGAGCCCGCCACCGACGAGGACTGGGACACCGAGTATCTGGCGATGACGGTCGCGGTCGCGGTCGTGGACTCGGTCGAGCAGGCGATCGAGCACATCGCCCGCCACGGCTCCGGGCACTCGGAGGCGATCGTCACGAAAGACACGGCCGGCGCCCGTGCGTTCCAGCTCGGCGTCGATGCCGCCTGCGTGTACGTCAACGCCTCCACGCGCTTCACCGACGGTGGCGAGTTCGGGATGGGCGCCGAGATCGGCAACTCGACGCAGAAGCTCCACGCGCGCGGGCCGATCGGGCTGCGCGAGCTGTGCACGTTCAAGTACCTCGTCGAAGGCGCCGGCCACGTCCGCGCCTGAGGCCGTGGCCTCCACGGGAGCGCCCGCGACGAGCATCGGGATCCTCGGGGGTATGTTCAACCCGCCTCACGTCGGTCACCTCGCTCTCGCGCGAGCGGCCGCGAACGACCTCGGGCTGGAACGAGTGCTGCTGACGCCGGCGCTCGTACCGCCACACAAGCCTGCCAAGTGGGATCCGGGGGCAGAGCACCGCCTGCACATGTGCCGCCTGGCGGTGCAGGGCGATCCGCGCCTGGGTGTGTGCACGCTGGAGCTTGAGCGACCAGGGCCGTCCTATACGGTCGATACGCTGAGGAGCATCCATGTCAGCGATCCCGACGCAGAGCTGACCCTGATAGTCGGCGCCGACATGGCTCGAACGCTGGGCTCCTGGCGCGAGCCGCGGGAGATCCTGAAGCTCGCACGGCTCGCGGTTGCCGAGCGTGACGGCTCCACCCGCCGGGAGGTGCTGGACGCGCTGATCCCGCTGGGAGGCGAGGGTCGGACCGTGTTCCTGGAGATGCCGCGCCACGACGTTTCCTCCTCGCTGGTCCGCCGGCGCTTGACGACGGGCGCGCCGATCGACGAGCTGGTGGGGGACGACGTGGCCCGCTACATCTCCCGACACGAGCTCTACGGCCGCCGGCCGGCGGGACGGGCGCAGGAGGTGGGGTGATGAACTCGCAGGAGCTGCTCACCGAGATCTGCCGCTATGCGGAGGACAGGAAGGCGGGCGACTTGGTCGAGCTGGACCTGCGCGGGGTGCTCGGCTACACCGACTGGTTCGTGATCTGCTCGGGGAACACCGAGCGCCAGACGAAGGCGATCCACGACGGGATCCTCGAGGGGCTCAAGCATGAGCACAACGTGCTCCCGCGCCGGGTGGAGGGCGTCACCGGCGCCGATTGGATACTGATGGACTATCTCGACGTGGTGGTGCACATCTTCACGCCCGCCACACGCGAGTTCTACCGCCTGGAACAGCTGTGGGGCGAGGTGCCGGCACGTCGAGCCCAGGAGGCCGGCGGAGGGTAGGAAAGCCGCGCGGGAGGCCGCTGGGCCAAGCGGGCGCCGCGCTCAACCGGCGACTTGAACCGGATAGTCGAGGTTGACCGTGGCGCCGCCGGCCGTGATCACGGCTCTGAATGTCAGCGGATAGCCGACCGCCGAGGACGGCCACTCAAAGATGTCGTGGAAGCTTCCCGTGAACGTGTAGTGCGAGCGGTGAGCCACCACCTGGCCCGCGAACAGGTACTCGTAGGCCACCTGCGCTTTTGCGGGCTTGCCGCCACGGGTGACCACGAACGCGATCGGCCAGCGCTTGTTGACATGAGGACGATGGGTGGACGCGTGCATCGTCGCCGTGACCCCGCCCGAGGAGGCGCGCACGACTCCTGGGGAGGTTTCGGTTGAGCCTGCCGGTTGGGCGGGCGTGGTGGAGGCCGTGCTCGTGCTGGGCACAGCCCTCGTGCTCGTGGTCCCGCCAGAGCCGCCGCATGCTCCGAGGAGGGCGCTTGCGAGAACGACGACTCCGATCGAGATTGAGCGGTGGCCCCGACCTGGTTCGTTCAACGTTGCCATATTCTCATGCCTTCCACTTGATCGAGCAGCCTACCGGCTGAGTCTGCGCCGGGTCGGGATCGCGACCGTCGAGCACCGCGTCGAGGGCGCCGCGCAGGAAGGTGGCGTTCTGCTCGGGATCCTCGTAGTCGGCGTCGGGGGCGCCGCGGTAGCGCAGCAGCCCGTTCGCGTCGAGCACGAAGACGTCCGGAGTCGTCTTCGCGTCATATGCGCGAGCCACGTCTTGGGACTCGTCGCGCAGGTATGGCACGCCCTCGAAGTCCCCGCCCTCGACACGAGCACGCATGGCCTGCGGGGAATCGCCCGGGTAGCGCTCGGCGTCGTTGGGATTGATCGCGAGCACCCGCACCCCGCGACCTGAGTAGTCGTGCGCGACGGCGACGATCCGCTCATGCCACGCGAGCGCGTAGGGGCAGTGGTTGCACGTGAACACCACCACCGTGGCCGGCGCCCCACCCGGCTCGTGCACGGCGCTTGCTGTGTCCGGCAGGGAGAACATAGGGGCGCGCTCGCCGATCGCTGTCATCTTGGGTCCTCTCGGTGGTGGCGGTCTTGGTCTCAGCGGTAGCGGGTAAGTCTCGGTAGGACTGATCTCAGGCGGCGGGTTGATTGTCGGCGGTGGCGGTTCGGGCCGCCGCCGCGAGCGCGTCGTGCACATCGGCCGGGTCGGGTGTCGGCGAGATGCGGCCGTCGCGACGATGGTAGACGCGGCAGGTCAATCCGAGCGGCTCGTCGTCGGTTGGCTGGACGTCCACGCCGTCGATTCGGATTGTGGGAGAGCCGACAAAGTGCTCTCGCCCGGCGTCGGCGTCTGTGCGGACCTCGCGAACGACGATCCGATCCGGGTCGAGCCCCAACTCCTTCATCGCCTCGCGCAGATCCGCGAGCGCCCTCGGGTGTGAGGGGCAGCCCTCCCAGAACAGAAGCTCCACGCGCATGGCTTCACCTTATGGCAGGCGAGCCCGGGAGCTCTCGCGGACCACAACGCCGGCTGAGCAACGCTCGTGTCGCAATTCCGCCAGACATTCGCCCGCGGCTCAGTCAGACTGGGATCTGTGATCGAGGACTTCGAGCGTTGCTACCAGGCCGCCAAGTCGAGGGACCCGCGCTTCGACGGGTGGTTCTTCACCGCGGTGACCTCGACCGGCATCTACTGCCGGCCGAGCTGTCCGGCAATGACCCCCAAGCGCGAGAACGTGAGCTTCCACCCTTCGGCGGCGGCGGCGCAGCAGGCGGGCTTCAGGGCGTGCAAGCGCTGCCGGCCGGACGCGGCGCCCGGCTCCCCGGAGTGGGACGGACGCGCCGATGTGGTGGCGCGGGCGATGCGCCTCATCGCTGACGGCGTGGTCGACCGATCGGGCGTGCCCGGGCTCGCGGCCCGGCTCGGCTACAGCGTCCGGCAACTCCAGCGGATGCTGGTCGCCGAGGTGGGGGCGGGGCCGATCGCGATCGCCCGCGCCCAGCGTGCGCAAACCGCCCGCGTGCTGATCGAGACCACCACTCTCTCGATGGCCGAGATCGCGTTCGCATCCGGGTTCTCGAGCGTGAGGCAGTTCAACGACACGATTCGCATGGTGTTCGCGGCGGCTCCCACGGGACTGCGTCGCCGGGCGGGCGACTCCTCGTCTGCGCGCGACGGTGCGCCGGGCGCTCTCGTGCTCAGGCTTCCGTTCCGCCGGCCCCTGTGCCCAGACAACCTGTTCGGACACCTGGCCGCAACCGCCGTGCCCGGCGTCGAGGAGGTCCGTGGCGGCGCCTACCGGCGCACACTGCGATTGACCCACGGACCGGGCATCGTCGAGCTGACTCCCACGCCCGAGCACGTGGTATGTCGCGTGATGCTCTCCGACCTGCGCGACCTCACCACCGCCATCGCGCGATGCCGGTGGCTGCTCGACCTCGATGCAGACCCCGCCGCGGTCGACGAGCTCTTTCGCTCGGATCCCGGACTTGGGCCGATCGTCGCGAAGGCTGAAGGACGCAGGGTGCCGCGCTGCGTCGACGGAGCGGAGCTCGCAGTGCGCGCGGTCCTGGGACAGCAGGTCTCAACAGCCGCCGCGCGAACGTACGCCGGTCGCATCGTCGCCCGGCGCGGCGAGCCGGTGAGCGACCCGCATGGCGGGCTCACCCATCTCTTCCCAACACCCGAGGCGCTCGAAGGAGTGGATGTGGCGATGCCCGCGACCCGCAAGGCCAGCCTCGCCGCGCTCGTCGGCGCGCTACGCTCGCAGCGGCTGTCGCTCGACCCGGGGTGCGACCGCGCCGAGGCTCTCTCCATCCTCTCGGGACTCCCCGGCTTTGGACCCTGGACGACACAGGTCATCGCGATGCGTGCCCTCGGCGATCCAGATGCGTTCCCCGCCGCGGACCTCGGGGTGCGCCGCGCCGCTGAGGCGCTCGGCCTGCCGTCGACGCCCGCGGCGCTCACCGACAGAGCCGAGCGCTGGCGACCGTGGCGCGCCTATGCCGTGCAGTATCTGTGGTCGGCCGTCGACCACCCCATCAACCACTGGCCGGTGCCCTCCAGCGGCAACGGCGTCGTCAACCCAGTGCCCCGACTCTCGACACCAGCCAAGGAGGCAGCGTGACTCAAGCAGCCACAACATCGCCCACAACCATCACCACGTCGATGGACAGCCCGATCGGCGAGCTGACCCTCACCGCTGTTGGCGGCGTGCTGACTGGCACGCACATGAGCGAACAGCGACACGCCCCAAAACTCCCCGCCGGATGCGAGCGCGACGATGCCGGACTCGCGCATGTCGTGGAGCAGCTGAACGCCTATTTCGCCGGTGAGCTCACCGATTTCGAGATCCCGATGGAGATGCGCGGGACCGACTTCCAGCGGCGCGTGTGGTCAGCGCTGTGCGAGATCCCCTACGGCGAGACGATCAGCTACGGCGAGCTGGCCCGTCGGGTGGGGAGCCCAAATGGCTCACGCGCCGTCGGCCTTGCCAACGGGCGCAACCCTGTCGCCATCATCGTCCCGTGCCACCGAGTGATCGGCGCCGACGGGAGCCTCACCGGCTACGGAGGCGGCCTCGACCGCAAGGTCTGGTTGCTGGAGCACGAGGCCGCCCATAGATCCAGGCCCGCCCGCTCCGGGCGCCAAGCCCAAATGGATCTACACGTCCAGGTCGCGTAGGGCGGCCTGGGCCGCGCCCTCGCCGCTCACAGCTGGAGCACCGCGTCCTGGACGGCGACGGTCACATTCGGAGCGTCCTCGAAGCGGCGCGCAAGATCGTTGAGGGCCTCATCGTTGCGGTCGGGCCGGTGGTGGAAGAGCACCACCTCATGCGCCCCGGCGTGGCGCCTTAGCTCGACGGCGTAGTCGGCGACGGCGTGCCCGAAACGCCCTTCCGTTGCCAGCTCCTCGGGCGTGAGCAGTTGAGCGTCGTGCACCAATATGTCGGCCCCCGAAGCGAGCTCCATTGCAGCCGGGTGATACTCGCCGCAGCCGTCTGGGCCCGGCCCGAACGTGGTGGGGCAGTGGTCGGGCATGTAGGTGAACGTCGAGCGTCCGTCGCTCACCCGATAGCCGAAGGTCCGCCCGCCCTTGTGGGGGATCTCTCGCGCGAGCACGGTGAATCCCTCGCCCTGCCACTCGCCGGGGGCGATCGTCGCGAACGTCCAGGACCCACGCAGCTGGCTCGGTTCCATCGGGAAGTGCGGCGGGGACATCGCGCGGGCGAGCACCGTCTCCGCACTGGAACCGTCCTCCTGCTCGGGCAGCAGCAGCGTTACGTGAGCGTCCTCGCGATCTCCCGCGGTGAAGAACGGCAGTCCCTGCACGTGGTCCCAGTGCAGGTGGGTGAGCAGGATCGTGCCGGTGAACGCTTGACCGCCGAGCAACTGTGTGACCGCGCGTACGCCTGTACCGGCGTCGAGGATGAGAGTGGGGGAGGCGGCGTCGTCGTGGGCCACGGCCACGCAGGAGGTGTGCCCGCCATAGCGAAGGAAGTCAGCCCCGGGCGCAGGGGTCGAGCCCCGTACCCCGCAGAGGCGGATTCGCACGAAAGCTCAGTCCCGCGCGGACTTCGTGCGACGCCGGCCCTCCCGGCGGTGACCCTTGGAGAGCTCGTCCAGCGCTCCGCGTTCGAGCTGGTCGGCCTCCACCCATGCGTCGAGCACGTTCGCGAAGCGGAAGCGATCCGCGTCACGCAGCGCCTCGAGGTCCTTGACGGTCTCGGGCGGCGGCGGATCGTAGTGGGCCATGCCCACTTCGAAAGGCAGGCGGGTGGTGCCTTGGATGGCCTCAGAAGGAATCCACGACAGTGACGTGATTGAATTTTCGTATCTCATGGGGCCATCTTCGCCACGTCGTCAACGTGAGGAAAGGATGCTGGCCCTATTTCCGAGGGTGGTCCTGGCACCCCCTAACCTCTGGAAGCCTGCCCCCTTTTTTTATTCAGCGCTTCGTGGCAAATTGATTCCATGAGCAACGCAGACGAGGTGCCCGAGGGAGTCATTACCGTCTTTCTGGCCGATGACAACCTCATCGTGCGCGAGGGCGTGCGCGCCCTCATCGATCGCCACAAGGACCTCAGCGTGGTGGGCGTCGCCGCCGACTTCGACGGCACCGTGAACGGGGCCACCGAGGCAGCTCCCCAGGTGCTGGTCACCGATATTCGCATGCCGCCCCAATTCCACCGCGAGGGCATCGACGCCG
>PLYX01000084.1 GCA_003151895.1 Solirubrobacterales bacterium
GATCGACGAGCTCGGCGGGATGGTGGAGGCGGTCAAGCGCAACTACCCCCAGCGCGAGATCGCCGACGCCGCGTTCACGCTGCAGCAGGAAATCGACGCAGGCGAGCGGATCGTGGTGGGCGTCAACCGCTACACCGAGGGCGACGACGGCCGGCACGAGATCCTGCGCATCGACCCGACCCTGGAACGCAAGCAGATCGACCGCCTGCAATCCGCGCGTACACGCCGCTCGGGCGCCGAGGTCGAGGGCGCCCTGGCCGAGCTGCGCGCGGCGGCCGCCGGCGAGCGCAACCTGATGGACCCGCTGATCGAGTGCGCCCGCGCCGGCGCCACCGAGGGCGAGATCGTCGAGTCGCTGCAGCAGGTGTTCGGGCGCTACACCGAGTCACCGGTGTTCTGACGGATGCTGCGCAGGACGCTCGTGCTGCTTGGAGCGGCGATCCTCACGGGATCGATCGCCGCATTGGCATTCGGGGCGAAGCGGATCGCCGCCGAGAACGCGCCCTACAAAGGACCGTCGGCGCCCCAGTGCGTGCCCTCGCGGCTGGGCCGCACGGACGTCCTGCCGGGCACGAAGCTCGCGGTTTCACCGCTGCCGGACTCGCTCGACGCCTCCTACGCCACCCAGATCAGCCTGCTCGGGTATCCCGCGAGCGCCTTGTCGGGGATCTCGGTCAACGGGACCGCCAGCGGCGGCCACTCCGGCCGGCTGGAGGCCTACTCGCAGGGCGACGGCGCCAGCTTCGTGCCATCCAAGCCGTTTCGCTCCGGCGAGACCGTGGTGGTACACGGCAAGCTGACCGTCGCCGGCAAACGCTATCCGTTCGCGTTCTACTTCACGACCGCCGTGCGCGACCCGATCGGACACCCGGCGTCTAGCGCCAAACCGGCGGGCAGGCCAACTGAACTGTCGGCCTTCCACTCGCGCTCCGACCTGCACGCGCCACTCGTGACGGTCACCGCCTCCTCCCCGCGGCAGTCCCCCGGAGACCTGTTCCTCGCCCCCTACTCCGGGCCGGGCCAGGACGGGCCGATGATCGTCGACGGCGCCGGCAACCTCGTGTGGTTCGACCCGCTCCCCTCGGGCACCGAGTCGACCAACCTGCAGGTGCAGCAGTACGAAGGCAAACCGGTGCTCAGCTGGTGGCAGGGGTACATCCCGCCGCAGGGATTCGGCGAGGGCGAAGACGTGATCGCCGACTCCTCCTACCGCCAGATCCTGCGCATGCGCGCCGGAAACGGCCTGCCGGCGGACCTGCACGAATTCAAGATCACTCCTCAGAACACCGCCCTGCTTACGGTCTTCGACCCGATCCGCTGCAACCTGTCGAGCGTCGGCGGCCCGAGCAACGGCGCCGTCACCGACAGCCTCTTCCAGGAAATCGACGTGAGGACGCATCTCGTCAGGCGCGAGTGGCATCCGCTCGATCATGTCGCCCTGACCCAGTCCTACGCAAGCCCGGCTAACGCCAAGCCGGAATGGCCGTACGACTACTTCCACCTCAACTCGATCGACCCGCGCCGCGATGGGTCGATCCTGATCTCCGCGCGCAACACCTCGGCGCTGTACGAGCTCAGCCCGAGCACCGGCGAGGTGATCGCACAGATCGGCGGCAAGCACGGAAGCGAGAAGCTCGGCGCGGGCGCCACCACCGCCTACCAGCACGACGCCGAGGAACTGCCCAACGGCGACTTCACCATCTTCGACAACGGCGCTGTCCCCAAGGTGCACCCCCAGTCGCGCGGGCTGATCGTGTCGGTCAACCCCAACACGAGGACCGACACGCTGGTCGGCGAGTACGAGCACCCCAAACCGCTGTCGGCGGCCAGCCAGGGCAACTTGCAGCCGCTCGAAAACGGCGACATGTTCATCGGCTGGGGCTCAGAGCCGTACTTCTCGGAATACACCGCCACGGGCGCGCTCGTGTTCGACGCGCGCATGCCTGCGAAAACCCAGTCCTACCGCGCCTACCGCTTCCCGTGGACGGGCGCCCCGACGGGCGCCCCGTCGATCGCGGCGGCCACCGGGGCAGGCGGCGCAGTCACGGTGTACGCGAGCTGGAACGGCGCCACCGGCATCGCGAGCTGGAACGTGCTTGCGGGGCCGGCCCCGACACAGCTCGGCGTCGTGGCGAGCGCTCCGCGGTCGGGCTTTGAGACGGCCATCGCGACCCCGCCCAACCCGGGCGGCGCGCCGGCCTACGTGCTGGTCCAGGCGCTCGACGCGGCCGGCAACGTGCTCGGCACCTCGCGCGCGATCAAGGGGTAGCGGTCGCTTCTGCCTCGCCTGGCTCGCCTGTACCCGCCAGGGTGAAGTCGACCTTGTCGCACACGCCGCAGTCCGGGCAGGGCCAGTCGTCCGGCACCTCGCTGAAGGGCGTGCCGGGTGGGAAGCCCTCGCGCGCATGGCCGGCCTGCTCGTCGTACACGTAGCCGCACCCGGGACAGCGCCAGCGGCTCATCGCGACCCCTTCCGCCACGCGGTGGACATCCCCGAGCGGCTCATCCCTACTCCTCCCGCCCCGCGGCCCCCGTGGCCCCCGTGGCCGCAACCGCGGTCGCAGGCGTGCCATAACGCGCGAGCATCCGCCGGCGGGCGCGCGGGTTGATGTTGGCGCGCGTCACCTCGTGGCCGTAGTGGGCGAGCAGGCGACGATCCATGATCCGCCGCCACAGCGGCGGGATCGTGGCGATCACGATCATGCCGGCGTAGCCCGTCGGCAGCTGCGGAGCCTCGTCGACGTGGCGCAGCGCCTGGTAGCGGCGCACAGGGTTGGCGTGGTGGTCGGAGTGGCGCTGCAGGTGGTAGAGCAAAACGTTTGAGACCATGTTGTTGCTGTTCCAGCTGTGCTCGGGGCGCGTGCGCTCGTAGCGCCCGTCCTCTCGACGCCCGCGCAGCAGGCCATAGTGCTCGAGGTAGTTGACGACCTCCAGCAGCGAGAAGCCGACCACCGCCTGGATCAGCAAGTAGGGGAGCACGACCGGCCCGAACGCGATCACGAGCCCCGCGAACAGCGCGAGCGACATCGCCCATGCGTTCAGGATGTCGTTGCGCAGCGTCCAAGGTCCGCGCCCCGTGCGCGCAAGGCGCGTGCGCTCAAGCCCCCAGGCCGAGCGCAGGCTGCCGAGCACCGTGCGCGGCCAGAACGCGTAGAAGCTCTCCCCCAGGCGCGCGCTGGCAGGGTCCTCGGGCGTGGCCACGCGCACGTGGTGGCCGCGGTTGTGCTCGATGAAGAAGTGGCCGTAGCCGGTCTGGGCGAGCGCGACCCGGCTGAGCCAGCGCTCGTGGCTCGTGCGCTTGTGGCCGAGCTCGTGGGCGGTGTTGATCGCGATGCCCGCCACCATCGCGATCGTCAACGCCAGCCCGATCGATTCGATCGTCGATAGGCCGCCGTGCGACCACATCCAGCAGGCGAAGATCAGGCCAGCGTACTGGATCGGAAGGTACAGGTAGATGACCCAGCGGTAGTAGCGGTCCTCCTCCAGCCACTTGATGACGCTGTCGGGCGGGTTGCTGGGATCCAGCCCGCCGAGGATGTCGAGCAGCGGGAAGACGCCGAAGATGAGCACCGGGCCGTAGAACCAGAAGACGCCGAGTCCGGTCGCCTCCACCAGTCCCCAGGAGACGAACGGCAGCAGCGGCACGATCAGGGCGAGCAGCCAGGCATAGCGCTTGGGGTCGCGCCACGCCGGCTCAAGGACGGACGGGTGGGACTGCTGCCCCCGCGCTGCGGGCCGCTCCCCCTGCGCGACGGGCTGCACCGACGCCTGTACCTGCTCAGAGCTCATCTTCCGCTGCCTCCTGGACGATCTACACGTTCGGCTGGTTTACAATCCTAGCCGTCGTTGCGGTTCAAGCGGTCGAGCTGTCTCCGATGCCGGGTTGGGACGCGAGGTGGTCGCTCGTCTTGAGCCGTGGATCGCGATGATCGAGGACAAGCTTCAAGAGCTTCTAGCCGATTCTCCCGCTCAGGCGGTGCTTCCGGCGGCCGAGGCGGCATTCGCGATCGTCGCCCTTTACCTCGGTGTGGACATGCTCAGCCATCTGCAGGGCGATCACGCGCGCGCCGAGTCACTGCTCGCACTCGGGGAACGCTACGCGCCATTCATCGGCGCCATGTTGTCCTCTCAAGCGGCGGGAAGTTCGTGATGGGTCCGACGAGAAGCCGCCAGAACGATCCGCACCGCCACGTCGAGGGATGGGGTTGGTTCTGCGCATGGGGCGCCATCGGCGCTGCGGCCGCACTCGGCATAGTCTCGCTGGGGCCGCTGGCTCTGGTTCCAGCAATCCTCGTGGCAGCGATCATGCTCCGACACAGAGCGATACGCAGGTCAGCGTTCGGACTGCTATCAGGCGTCGGCGTCATTCTCCTGGTGGTCGCCTGGGTACAACGCAGCGGACCGGGAACCACCTGCTGGCACGCTGCAACAAGCAGCGGGTGCAGCCAGCATCTCAACCCGATTCCTTGGCTGATTGTAGGACTCGGGCTCTTGGTCGCAGGTGTCCTCGCTCATCGAGCGCGGGAACGAAACAAGCCCGACGCGACCTGACCTCTCGAACCGACGGCTGCGTCGCCGGGGAGCATTCCCACCCGATGCGTGATCGGCACTGCTGGCGAGAGCAACGCTCTCCTCCTCCATGTAGACGGCAGGAGGAGAGCGTTTCGACTTGCGCTTTCGCTAAGACGAGGCGCTACATTTATGGTCTCCGAGCGCGCCTTCACATCAGCCTGCGAGGCGCGACGGTGCTCACGGGCGCCCTCTCACGCGCGCGGGCGGGGACGCAGCGCTACCGCCAGCGCGGCGAGCAGCGTGTGCGCCAGCTCCCCGTCACCCTCTATCTCGATCCCGGCCAGGTCGCCGTCCAGAAGCGCGTCGCACCACGAGAGCGGCGAGGCCCGCACCCTGGCGCCGGGCTCCCGCGTGCCAGGGCTGCGCAACGAGAGGCGCCCGTCGGTGAGCGCGACCTCCACGTCCGACCAGCCACGCTCCGTCCTAGTGGGCGGTCGCACATGCAGCAGCACCGCGCCGTTGGCGCGCTGCGGCGCCCGCACCGGCGCGCGCAGGAGCAGCTTGACGAGGCTGGGCAGATCGCCGCTCATCCAGGGCGCGCTCCGCGGCGTGATACGCCGGCGAAAGCGCGCGGACAGCGTCATCCCGCGCGCCAGCGCCGGTGCCAGCTCGGAGAGCTGGTAGCAGTGCTCCTCCCGCTGCGGGTCGGGCAGCACGCGCACGAGGCCGCCCTCCATCAGCACGAGGTGGTCCGCGAAGGTGCCCTGCGCGAGCTCCGGCAGCCGCGAGCGCAGCTCGGTGAAGGACAGCGCCCGCTCGACGAGCAGCTCGCGCATGATCAGCCGCCCCACCGCATCGGCGACCACGCTCAGCGGCGGCGGGGCCGAGGGGCCACGCAGGCCCGCCGACGCCCGCAGCTCGACGGCCTCGATCTCCTCGGCGATCTCCAGCAGGTCGCGCCCAGCCTGCGTGAGCTCGTCCGCCCTGCGCCGGTGGTCGGACTCGAGCGGCCGGCTGACCACGATCCCGCTCTCCACAAGACTCCTGAGCGAGCGGTCGAAAGTGGCCTCCGAGACGTAGGGGACGCAGCGCCTGAGCGCCGAGCGCGCGAGCGAGCCCAACCGGAGCGCGTCTATCAGCGTTCGCGTCGTCTCGCCGGTCAACAGCCCGAAGTAGCCCCCACGGGGGACGAGAGGGTCAGGCGATGAGGCCGCCGAGTAGGACTCGCGCCGCCGCCTCCCCGCGGGCGGGGTACCCAAGCGGTCCTGTTGGCGGATGCGACGTCTCCTTTCCCCCGTTTCTCTCGTGACGGCCCGGTCGTCACATCCAGACGCGCATGGCCGAGTCACGATCGTAGATGAGTTCAAGTTATCGGTCGCAGTTTGGCTTGGCTTGAAGGGACGGTCGCCACCAGCGGACGAACGGCCGGCGCACACCCAGCCGATAAGCTCCGGCGGCGTCCGCTCAGACCGGCGCCACGAGCGTGCGGTCCCGCTCGACGCCGGAGGAAGCTCCGGCCGAAGACCGGCGGTACACCCAACCGCGCGCCGATCGGCTACCTGAACGTCAGAAAGCTGATCGAGGGACGCGAAGTCCGCACGGTGCAGATCGATCCCGAACGCGCCCCACACGTGCGCTGGGGCTTCACCGCGTATGCGACCGGCGCCTACACCCTCGACACGCTCCGAGACGCACTCGCCGACCGTTACCACCCGCCCCACGCCGACCCGGCCCTCGAAGCCGCTCTCGCGCTCGCAGATAGCCGCGATGCTCGTGAATCCCTACTACATAGGGACCGTCCGCTACGCGGGCGTCGAATACGACGGCAGCCACGAGCCTTTGATCGACAAGGCGACGTTCAACCGCGCTCGCGCCGTGCTCGAAGCGCACGGGCACGCCGGGGCGCCCGGTTCAGATTGGCTTAAACAAGCGGTTTCCGGCTGTTCTGCAAACGATCTGCAAGCGAGAGCCGGGTTTCAGACCGAGGTCCGTGCCGCCAGAGGCCACGCGTATGCCATCGTGAACGGATGTACAACGCCGTCCACTGGCAGACGCGTCAGAAGGGCTACTGGAACAAACCCTTTACATGGTCCCTGCTTATGTGTAGGCTTTGTTCCATGGCAGAACGCAACCCTGCGACCACACTGCTGCACGACCGGTTCGACGGGCGGCCGTTTCGAGTGTCGGAGGCAGTCAAGGCCGGCGTCAGCCGCAGCACCCTTTACCGCCTGCGCGAGCGCGGAGAATTGACGGCGGCTGGGCGCGGGGTCCTCCAGCTGCCCGAAGCAGGAATGGGAATGCTGTCGGGCTTGGCGGTCGTGTCGGCGAGGGTGCCGGAAGGCACCATCTGCCTGAACTCGGCACTGGCCTACTGGGAGCTCACCGACGAGATCCCCGCACGTGTGCACCTCGCGGTACCCCGGGGCGCGCACCGGCCAATCATCGAGCAGCCGACGACGATCATCCATGTCTTCAACGCCGCCACCTTCAGGCTCGAGCGCCAGCAGGCTCGCACTGACGCCGACGAGCCGTTCTGGATCTACTCGGCCGAGCGGTCGATCGTTGACGCGATGCGAATGTCGCGCTGGGTCGGCCGCGACGTCGCGTTGCATGCGCTCGGCCGGTACACGAGCCGTCCTGGCTCAAGGCCTGCTCGCCTGGTGGACCTGGCCCGCCCGCTAGGTGGCAGCGCACAGCTGCAGACTGCTTTGGAGGTGCTCCTCAGTTGAACGACGGAGACCTCATCGACCAAACCGCCAAGGCGGCCTTCAAGGCCCTACAGGCCAGGGCTCGCATCGAACACGCCGGCAATACACAGCCGCTGCTGGTCGTGTACGCGGTGGAGGCATTCCTACGACGCTTGGCCGCCTCCGAGCATGCTGAGCGTATGGTGCTCAAGGGCGGGATGCTGATGGCGGCCAACAGCATCCGGCAGATGACGAGGGACGCCGACCTTTCAACGCATGGCGTGGCGAACGATCAGGACGAAGTCCGTCAACTGGTCGCCGAGATCTGCGCCCTTCAACCCGACCCGCATGACGGTGTGACGGTCGATCCAGCCACGATCAGGACTGAACCGATGCGCGAGGACGACGAGTACGAGGGCGTCCGCTGCAAGCTGGTGGCCACGCTCGGCAAAGCGCAGATCCCGTTTGCTCTTGATTTCTCCTTCGGCGACCCAACGCGTGCGACCGTCATCCAGCTAAAGTCGGTCATCGACCAGCCAGCAGTCAGGCTGCGCGCCTATCCACTCGCGCTGAACCTAGCGGAGAAGATCGTTACTGCCATGCAGCGGCGCGAGACCAACACCCGCGACCGGGACTTCGCCGACCTTTGGGTCACGAGCCGCACCCATCGACTCGCCGCCGCCGAGCTACGTGAACATGTGTGGTCGGTCGCGGGCCATCGTGGGCAGCCGATCATCACTATGGCGCAGGCGCTCGCGAACATGCCCGACCGCCAACAGCCCTATGCGGCGATGGTCACTCGCATGTGTTACCTATCGCTACCGCCGGAGCTCTGGCGAGACCTGACCGACGGAGTGATCGCCTTCCTCGACCCAATCCTCAGCGCTGAGGACAGCCACTTCACGTACTGGGACCCCACAGAGCTGCGGTGGCGATAACAACACCTGCCTACGACCCGGTCGATGGGAAATTCTAGGGGGCGACGACAAAACTTCTATCGGGGCGAACGGTCATCGACGGCGGCTATCTCATTGCCACCGTCTACACCAAGCTCGCCCGCATCCCTGCAGCCGCGCGGCGGAAACGGTACGAAAAATGTCGATTGCCGCCCGGGGCACCATGATTGCCGTCCCCAAAGCCGAGCCGCTGCGGCCAGCTTGCGGTCGCTGTCGACCGCCACGTCGCCGATCGCTATGTAGGGCGAGTCAAGCTGTGCTTCTATGCGGGCGAGTACCTGGACCAGATGGCGGCGCAGGAGCGCCAGGTGGATATCGGCCGCGTGCGGCTTGGAAGACGACCGTGGTCGACCTCGTCATCCATCCCGACGACGCCGGCGGACTGAACAACGTGGCGACGGTGATGCCGACCTCTGGATCGCCGCCACCGCGATCCGCTCGCATATCCCTCTCGTCGCGCACGACGCGGTCTTTGCCGACTGCCCGGCCGCGAGCTCAGGACGGAGCTCAATACGCAACACGCCCTTAAGGCCGCGCTGGCGATCTGCTCTGATCGCATCACCATGAACAGCGATACTGAGCATCAGCCACCTGAGCCCTGGGTGACCAAGCAGCAGCTCGCCGACCACCTTGGCGTCACGCGACGCTGGATCGAGACCCAACAACCCCTTGACCTGCCCCACCTGCACACCGGCGGCATGAATCGCTACCGCATATCCGACGTCGAGTCCTGGCTACACGAACACTACGGCTCTCCAGCAAGAAACGCCTGATCCCAACCCGCCTATGACGATCCCCTCCGTAAGACACCGGAAGGGGCTTCCAGGTGTTCGCCCTGATGCGCTTCTATTCGCTTCTCTGCGCGGATGTTCGCGGAATCTGAAGGTTATCGGGGAGATCGGATTTGAACCGACACCCCCTACTCCTCCTCGCCCACCTTGAGCACAAGCTTACCCACGTTCTCACCGGCGAACAGCTTGACGAGCGCGTCGGGGAAGCGCTCGAAGCCCTCGATCACGTCCTCGCGAGCGACGAGCCTGCCGTCGGCGATCCAGCCGGCCATCTCGCGCGTGGCCTCCGGGGCGCGGCTCATGTAGTCGACCACCACGAATCCCTCCATACGGGCGCGGTTGACGAGCAGCGACATGTAGTTGGAGGGGCCCTTGACCGCGTCGAGATTGTTGTACTGGGAGATCGCCCCGCAGATCACCACGCGCGCCCCGCGCGCCAGACGGGCGAGCGCCGCGTCGAGGATGTCGCCGCCGACGTTGTCGAAGTACACGTCCACGCCCGCCGGGCAGTGCTGCTTGAGCGCCGCGCCGACGTCCTCGCTCTTGTAGTCGATGGCCGCGTCGAAGCCGAGCTCGTCGACGATCCACTTGCACTTCTCGGGCCCGCCGGCGATGCCCACGACGCGGCAGCCCTTCAATTTCGCGATCTGTCCCACCACGCTGCCGACGGCGCCGGCGGCGGCTGAGACGACGACGGTCTCGCCCTCTTTCGGAGCGCCCACCTCGAGCAGGCCGAAGTAGGCGGTTATGCCGGGCATCCCGAGCGCCCCCAGATAGGTGGGCAGCGGAACAGCCTCCGTGTTGACCTTGGAGACGGCGTTCTCGTCGCACACGGCGTACTCCTGCACCCCGAGCCAGCCCGATACGTAATCGCCCGCCGCGAGCTTCGTGCTCTTGGACTCCACGACGCGTCCGGCGGTGGCGGCGCGCATCACTTCGCCGAGCGCCACAGGCGGGACGTAGGAGCGGCCCTCGTTCATCCAACCGCGCATGGCGGGGTCGAGCGAGATGTAGAGGATCTCCACGAGGGACTGCCCCTCCTCGAGCTCCGGTACGGGCTCCTCGACGTAGTCGAAGTGCTCGCGACCGACCATCCCCCGCGGGCGGGCGGCGAGACGGAACTGGTGGTTGACGGCGTCCATTGCGGCTCTCCTCGCTTCGGGCTTTACGTGCAGTCAGTGTGTCAGGCCGCCGGAGGATTCGAACGCGGGATGCGGATGGAGCGATAGGCTCGTGCCCCCATTCCCCTCGGGCCCCCGCCTCAAGCCAGGAGAAGACCCATGGACTTCGAGCATTCACCCCGCACCCGCGAGCTCCTCGAGCGCCTGATCGCCTTTCAGGAGCGCGAGGTGGGACCGCGCGAGGAGCCCTACCACCGCGAGCTGCTTTCGCGCGGCGACCCGTGGGTCGTGCTGCCCGCGATCGAGGAGCTGAAGGCGAAGGCAAAGCAGGAGGGGCTGTGGAACCTGTTCCTCCCCGACGAAGAGCACGGCGCGGGGCTCTCCAACGTCGAGTACGCCCCGCTCGCCGAGCGCATGGGCCGCTCGATGATCACGGCCGAGGTGTGCAACTGCAACGCGCCCGACACGGGCAACATGGAGGTGCTGTGGCACTTCGGCTCCGATGAGCAGAAGCAGCGCTGGCTCGCGCCGCTGCTCGACGGGAGCATCCGCTCGGCGTTCTGCATGACCGAGCCCGAGGTGGCCTCCTCCGACGCCACCAACATGCAGGCCACCGCCGTGCTGGAGGGCGAGGAGGTGGTGGTGAACGGGCGCAAGTGGTGGAGCACCGGCGTGGGGCACCCCAACTGCGAGGCGATCATCTTCATGGGCCTGACCGACCCCGAAGCCGACCGCTACCACCAGCACTCGATGGTGCTCGTGCCGATGGACGCCCCCGGCGTGAAGGTCGAGCGGATGCTCGAGACGATGGGCTTCCTCGACGCTCCCGCGGGACACGGCGAAGTGTCGTTCGGCGACGTGCGACTGCCCGCCTCGTCGATCATCGGCGGCGCGGGCCAGGCGTTCGCGATCGCCCAGGCGCGACTGGGCCCCGGGCGCATCCACCACTGCATGCGCCTCATCGGGCTCGCGGAGCTGGCGCTCGAATTGGGTTGCAAGCGCGCGAGCGAGCGCGTGGCGTTCGGCAAGCCGCTCGCCAACCTCGGCGGCAACCGCGAACGAATCGCCGACGCGCGCATCGCGATCGACCAGGCGCGCCTGCACGTGCTGCACGCGGCATGGCTGCTGGACGAGAAAGCGCCAGAGGCGATCGGCGCCGTGTCGCAGATCAAGGTGGCGACGCCCAACATGGCCCAGGGGGTGGTGGACATGGCGATGCAGCTCCACGGCGGCGCGGGCCTCTCCAACGACGTGCCGCTCGCGGGCGCCTGGATCGCGGCGCGCGCGCTGCGCTTGGCCGACGGCCCCGACGAGGTCCACCGCGGCGTGATCGCGCGCCTGGAGCTGGCGCGCTACGGCAAGGGGAAGTGGTCTTCGTAGAGGACGCAAAGGCTGACGCGGGCATGAGTGGAAGATCACCTCTACCGGGTGATGCGCGCGCACGGCGGTAATCGTAGACTTGACGCGGCTATGGACGAGCACGACGACGAGGACACCTTCGCGTCGCGCCCGGACAGGCCCGCCGAACCGGCCCGGCCAAGGACGGCCGAGCCCGGCGAGCGGAGCCCGGGGAGGGGGACCTGGCGCGACGCGCTGCTCACGCTCGAGAGCCCCGAACGGACCGACATGGACGACCCGAGCCTGGAGTGGCGGCGGCTGTTCTCCGAGATGCTCGGCACGTTCCTGCTCGTCATGGCCGGGGCCGGCGGGGGTGTCGTGGGCGCGGTCAGCCACGGCCAGATCAGCCGCACCGCCGCCGTGACCGCCCCCGGGCTGACCGTGATGGCGGTGATCCTGTTCATGGGAGCGATCTCGGGTGCCCACCTGAACCCGGTCGTGACCGTCGCGTTCGGGCTGCGTGGCGACTTCCCATGGAAGCGGGCGTTCGGGTACATCGTTGTGCAGCTCGTCGGCGCGACGCTCGCGTGCGTGCTGCTGTGGGGCGTGTTCGGGATGGTGGGCAACCTGGGCGCCACCACGCCCGGCCCCGGCATCCACGACTGGCAGGCGATGATCGTGGAGCTCGTGCTCACCGCCGGGCTCGTGAGCACGATCCTCGGGACGGCCTCCAGCGCGCAGAACGTGGGCGCGCTGTCGGCGCTCGGGGTGGGCGGCTACATCGTGCTCGCCGGCCTGTGGTCGAGCCCGATCAGCGGCGCCTCGATGAACCCGGCGCGCTCGTTCGGGCCGGACCTTGTGCTGGGCGACTTCACGAGCTATTGGGTCTACATAGCCGGCCCGCTCGCGGGCGCGATACTCGCGGTGGGGATCGCCTACGCCCTGCGCGGCCCGGGAGGGGACCCCGGCGGCAAGGCCGCCGGCAGCGGGCGGCTGACCTCCCCGCCATGACGCCGACGCGGGAGGCCCCCGGGCATCCGCGCGCGGGGCTCGCCGTCTCGGTGCTCTACCTCGAGACAGCCAGCGCGAGCTGGTTGCCGAAGGGGTCGCGGACCAGCAGATCTTCGTCGATCGCCTGCGCCTCGTGACCCTCGGCCGCGATCCGAGCCGCCACCCGGTCGCGCTCTGCGGCGCTCGGCAGCACGATCGTCGCGTGCCTGAGCGTGGCCGAGCCTTGGGGCGGCGGTGAGGCGCCGGCGCTCTCCCAGGTGTTGGCGCCGAGATGGTGGTGGTAGCCACCGGCGCTGAGGAAGGCCGCGCGCGAGCCGAGCGCGGCCATCAGCGCAAAGCCGAGCACGTCACGGTAGAAGACGATCGTCCCTGGGATGTCGGCGACGCACAGGTGGACGTGCCCCATCACCGTCCCGGCGGGAAGGCCGTCGAATGGCTCGCTCGCCGGATCGGCCAGCTCCCCGAGCAGGCTCGCGGTGTCGAGCGGCAGCGTCGTCATCCGATCGGCGACTCTCCCCTCCCACACATGGCGCGGACGGTCCCAGTAGATCTCGATGCCGTGCTCGTCGGGGTCGCTGAGGTAGATGGCCTCGCTGACGAAGTGGTCGGACATCCCGACGAGCACGACTCGCTCGCGAGCGGCATGGGCAAGCCAGCGCGCAAGGTCGGCGCGACCGGGCAGCAGCAAGGCGAAGTGGTAGAGGCCACAGTAACCGTGCGCGGGTCGCGCGCCCATCTGCTCGACGAGCACGAGCAGATCCTCGCCGCCGACTCCAAGCACCGCGCTGCCGTCTGCCCATTCGCGCACGCGCAGGCCGACGGCGCGCTCGTAGTAGTCGATCGAGCGTGAGAGATCGGCGACCGTCAAGTGGACCGCACCCATTCGCGTTGTGGCCGGCATCTGGGCAACGGCGGGCGCGCCGGCCGCCTCGGCCTGCTCGGGATCGCGCGGCGCTGTGCTCATGGCTCCACAATAGGCACAAGAGCGCTCCTGACGTGCCCGAGTCAAGCGGCCGCGAGGACGCAGGGCGCTCGCCGAGGAGCGCGCTACGCGCTGAGCATGCGCGCGTCGGCCTGCGTCCACGCGGCCGCCGCCACCACCGCTGAGACGAGTAGCACCGCCGGCCACGCGCCGATCGCGAGCGCCAGCAGGTGGGACGCGACGAAGGCGCCAAGGCCAACGCATGCCAGGATCGCCGCGGTTTGCGCGCCATGGCGACGCCTCCACGCCTGGACGCACCAGAGGCCGCCGAGCGCCAGCACCACGCTGCCGAGCGGGCGCGAGCCCGTGCTCACCGCTACGGCGTAGGCGAGAATCAGGGACGCGGCGGCAACCGGGGCTGTCGGCAGGCGAGCCACTAAGGTCAGCCTAACGGGACTCGACAAGCAAGAGCTGGCGCATTGGCAGCATGAGGGCAAGCTAGGACGCCCACATCAAGCGCGATGCACCGCGGCCATAGATTGGATCCTGCCTCTCGCGGAGGTATCCTGGTGGAAGCTTCCATGGACACCAGGGCACAGATAGCCGCAGACGCCATCGGTTCGGTGAGAGCCGAGGGCCTTGAGCCGGGTAGGACCGTAGTCCAGGTCCTTGACCGCTGGATCGGCGGGGCGATTGAGACCGAGCAGCTAGGAGAGGCCGCACAGCGCCTCGCGACCGGGCAGTCGGTGGCCCATCTTCTCAGCCACCTCAAGCCGGTCTCACCACACCCCTGATCCGCGGGACCTTTACGCCACGCCGAGAGCTGAACGCTACTGCTGTGGAAACAGGGGATCTCCTACTGGAAGGTGGGGCTCGGGTACGCGCCGGCGGCGCCGTCGCGGGCGTGGGCGTGCCAAGATGCCGCGATGGAGCTCGAGTCGGTAGCCGCTTCCGTCGCGGGCATCCCGTTCATGACCCCCGACCTCGGGCGCCGGGTGTACGAGCACATTCGCTCGACGCGCCCTGAGCAGGCGCTCGAGCTCGGCACGGCGCACGGCGTCTCCGCCGCCTATATCGCCGCCGCGCTGGAGGCCAACGGCAGTGGCCATCTCATTACGGTCGACCACGGCGGCGCCGCCTACGCGCCCTCTCCCGAGGAGGTTCTCGCCGGCGCCGGTCTCGCCCATCGCGTGACCGTCGTGCGCGAACACAGCTCCTACAACTGGTTTCTCAAGCAGCAGATCGAGGCAGCGAGCGACGCTGCCGGCAACTGCAGCCCCATGTATGACTTCTGCTACCTCGACGGCTCGAAGAACTGGAACATCGACGGGCTCGCGGTCGTGCTGGTCGAGAAGCTGCTGCGTTCCGGCGGCTGGCTGCTGATGGATGACATCGAGTGGACCTACGAGGACAACCCATGGATCGTGCCCGACGGCGACGGACGCCCGCTCGGACCGCTGTCTGACAGCGAGCGCACGCAGCCGCATCTGCGCGCGGTGTTCGAGTTGATCGTCAAGCAGCACCCGTCCTTCACCCGCTTCATCCGCGAAGACGAGTGGTACGGGTGGGCGCAAAAGCGCACAGATGGCGCGCGGCGCTATGAGCTTGCAACCAGCCGCCCTCTGGGGACGTTGCTGGCCGCGGAGCTCCGCCGCCGCGTCCGGCGATCGCGGAGGAAGGGCTCGTGAGCCTCCTCAACACCGTCCGACTGCAGCCACCTCGGCTCCGCCCGGTTCGCATCGCGGGCGCGGCGCTCGCACTCGCGGCGCTGCCAACGCTGGCGTTGATGGGTTGCGGCTCGAAGACTCGTGCGGATGACTCCTCGGCCGGCACAGCCGCGACGGTCCAATCGGCCTCCCCACAATGCGCGAGCGCGGTGGCGCTGGCGTTTGGGCAGGTCGCCGAACACATCTACAAGGAGTTCGCGGGCGGCCGTGTCGTGGGGCCCGCGGTACGACGCCTGCAGAGCTCTCCGGCGCTGATCGCGGCGGTGCAGAGCGGCGATCCCGCCGCCGCCAGGGCGGCTCTGCGCCCGCTTATCCACGGTCAGCTCGCGCGCGTGCGCGTGACAGCCGGTGGACGAACGCTCGCGGAATACGGCAGCGCGGAGGCGGTCGCGCCCGTCACCGCCCCGCTCCGGAACGCGGCGGGGAACACGATCGGCACACTCGTTGCTTCCGAGCAGGGCGCGCGCGGGTACGTCGACACGGTGGGCAGCTTCGTGGAGGCGTACGTGCTCGTGCGCGCCGGCTCGCAGCAGCTCGGCGGCACCACACGGCAGGCACCGAATACCCTCCCCAACAGCGGCGAAGTGTCTTTCGGGGGCAGGCGCTACTCGGTGTACTCGTTCACCGGCTCGCGCTTTCCCACCGGGTCGCTGCGCGTGTACGTGCTCGCGCCCGACCCATCCGCCTCCGCTTGTGGCCATACGAACGCAGAAACCGTGGCCAACACGATCGGGGGGGCTGCCGTGAATATCTACCGCGACGAGCAGTCGGGCGCGAGGGCGAGGGCCGTGGTGGGTGACTTCGAACGCTCGCGCTCCTTTCAGCAAGCGGTTGCCACCGGCGACACGCCCGCCACCGAAGCGGCGATCGTGGCGTTCTTCAGAACTCGGCTGCACGTGGTGCGGGTGCGGGCGACGCTCGGGGGGCGGCTCGTGGCGGACGTTGGCGGCCCGCACGTGCTTGCGCCCACCGGCGGGAGGGTGCGCGACGCTCGAGGCCGTGTCGTCGGCCACTTCCTGCTCTCGGTGCAGGACGACCTCGGCTACCTGATCCTCTCCCACCGCTTCACCGGCGCGCAGGTGCTCCTGCGCCAGGGCACACGGCAGATCATGGGCAACCTCACCCCCGGTCCCGCGTCGGTCCCGGATCGCGGCGAAGTGGTCTACCGCGGCGTGCACTACCAGGCCTATTCGTTCATGGCGCAGGCGTTCCCGTCAGGGCCGTTGCGCATCTCCCTGCTCATACCCCCAATCCCCGGGAGCTGATCAGGGGCCGGCGGGGACCCGCGAAAACGACCAGCCGCCCTCTGGGCGGCCCTCCCCCAAAACGAGATGCCCCCTCAAACGCGAAGCGGCGGCCTCAGATCATGCTCGTGGTCATCCGCTCGATCTCCGCGATCGAGGTTTGACCGGCGCGCACCTTCGCGATCCCGTCGTCGCGCATGCGGCGCATCCCTTGACGCACGGCGGCGGCGGAGATGTCGTCCACCGAGGCGCGGCTGAGCACGAGCGAGCGTATCTCCTCTGTAATGGACATTACCTCGTAGATGCCCATCCGCCCGCGATAGCCGGTGGTGGCGCAACGCGAGCAACCGACCGGCTCGAATGCCTCGGACTCGTACAACCCATATTCGGCGAGCAGCGACTCGGGCGCTTTGCTCGCTCGCTTGCAGTGCTGGCAGAGCACCCGCACGAGTCGCTGGGCGACGATGCAGTCGATCGCGGAGGAGATCAGAAACGGCTCGATGCCCATGTCGATCAGCCGGCCGAGCGCGCTGGGGGCGTCGCGTGTGTGCAGCGTGGAGAGCACGAGGTGGCCGGTGAGCGCCGCCTCCACCGCGATGTGGGCGGTTTCGCGGTCGCGGATCTCGCCGACCATGATCACGTCCGGGTCGGCGCGCAGCATCGCGCGCAGTCCGCCCGCAAACGTCATGCCCGCCTTGGGGGCCACCTGCATCTGCTTCACCCCCGCGATCCGCGACTCGACCGGATCCTCGATCGTGAGGATAGAGCGGCTGCCGTCGTTGATGGCGCCGAGCGCGGCGTAGAGCGTGGTGGACTTGCCGCTGCCGGTCGGCCCGGTGACGAGCACGGCGCCGTTCGGCCGGGCGATCGCGTAGGCGAAGCGATCCTGCTCGGTGCGCTGCATGCCCAGCGATTCCAGCCCCCGCACGGTGACCCCCTTGTCGAGGATGCGCAGGTAGGCGCCCTCGCCGTACACGAGCGGCAGCGTTGTCACGCGCACGTCGACACGGCGCCCGCCGACGGTCAGCGCGAAGCGCCCGTCCTGCGGCATGCGCCGCTCGGAGATGTCCATCTCGGACATGATCTTCACGCGCGAGATCACGTTCGTCGCCATCGAGCGCTTCAGAGTGGAGGTCTGGGAGAGCACGCCGTCGATCCGGAACAGCACGCGCATGTCGCCCTCGCCCGGATCGATGTGAATGTCCGATGCGCCCTGCTCGATCGCATCGGCGATGATCGAGTGCACGAGCTTGATCACGGGCGCGTCCTTGTCGGCCTCGTCCATCACGAGCTCCGCCTCGGCCTGAACCTCCTCGTCGACGATCTCTTCGACGGACTGCTCCACGCGCGAGAGGCGCATGATCAGGATGTTGAGATCCTCGATCGACGCGGACGCGGCGCGCACGCGCCGGCCGGTGAGCATCGCGATGTCGTCGACCGTGAGCACGTTCGTGGGGTCGGCCATCGCCAGCAGCAGCGTGCCGTCCTCCAGGAACCCCACCGGCACCGCCTGGTAGCGCCTGATGGCCTCCATGTCGATCAGGTTGACCGCCCCCATGTCGAGCTCGTACACCGACAGATCGATGTAGTCGAGGCCGTAGCGCTCGGCCACGACGCGTGCGAGCTGGTCGTGGCGCAGGATGCCCTGCTCGACGAGAATCTGACCGGTGGGCTTGCGCTGGGCGCGTGCGATTTCGACCGCTTCCTCCACCTTCTCGCGCGTGGCGAACCCGAGGTCCACGACGACATCCCCGATCAGCCGTCCGGGGCGCAGCTCGCCGGCGGCCTGGGTAAGCGCCGTGGACTTGACCGAGCCGCTGTGAGCAGGCGTACGCGCACCCTCGGCGGGGCGCAGGAGCGTGAGCTCGCTCACGGATGCACCGGTTGAACTGGGTTGATCCCCCACGCTTTGATGATCGGCATGAGCGAGCCTGGACTTGAGACGGCGGCTAGCGTCCGAGGCCCTGCTCGAAAGCGCCCTTCACGCCCGCGTCGAGCGCGTTGAGCCGCTGCAGCGCGAGCGCCTCAGCCGAGGCGAAGCGCTGGGTGCCGGCCCCGGCGGGGCCGTCTCCACCGTGGTGGGTGAGCACGCAGTGCTCCAACGCCAGGCGGCGCTCGGCCGCCAGCGCAGGCGGCGCGTGTGCGGCGATCAGGCGCAAGCCGAGCTCGACGTGGCCGAGCATACGACCCTCCTCCGTACGAGTGATCTCGGCGCCGTAGGCATACTCGCGCGCCTTGCCGAGGTCGTGGACGAGCGCGGCGCACAGCAGCAGGTCGCGGTCCAGGCGCGGATGCACCGCGCACAGCTCCACCGCCATCATGGCGACAGCAACCGTGTGCTCCAGCAGCCCCCCGAGGAAGGCGTGGTGGACGGAGGAGCGCGCCGGGCCGGAGGATGGGAGCGAGCACGGGGCGCGGCGCAGGCCGGCGCGCAGCTCGCGATCGGCAAGCAGGCGGTCGAGCAACGCTTTGTATCCGGGGTCATACACCTCGCGGGCGAGGTGCTCGAGGAACCCTTCGAGCTCGTCGAGGTCGCGACGCGACACGGGCAGGAAGCGAGCGGCCTCCTCGTCGCCGGCGTCGACGCGCGCGATCTGCTCGACCGTGACCTGGATATCTCCGCGGAAGCTCTTGGCGCGCCCGCGCACGCGCACGAGGTCGCCGCGCTCGAAGCGTCCGGCGAGCAGGTCGGCGTCGTCGAACGCCCGGCCCGTGACGCTGCCGGTCTGGTCGCGCAGCTCAACCGTGAGGTAGGGGGCGCCGGAGCGCGCCAGGAGGCGCTCCTTGCGCGCGCACGCGAACACCGCCTCCACGAGGTCGCCGTCGCGCAGCGTGGCGATCGTCTGCGCATCGCCCGCGCCACCGTCCGGGGCGGAAGCGCCGGTGGCCCCCGGCTCGCCGGCCGGCGCACTGGTGGTGGAGCTCTTGGTGGACATGCGGTGTCCATGATGTACGGTGGTTCGGATGCAGCCGCTCATCTGGGATCGCCGCCCCGACGGCTTGAGGGCCCCGGCGATGGTGTGCTCGTTTCAGGGTTGGAACGATGCGGGCGACGCGGCGTCGACCGCGACCGCATTCCTCGGGCAGGCGCTGGGCGCAGAGCGCTTTGCCCAGATCGACACGGAGGAGTTCTACGACTTCCAGGCCAACCGCCCGCACGTGAAGATCGACGAGACCCAGGCGCGCGTGATCTCCTGGCCGTCGGTTGAAATCTTCGAGGCCCGCGCCCCGCGTGCCCACCGCGATCTCGTGATCGTGCAGGGCGCCGAGCCGTCGATGCGCTGGCGCTCGTTCAGCGCCCTGATCGTGGACCTCGCCGAAGTGCTCGACGTGCAGCTCGTGGTGACGCTCGGGGGGCTGTTGGCGGATGTGCCGCACTCCCAGCCGGTGGCAATGACGGGCTTCGCCTCCGATCCCGCACTGATGGAGCGGCTTGGATTGAAAGCGAGCAGCTACGAGGGTCCCACCGGGATCGTGGGCGTGCTGCACGCCACCTGCGCGCAGGCGGGGCTGCCCTCGGCGAGCGTGTGGGCGAGCGTTCCCCACTACGTGGCTGCCGCCGCGAGCCCCAAGGCGGCGCTCGCGCTGCTGCGCAAGCTGGAGCTGATGGTGGGGGTTTCGGTGGACGTCACCGAGCTGGAGGAAGCCGCCGGCGAGTATGAGCACCAGGTGGGGTTGGCCGTGCAGTCAGACCCGGACATACAGGCGTTCGTGGAGCGCCTGGAGCGGCGCGCCGCGGAGAACGACCAGGCGGCGATCAGCCCGCAGGACCTGCCCTCAGGGGACCTCTTGGCGCGCGAATTCCAGCGCTTTTTGCGCCAGCGCGGGATCGAGAGCTGAGCAGAGCGACCACCGCCCGCCTCGCGGTCAGGCGTCGCGGCCGTGTTTGATCTACGGGCCTGAGGCGACGCCGTAGGTGACGGCGGCCGACCCCATCAGCAGTTTGCCGGAGCCATACTCGGACTCGGCCTTGGAGGGCTGGAAGCCGGGTGAGAGCGGGATCGTCTTCTTCAGGGCGTACATCACGAACTCGATCGTGTCGCTCTTGCCGTGGGCTGGGCAGATCGGGCTGTAGGCGGCCTTGCCGGCGGTGTTGGCGCCGACCACGGCTCCTGCCGGCACTTGACCGGCGGCGACCCCGGTCGAGCTCGGGGAGATCCCGCCGACGATCCAGCGGATGCCACCGGTTGACCCGGAGGAGTTGTCGTCGATGACGAACAGCACGAGCTCGGCAGCGTGCGCGGGGACGTGCTGCCAGGAGAGCGGCGGGGAGCTGCCGGCGCCCGCGCAGGTGTACTGGGCGGGGATCGCCCCGTTGCGTTCGAACGCGGAGCTCGAGATCGAGAACCCACCGGGAGGGGTGTAGACCTCGCCGCTGGAGCTCGACGCGGAAGAGGTGGCAGACGAGCCGCTCGCGGTCGACCCGCCTGACTTGGAAGCCGCGCTTCGCGAACTCGTGGCGGTGAGGTTTTCCGGCTTGCCTTTGTACTGCTTGCAGTCTTCCATCACATACCCCGCATGGCAGTCCGTGAGGCCCTTCCAGTGCGCGTGGAAGTTGTTCTCGAAGCCTGTGAGCAGAGCCGTGCGCTGCGCTGCGCTCTTGCCGGCGGTGACCTTCGCGGCGATGCGCGAGGCGAGCAGTTCGACCTTGATGCGCGCCAGCAGGTCGGCTTCGGTCTCGCCGGACTTGGCGAGGTACTTCTGCAGCTCGCCGGCCTTCGGGAAGCTCTGGCGCTCGAGCTGGGCGAAGCGCTGCTTGACTTCGGCTTCGGAGATCGTGATCCCGCGGGCGGCCGCCTCGCCGAGCACCCACTCGGAGGTGATCAGGAAGCCGAGCGCCTGATGGCTCGGCGAGCTCGCGGCGCCGAGCGCCGTCTCGACGGACAGCCAGTGCTGGTAGCTCGACTTGGGGATCGGGGTGCCGGACACGAACGCGACGGCGTCGGCGGCCGGGACGGCGGCGGTCGAACCCTGTGTGGGGGCGGCGGCGGGGGACGCCGGCACCGAGGGGGTGGACGTGGAGGAGCCGCCCCCGCAGCCGGCGAGCAGGGCGGCGCTTACGAGCAGGCCGGCGGCGAGCAGCGACAGCGCCGGGCACAGCGATCTGCGCGTGCGTACGGCCCCTGCCCGCGTGGTGCGTACCTTCATCCGTCCGCTCATCCGTCGTCGAGGCTAATCACAGAGCCTAAAGCGCAGCGAAAGCCTACTTTATGCCCCCAATTTTGGCATTATTATTCTAAATTAGGCAGCTTACTTTAGAAGTTTAATACTAAAACAGGCAGCCTACTTTGGAAATAATGCTATCTTGAGCAGATATGGCGCTCAGTGACGAGGAGATCCTCAGCCAGAATCCATGGTGGAGCGAGAAGGGATGGCCGGCCGACGACCGGCAGCTCGCCCGGCTCGCCGGCCAGCCCGTGCGCCTGCCCGCGGAGCTGGTCGACACGATCGACCTGAGCAGGGCGGGCATCCACGTGTTGCGCGGCCCGCGCCAGGTCGGCAAGACGACCGACCTCAAGCTGCTGGTCGAGCGCGCCCTGGCCGAGGGACACGACGCGCGCTCGATCGTGTATCTGACGCTCGACTTGATAGAGGGCGAGCCGCACGCCGAGTTGGCCCGAACGGTCACACGCGCCAAGGCGCTGGCGATGCACCCGGGACAGAGCATCGTGCTGCTCGACGAGGTGACCGGCATTCCACGCTGGCAGACGGCGGTGAAGGCCATCTGGGACAGCGGGACGATCGACGATGACGTGGTCGTGTGCAGCGGCTCCTCGGCGATCGATCTACAACGGGGCGCCGCCGAGCGACTCCCGGGGCGCCGCGGCGCGGGCCGCGACTATCTCGCGTTGCCGCAGACGTTCGCGTCGTTCGCCCGAGCGATCGACCCCTCAATACCCCCGTCACCGTGCCTGACGATCGCCGATATCCCTACCGCTGAGGGGGTCGCGACACTGGAGCAGAGCCGCATATACGGAGCGGGGCTCAAGCACGCCCTCTCCCTGTACCTGAAGTTCGGCGGGCTGCCGGCGGCCGTCGCCGAGGCATCCACCGGAGCGCCCGACCCCTCAGAGCGGGTCAAGCGGGTGCTGTATGACTCGCTCGTCAAGGAGGTCCAGCGACGCGGCGCGAGCATTCCGGCGGCCCAAGCGCTGCTCGAGCGAGTACTGCGATCGCTCGGCTCGAGAACCGATTGGAGCAGGATGGCACGCGAGATGGACGTGCCGCTCTCAAACAGGCGTGGAGCCACGAGCTACCACACTCTGCGCGACTACATCGAGCTGCTGGCGGGCGGTTACTTCCTGTTCATCCTGTACTTCTGGAGGGCGGGCTCACAGACGAACAGCCTGTCCAACGAGAAGAAGGTGTTCTTCGCCGACCCACTCCTGCACACGATCGCGCTCGATCTCACACCAGGACGCACGGCTGACGTTCCCGCACTCGTCGAGAACGCGGTGGGCCTGGCGCTCTACCGTCGCTACGAGCCACACGAGCGCTCGATCGAATCGTTTGTGTCGCCCGACCGGCTGCACGTGTGGCGCACCGCCCGAGCCGGCGAGGTGGACTTCGTGGCGGGCCCACGTCGCGAGCTCGACGCCGTGGAGGTCAAGTACCAGCGCCAGATCGACCTGCGCAGCGCAGCCGGCGTGGCGAAGGCTCATCCCGGACGTCCAGCGGTGATCGCGACACGGGACGATCTGCGATTCGCAGACGATTACGTGCTTGTTCCGGCTCACCTGCTGCTTTGGGCCCTGGGGTGAGTCACCCGCGCGTGGTTTGCTCGGCGATCGCGCCCTGGACCCGCCAGCCCCTGTCGGTGAGCGTCCAGGCGTTGGGCTCGCCGCGCGAGGCCCCACCGCCGGTGTTCTCGATCGGGCCGATGTCGTGCAGGCGGGCGAGCGGCGTGCTGGCGCTGGTCCGGTAGACGGGTCAACCGCCGCTCCACAGCCCCGAGACCGGCACCGCCCATATGCGCTCGCCAAACGGCAAGGTGTGTTCTCCGCAGTACACGACGACGCCTGCCTTGAAGCGGGCGCCGAGCTTGTCTCGCAGGAAGCGCAAGCCGCGCAGACCGGATGCGTCGACGCTGGTGCCCGCCTTGACCTCAATGCCCACCACCTCGCCGGACGGCGACTCGACGAGCAGGTCGACCTCGCGCTTCTCGGTGTCTCGGTAGAAGTATGGCTCGACGCGAATGGTGCTCCAGGTCGCCTGCTTGACGATCTCCATCAGGACGAAGGTCTCGAACAGCATGCCGGCGAGGGCCCCTTGATCGGGGGCGGAGTAGCGCGTCTCGTCGGCGCCCAAGAGCGCGGCGGCCATGCCGCTGTCCGAGAGGAACAACTTGGGCGTCTTGATCTGCCGCGAGCCGAGGTTCGTCGACCAAGGACGCAGCTTGTACAGCAGGAACAGCTGCGAGAGCAACTCGACGTGAGCCTTGATCGTCTTGTCGTCGAGCGCGAGATCGCGCCCGAGCGCGGCGTAGTTGACAAGACCGCCGGTACGCGCCGCAAGCAGCCCCAGCAGCCTTTCGAGCTTGGCCGAGTCGATCCGCACCTCGCCCACGTCCGGCAGATCGCGGCCGAGGACGGTCCGCGCGTAGGAGCGGAAGTAGCGCAGGCGCTGACGCGGAGTACGATCGAGCGCGTCAGGGTAACCTCCGGCGACGACGAGCTTGGCAACTGCGCCGCGGCCCTTCGGAGCGCCGCTTACTCGCGGCGGCTCGCCGGCGAGCAGCGCGTCGATGACCGAGGTGCGCGTACCGGCAAGCTCGGCTTGCGCGAAGGGCCACAGGTTGACGTACTCAACCCGTCCGGGCAGCGCATCGGCGATTGCTCTCGAGGTGATGAGATCAGCCGATCCGGTGAGCAGAAACTGACCGGGTGTGAGATCGTCGTCGAGGATCTGCTTGATGGCGAGCATCAGCTCCGGCGCACGCTGAACCTCGTCGATGACGGCCGGCCGCGCCAGCGACAGGGCGAATCCGTCCGGATCGGCGAGTGCCGACTTGCGCGTCTGCTCGTTGTCTAGGCTGAAGTAGTTTGGAACCAGGCCCGCTGCCTGCAGCTGCTTTGCGAGCGTGCTCTTGCCCGCCTGACGCGGCCCGACGATCGCCGCGGCGCGACTCACGCTGAGGATGTCGCGCACCTCACCTTCGATGCCTCGTCGAATCAACGCCATCGTTGCCTCCAAGTTTGCCGACCGATCCGGAATAGGATAGCTGATCAATCCGGAGTAGCATGGCCGACTAATCCGGAATAGGAGACCCGACTATCTCGGACTATGACCCCTACGCTGCTTCGGCGCGTGCCACTTTGCGGGCTCTGGCAGGGGTAGAGCCACCCTGCTCGTTTGCCTGTCTACCCGCCGGCGGTCTGCTCGGCGATCGCGCCCTGCACTCCCCATCCCTTGTCGGTGAGCGTCCACGCATTGGGCTCGCCGCGGGTGGCTCCGCCGCCGGTGTTCTCGATCAGCCCGAGCTGCCGTAGGCGGGCGAGCAGCTTCGACATCTGGCCCTGGTCGGTGACCTCGGCGGTGTCGGCGACGGCCCGGTTGGATGGATAGGATCCCCGCCCACCCAGCTCGGCGATCGCCGCCAGGACGCGCACGGTGCGGTAGGTGAGCCGCATCTCCAGGTGACCGAGCGGGTTGCCTTCCGTACGCCGGCTGCCGGCCGCGGTCTTGGGGACGGGCCGGCCGAGCTCCTTGCGCGCGGCGGCGCGACCGAGATAGGGCAGGACGACCATGCCCATCAGCGGGCTGCTCAGTTCCACGAGCCGTCCCGGCTTGTCATCCAGGAGCCGTGAGTGCAATACCGAGAGGACCCCGCCGACGACGCCCTCGGCTGTGAGGGGTGGCAGTTCATCGGCTGCCTTTGACTCGTTGCGTCCTTCGTCGATGAGGCTAATAATTTGGGCGATGCCACGCTGGCGGCACTCCAGCGCTTTGTGGCCCGCGCCCAACGATCCGACGATAAGGAGCTGCCCCACACCACGCTCCATGTCAAGGAACGACAGCAATCCGGTGAGAGATGTCCTGATCCGCTCGGCCCACGGTGCTTTGGGGTCGTAGGAGTCGAGCACATACCGTGAGGCCCGCGCGATCCCGTCGTCAAACGCGGCGAGGAAGCAGTCTTCGCGGTCGGCGAACAGCTCGTAGAACGTGCGGCGAGAGACACCCGCACGCTCCACGACGTGCGCGACGGTGACATTCCCCGCGCCACGCTCGCCGCAAACCTCGGCCATCGCGGCGAGTATCCGTGCGCGCTGGATGTCCAATACCCGCTTGTGCCCGTTAGGGTGCTCGCGCTCCAACCCGTTGGGCGCGACCGTCATCAGCCCGCCGGACGCGGACCCACCAGACGGCGCCCACTCATCGGTTGACATCGTCTACCCCCTCTTCTTCGCCTTCCTGGCGCTCACGTTCGTCGCCGCCGAGCCGTAGCGTTTGTGTGCCTGCTTGTCGCACTTGGCGCGCTTGCTTTTGGACTTATCCTTCTTACACGCCTTCAGCGCCTTTGCGAGCTTCTGGGCGCGGGTGAGCGCCTTCGGCGTGCTTTTCGCGACCGGTTCTTCGGCGGGGAAGACGACCGGGGTGACGGCTATCAGCGGGACGGAGGGGATCGTGAAGCTCGTGAACACGGTCGTGCGTGCGGCGCCGGCCGTCGTGAACGTCTCGTCCTGGCCGTAGCTGGCTCCCGCCCGGTTGGTCGCCGCGACCCGGTAGTGGTAGGTCATGCCCGGAGCGAGCCCAACGAGCGCGGTGATCGTGCCTTGGCTGCTCGTGAACGGCGCCAGCGCAGCGGGGCCCGGTGCGCTCGAACCGTAGCCGGCGGTGGTGCCGTACTGCACTTCGTAGGTCGTTTCAAGCCCTTCCGGGTTCAGTTCGCCCTGGATCACCGCGCTGTCTTCGTTGACGAACTGCGCGGACTGCGCTCCGACGACCGGTGGTGTCGTGAGGGGTTCCGCGGGGGCTGTCGTGAACGTCTCGTCCGGACCGGTTTCCGTGGCGTTGCCGTTATCCGCGACGACCGCGTAGTGGTAGGTCGTGCCGGGTTCCAGACCGTAGAGTTCCACCGAGGCGACCGTTTTGTCGAGCAGACCCGACCCGGCGCTCGCACGAGCCGAGGCCAATTCGTTTGCTTCACCTGTCCCGTAGAGGATGTAGTACGTCGCTTCCAGCGGCGCTTCGATCTCCGGGTCGATCGGCGACGGCTTGATCAGCACCGTATGCTGCGTGACTTCAATCGCTTCCGGCAGGCCGGCGATGTGCGGCGGCGTTCTCGTCAGCGATTGCACCGTCCCGTCGACCGTTCCCGTGTTGTTGCTCGCCACGACACGGTACTCATAAGCCGTGTTTTCCTGGAGGCCCGTCAGTGTCGCGGTGAACGCGACGGGAGACCCACCCTGGCCGAATTCCGTTGCGGGAGGCACAGGGGAGCACGCCGCGGCCGCCACGTTTTCCGTGAACCCGGTCGCTTTGAAGACCGCTTCGGTGACGTACTGGACTTCGCACGCCGCAACCCCCTGGTACTCCGGGTTCAACTGCGCTTCAATCGTATCCGAGGACAACGTCGCACCGACGAGCTTCTCGCCCGTAACGCTCGGCTTTTCCGCGGTCAGCGTCGTGAATTCTCCGACCGGGTGTGCGACTGTGCCCTTCGCTTCCCCGGTCGCGTTCTTCGCCACCACGCGGTAGTAGTACGTCGTGTCCGGCGTCAGACCGCCCCCGAGATCCACCGGGCCAACCGACTGGTTGGCAGAGACACCCGAGCCGACGCCGCCGAACGCCAGCGTCTTGACGTTTTCCGTGAAGCCACTGTCTGTCGCGTATTCCATGTGATATGTCGTTTCCTGCCTCTCTGGGTTGACCTGCCCTTCGAGGGTCGCGTCGAACGGCGTGACACCAGATTCGCCCTCGGTGACGACAACGGGCTTCTCAACGGACGTTGTGAACGTCAAGGGCAGCCCGAACGCCGCTTCGCCCACTTCGTTGGTCGCGACAACGCAGAACGTGTATTCGGTGCTCCCCTCCAGTTCCGTCACCGGAGTCGATACTGTCCTTTTCGTTTCCGTGGTTTCAGCGCCCGGTGTGGTCGTGAAGCCTTCGCAGGTCCCACCAGAGCCGTAGGCGAAGTAATAGCCATCTTTGGCGGTCGAGTGCGGATTCAGTTCGCCCTTCAGCGTCGCCGTCGTACCCGTGACCAGTTCCGCTTTGAGCGTTTCCGGAGTTTCCGGGTGCAGCGCGGTCGTGAAGGGGTCTATTTTGGCCTTGGTTTCTTCGCTCGATGCGTTCTTGGCAATCACCCGGTAGTAGTAGGTCGTGGCCTGTGTAAGCCCTGAAACGGTCAGGCCGACGCCCTGTTCGCCCAACCCTTCGATGGTTTCCGGTTCACACGGTACGGTCGTGGGCGTGGCAAGCAAGGGTTCTCCGGCCTCATACTGAAATTCGCATTTCGTGGACTGACCGTTCGGATTGATGACGGCTTCCAGACGTACTTCGGTCGCTTTGGGAGTCGGGGCGCTCTCGCTGACGATCGTGGGCGCCGCAGCCAGAGCCGGGGCAGCGGTGAGGGCAAGGAGACCGACAGCACAAGCCAGCCCGAGCAGAGTGAATCGACGAATAATACTCATTTCTTACCCCCACGGCTCGACTTGACGACTTTCTTCTTCTTCTTGACAGCCTGCTTGGCCTTCGCACAGCCTGTGACCCCGATCGGAGTGGACTGATGGATGACCGCGCCGTTCTGCGCGGTGAACGCCGTCGGCATCGCGAGCTTTGACGTGCAGAGGTTGCCGTTCGCCGCGAGCGCGGAGTACTTCCCCTCGGGGAGGTAGATCTCAAAGGAGCCGATCGGGACGTCGGGGACCTGCTTGAACGTGCTGCTGGTGATCCCGGCTTTCGAGATGAACGTCGAGGCGACGAGGTCGACCCTGACCCCGTAGCCCTGGAGGACCGCGACCAGCGACGGGAACGCTTCGCCGCCGTGGGAAACGAAGTACACCGGGCCCGTCAACGCGACCGGCAAGACGGGAGTGAGCGCCTTGACGACCCCGATCTTCGACGCGACTGGACAGCCGGCCGGGTTCGCTTCGAATTGTGCGGCGGTGCACGCCTTCTGCAGCGTCGTCAGCCGCGAGGGCAACTGCTTGGGGAGATCGACCTTCACGCTCGCGATATTCGACTGGCTCGAGGCCTGGTTGGCGCCCAGCGCCCCGGTCGGGTAGAGCACCTTCGCGTCGAGGCTGGCCCCGTTCGCTCTGGACGTCTTGCCCGAGGTCGAGACTTTGAAGTTCGGCTTGAACGTCAGCGCCCGGCAGGACCCGACCTGGAAGTGGCTCGAGATCGGCGCGGTCGCGCCTGCGGCGCTCTGCGCGACACCTGAGAACTCCATCGGGGCGCAGCTCGTCGGGTTGAACATGAACCCGGGCCGGTCGATCACCGTGTTGATCTGACGCAGATTGGTCGGTATGCCGTCCAGTATCTGCGGCAGCGGTTCGGTTGAGATCGTCAACTGCGCGGTGTGCGGATCGACGCTGATCGCGGCACGCACCACGACCGTTCCCAGGTTGAACGGGCCCGCGATCACGGGCACCACGATCGACAGGCCAAAGGGAGCACCGCGATAGGGGCCCGTCAGATAGATCGGCGCCGGAGGCTGCCCCGCCTCCGGAACGTACAACGGGTCCGGGCCGGCACCGGCGCCGACGACCGTATGACCGATCTGCGATTCAGCGGAGCAGGTTCCCAACGAAGCTTGTGGTTCCGGACACAACGGGACCTTGCTGATCATCCCCAACAAGCCCTCGGGCGTCTTGAACTGCAGTCCCCCGATCCGCTGCTGACCATCAGAGCGAGAGAGCAGCAGCGAGAAGTCCGTATACCCCCCCGCCTGGTCGGTCGTGGCGCCGGCGATCAGAGACGGGCTGAACGGCAGCGGCGACTGGCACGCAGATCCCGCAGGGCCATTATCCAGCGCAAAGGCGTTTGCCGAGCGGAAGTCGGGCGTACCGGGACTGGCCCACGGCGTGAAATCGGCGAGCGAGGAGTACACCCCACACGACGGCGGAGTCGTCAGCGCCGCCTGCGCGCCGCCGCTGAATATCAACCTGAAATGGGTGAATGGCAACGCCGGCGTGCCCGTGAAGGTCGTAGTCAGCTGTCCGGTTTCTTCGTTGAGGTGCACGTCGCCGATCAGCTTGAGGTTGACGTCGTCCGCCGAGGCGGCAACCAGAAGCTGCACATTCGGCGGCGAGGACTGCAGCAGGTAGACGGACCCTTCGAGCTTGTCAGGCAGTAGCGGCGTCTCGATTTCGTCGGTCCCGACCTTCGAATCCGCGGGGCACGACGGCTGAGAACCGGTCCCCACACCGTCTTCGGAGTACTGACACGCGCCGAGCCCGTTCGCCTGCCCGGGGCTGATCACCATTCCCTGCGGCAGCGTCACCGTGGTGTTCTGCAGAGTCGAGGTTGCGAGCGTGGTCGGGCTGCTCAAGCCTTCACCCTGCGGCACGCTCACTTCCACGGTCGTCCCGGACGGCGTGTCGGCGAACGTGGTATCCGGCGAGACAGTCAGATACGGAGTGAAGGCCGGCAGCAGTTCACAACCAGTCAGCGGCGGGTCCGTGACCGAGTATGACTTCCAGTTCGGGTCGCTCAGATCGGGGGCACCGCTCGCTGTGACGCGTCCGGGGTGCAGATAGGAGTCCACGATCACTTTGAAGACCAACGGCCTCCCGCACTGGCTGGGTACCGTGAGGAATGGCGTATGTGGCAGCGGCGAGCCCGTGTCGTGGCTTGCATCGGCCGGGACCCCCCAGATCTGTGCCGTCAATCCTGTGAGCAAGCCCAGTGCGCCGGGAATGTTGGGGGTCTCGCTACTCAAGCCGTAATCGCTTTCGGTGCGGACTCCGTTGACCAATTTCACCTGCACGACACCGTTCCCGGCGGTGAAGCCCATCTCGTTCGTGTGCCCATTGGCGGGCTTCATGTTGAAGATCGTGGAGCTCGGCAAGCCGGATACACCGCCGCTGATACCAAAGTGAATGCCGCCGACCTCGCTCGCGCCAGAACAGCCCCGTTCGAGCGATTCGCACTGCGCCAGTGCGAGCTCATTGCCGGCCACCCCTGGCGGCAACTGCAAGATCAGATCCTTCACATCTTCGACGGGATCGTATTCCCCGGCGCTCTTGATCTCGTCATTGAAGAGAAGCGAGAGGGTCACCTGGTAGGGGTGCGCGCCAGCTTGCGTCTCAGGGTTACCGGCAGCATTGGTGAACTCGGCCAGCAGGCTGCTCGGCTGGATGCCGAAAGGCGCGGGCGTCGAGCTGACCGTCAGCTGCTGATTGAGTGTCGCCGGGGCCATGAGATTACCGGAGCCGTCGGTTCCTCCGGATACCGTAGCCGTGCTAGCTCCGGTGCCGGCCGAAGCTGTTGTGAGCTTCACAACCGCATATACCACATATCCGGGCGGCATCACGCCTGTATATGTGCACGGACCCTTGGGCTGGACACACTGCATCTGCGGATTGAACCCACTCACGTCCGGGTATCCATCTTCGCCATGTTCCGCTATTTCGGCCTTAATTTCGGCAGGGATGACGCTAGGGTCTTGGATATTCACATTTAGCGTGATCGGATTCTTGCTGCCATCAATCGAGACATCACCCAGGTTGCGTGCCGTCAGCTCGATCGTGTCATCTTCACGACTATCTCCGTGCAAAACGCTGTTGGGCGGGAAATACGTGGGGCTCGTCCCCCCGACGATGCTCCAGGCCGGGTCTTCGCTCGCCAGCGCCGGCGAGGCGCTGAACGCCAATATCGCGAGCAGCGCGGCGATAAGGAGGACCGGCACGAATCGCTTGAACATGTTACTTCCTCCCCTTTGCCGACTTCTTGGCCTTCGGCTTCTTTACGCACTTGTTGTGCTTCTTGACAAAACCCTTCTTGCACTTGATGGACTTGGTCTTTGGTTTGACCGGCGCGACCGGTGACGGCGAGGGCGGTGGGAAGTTCCCGACGCCGTTGAACGTCACACTCGCCGGGGTCGCGAAGATCGGCGGAGCCGCCGGCACCCCCTGACACGAAGTGCCCGAGCACGCCGGCGCAGCCAGGACCGGGAAGCCACCACTTACTCGCGCGTCGTAGACATCTGGCAGTCCATCCTTGTCCTGCGTCACGAGCTGGCTCACGGTGCTGAAGAACACGCCGTTCCCGCTCGGGGTGGAGTCCAGCAGCTCGGCCGCAGAGGCGATCAGGTACAAGTGACCGTTCTCGTACTCGTATACGTTTGAGTATCCATACGGAGCACCCAGCGGCGCCCCTGGAGTCAGGGAGTCGGGCGAGTTGAAGAACACCCGGCTACCATCATCGCTCATCATCCTGGGCGGCGGCAGCGTTTCCTCTTCCGGGTAGACGAAGTTACCTTCAGGCGTGGTCGTAGGGACGAACGCTTCGCCAGCGGGCGGCGCTCCCGTCGGGTTGCACGACACGCAATTGAGACTCTGTGTGACCGCGTCGTACAGATATACCTCGTTCACGCCATGCTGTTGGTAGGAGGTCAGGTTTTCGCTGTCCAAGAACATCAGATGCTCCCCGTCGGGCGTCACCTCGAGATTGCCGCGACCCATGCCGCGCGGCGGGTAGAGGCTCATCGCGGTGGCCGGGGCTACGAATGTCGTCTGGCCGCTCGTTGCGTCATACACGTAAAGATTCGGTTGACCGAAGCTTGCACCTGGAGCAAGTACGCCCGAGGCCACGAAATAGATGCGTGAGCCGTCGCCGGAAGACCCGACGATGCCCTCGTAGGTGCTGACGCTCGCGCCGTTGGGGTCCTGATAGTGATTGTCAGGCGTCAGGTCCGACAACACGCCCGTCTTCAGGCTGTAGGAATAGAGATCGCTGCCCTGGTCTTCACTGCCGGTATTGGCGTTGTTCGTCAACTCCTCGCTCGAAGTGAAGTAGACAGTCGTGATCTTCCCGCCTTCTTCGGCCGAGCCGGCGTACCACTTGGGCCGCGGACCGTGAGGATCGCGGCCGCCCGGGCCACTGCCGTTCGTCTTCTGCGAGGCGGAGACATTTACAGTTGACGTATCGTTCTGCCGTATAAACACTTCCGCCGGAGGACAGCCGACCTCTTCGGTCTTGGGATCCGGGCTGGTGAAGATCACCTCCGAGCCGTCGGCCGACACCGCGCCGCGTACCGGCGCAAAGCCCGTGGTACCACCTTCGCCTTGCGGGTTGGTTTCATACCACTCGTTTCCCATCGCCGCGCCGCATGGCGGAACGACGCAGCTCCCGTGCGAAGGATCGCATCCGACCCCCGTGGCGGGCACCAACCCCACGAGCTGATCGGCTCCACCCACAGACTCGTAGACCTCATATCCCTTTTCGTGCGTATCGGGCACAGAGCCGGAAAGCGACGCCGGCGGCGTCACCAGCGAAGAGCGCTGCTCCCAGACGATGTCGCTCAGATCCGCAGATCCGCCGGCGAACCATGCGCTATTGCCGTAGCAGCCAGGTATGTTGTTGCAATTTTCGTCGTGGTAATTGTTGAGGATGACCCCGGGTTCCTTGATAGCCGGGGCGGGAGGACCCGTGATCCATTCGAGCGGGCCACCTGCCCCGTTGCGCAGATAGACGTCCTGGTTGCGACTTGGGTCACGTGGATCGAGCGACATTTCCGTACGGAAGGCAAAGCGCGAGAAGGCTTCGTTCACGGCATTGAGCAGAACTTCGCGCTGTTCGACGAAATACGCCCCAGCCCCTGGCGGCGGGCCGACCTGTGCTCCGCTCCAGCCCGTCGGGGTGCGCGTCTCGAGCATCCACGACATGCCACTGGAGAGCAACGCATTGTAGGTACCGCCGTCCACGATCACCTCGTCGCCGCTCGCGTTGGTGACGACCATGCTGGGCTCCTTGACCTGCGCACCCTTTTCGATGGGACTGACCATCTCGTACTGGCGGTTGTCGGGGAGGTTCGCGAGCGCCGCGCAGGCGAGCACGAGCAGCATGGTCGTCGCGATACACAGCGAAGCGCAGCTTGCCACGGTCAGTCTACGAACGTGCATCAGACGTCCCCTCCTCGGTAGCAGAGGGGAGGACCCCCCATTCGTTGAATGAAGATCGCCCCACACGACACGCCCCTGCGACGCCGTAGCGACGTGAGCGCTGGTAGAGAGCGAAGGCGCGCTTTGTGCGCGCGAGTGCCCTTTCGGGCACAGGTGGCCTATCCGGTCGGTGGGACCGGCGCGGCGGACGGTCGGCTCGCGCTCTAGCGGAGAGCCGGCCCGGCCAGAGAGAGAGAGAGAGAGAGAGAGAGAGACGCGTCAGCGACGCTGACGCGTCCTATTACGGACCCGCCAGCGACACACGGACTCTCAAGCACGTTATTCCCCAGTGAATGCACGCGAAATACAACTCCCTCTCAGAAGCGACCCGGTCCCTCTCCCAAGGTCCCTGTCAAACGTTTACGGTCGACCACAGAGCCAACCCAAAACCCGACCTTATGTCCCGTCGCACCCTTGACGGATACGAACACGTCGCCACTATATACCCTACTGACGTAAGTTGTCAAGTCGTCTTTGCGAAATGCCCTCTCGGGTCTCCGCGCCGAGTTCCGTCGCGGCGCGTGAGGAACATGACGGACAAGAGACCTACGGCTTCAAATTCCGCACCAGCTACAGCGAGCAGCGGCGGAAGCACCTGAAACGCACCTGACTTCTCACCGCTCCCAGGCGGGACAGGCGATCCGGAAGTCGCACAGCCCGCAGGCCGCCGGCGAGGGGGTCGGCTCGAAGCGCTGCGCGAGGATCGCCTCGCCGACCTCGGCAACGACCGTGGCGATCCAGTCGGGGTCCATCTCGGCGGATGGGACCGGCACCTTCAGGTTGTCGAGCACGTAGTAGTAGGAGAGGCGCTCCGCCTGCACCTCCCACGACTCGCGCGCCCCAACCGCGTAGAGCGAGAGCTGCACGTCGTCCTTCAGCTGCTCGGCGGTCTTCGGGCGCGAGGTCTTGTAGTCGATCAGCTCGTACTGACCGTCGGGAAGCTTGTCGACGCGGTCGACGCGGCCGCGCAGATGGTGCGGCCCGAGCTTGAACGAGAACGAGCGCTCGAACCAGACCGGCTCGGCCTCGTGCGCCTCCAGCCGCTGGTGGTAGAGCACGAGCGCGGCGCGGGCCTTGGTGTGCAGTTCGCGCTCCTTGTCGCTGTCGCCGAAGCCGCCGCGCCGCCAGCACGCCTCGAACAGCTCCATCATCTGCTGCACCGTGGTGTGCTGGCCGATCGGCGATCCCATCGATCGCCGATCGGTGGCGTGATAGCGCTCGAGCACCTGGTGCACGGCGATCCCGAAGCGCTGGTGCAGCGTCTGCTCGGAGGGGATCTTCAGGACACGCCCGAACTTGTAGCGCAGCGGACAGCTCCTGTACGTGTCGATGTCCGATGCCGACAGCACGAGACCGTCGCCGCGCCGCGGCAGGAAGGCCTGCAGCGAGGGTTCCTCGCGCCGCGCGAATGCGCTCTGCACGGACGTTGCCACGGCCGGCCGAGCGGTGTCGCCGCCGCCCTCGGGCTCGCCCCGCTCGGCCGGGGCACCGCCGCGGAACGCGGTGGTCAGCGTGTCGTCGAGCGTGGAGGTCTGAAAGATCTCGCGCTGCAGCGGCGTGCAGGCGGCGAGCAGGCGCTGGTTGATGTCCGCCAGCGCCTCGGCCACGCTCTGACCGGGCGGGCGCTCCTTCAGCGCGGCGAGCTTCACGAGCTCCAGATAGCGCACCACGCCGTGGGAGATGTCGAGGTCGGTGTCGAGTCGCAGCTCTCCGAGGCGACCCGCGATCCGCGTGGCCCCCCCGAGCACCTCCTCGCGCATCAACTCGACCGTCGCCTCCAGCGTCTGCGCTCGTGCCTCGGAGATCGTCTCGCCTCCGAGCAGCCTCGCCTCCGAGGCGGCGGTCAGCTCGGATGTCAACTCCTGCGGACTGCACCCCAGGCGCGGGCGCAGCGCCTCGAACGCGCTCGCCGCTTCACGGTGCAACGCCTGGAAGCGCGCGATCCGCTCGCGCGCCTCGGGCGGCATCTGCGGCGACTCGACGGCCGGCCCGAGCGCGGCAACCATGTCGAGCTTCGCCTTGCGCGCAACCTGCACCACCCGCGCGATGTCCAGGAGACGCAACTCGACCGGGGGGCGCCCCAGCGCGCGCACGACCGCCGCCGAGTCGCGTGGATCGCTCAGCAGGCGCACCCACGCGAGCACGTCGCGCGCGGCCGCGCGCTCGAAGAACTCGATCCCAGAGGCGGCCACAGTCCAAGCATACGAGCGGACCAGCCCCCAGGTAGTCCATATCACCGGTATCGCCGCCCGTCAGGGCGGCCGATACCTGGACACCTTATATATGTGCGTACGCTCTGAGTATGGACGGCATCGACTGGAACGTGGCTCAGAAGGTTGGCGAGATGCTCGCCGGCGGCAGTCCGTACCTCGGCTCGGACGCCGGCGGCGTGCAGCCGCTCGCCGAGCAGTTCGCCGCCCGCGTGAGCGCCTACACCGGATTGACGCTCCCCGAGAGCTTGCCGCCGATCGAGCTCGTGGACCGTCCGGCCTGGATTGAAGCCAACATCGCGACGATGCGCCCGCTGCTCGAGCCGCTCAGCGAGCGCCTCGGCCGCGGCTCGGGCCCGCTCGCGCCGGCGATGCGCTCGATCACGCAACTGCTGCTCGGCGCCCAGATGGGCGCGGTCACGGGGATGCTCTCCCAGCGCGTGCTCGGCCAGTACGACATCGCTCTGCTCGACCCGGCTCGGCCTCCACGCCTACTGCTGCTCGCGCCGAACATCGCGCAGGCCGCGCGCAATCTCTCACTCGACCGCGAGGAGTTCACCGCGTGGGTGGCGATCCACGAGGTCACGCACGCCGTCCAGTTCGGCGGAGCGCCGTGGCTGCGCGGGCACCTCGCCGGGCTGTTGCGCGAGTTGATCGACGGCATGCAGGTGAGCGTCGGGCTCCCCCATTCGGGGACCCCCCATGGCGGGGGGCAGGCAGGCGGCCGCGCGCTGCGGATCCCCGACGCGTCCGACCTGCGCACGCTCGCGCAGCGCCTGCGCGGCGGCGAGCTGCTGCGCCTCGGACTCGGCGAGGACCGCTGGGCGCTGGTGGAGCGCATGCAGGCCACGATGTCGTTGATCGAGGGTCACGCCGAGCACGTGATGGACGCCGTCGGCGCCGAGGAGCTGCCCACGCTCGAGCGCATGCGCTCCGCGATGAACCGCCGGCGGCGCGATCGCGGCTGGCCGTGGCGGATCCTCGAGCGGCTGCTCGGCCTGGAGATGAAGATGCGCCAGTACGAGATCGGACGCAGCTTCTGCGACGAGGTCGTCGCGCAGGCAGGGCGGCAGGCCCTCACCGTGGCGTGGAGCTCGGCGGAGATGCTGCCGAGCACGAGCGAGCTGGAGCACCCAGAGCTGTGGCTCGCACGAACACATGTTCCATCTGTCACAAGCTAGTACAGATTCATAGCCATTCTTTACAGGGTCTTCACCCGCGCTTGAGATCCGCGTGTAACGATCTCTTCGAGACGGGTTAGGAACATGTGTTCGGTGCTAGAGTCGGCATCGACCAGAACAAATGTGCCCCCAGCAAACAGGAGCCCCCCTCCAGATGCCAACAGCGAAGACAACTTCCCCCAAGCCCCGCGCGACCGCCGCCCCCAAGCGCTCCACGACCGCTCCAAAGCGCGCCGCGGCCGCCTCCAAGCCGTCGAGCACGGCCGAGCGCGCCGTCCTGATCCCCGTCGGCGCGGCCCTGATCGCCCGTGAGCGGGTGCTCGCAGGCGTGAACGACACGATCGCCAACTACAACAGCACCTCCAAAGCCTCCGCCCAGCTGCGCAAGTTCGAGCGGCGCGGCAACACCGCTCGCAACCGACTCGAGCGCGAGGTCCGCAAGACGCGCGTCCGCGTCGAGCGTGAGCTGCGCCAGCGCCGGCGCGACGGCGAAGAGCTCGCGGAGCGTGTCCAGGAGCGCATCCTGAACCTCGTCTAGCAACTTCCCCCGTCCCGAGCAGGAGAGATCGGGAACGGGAAGGTCTGCCGGCCTCATATATCCCGCCGGCAGTAGAAGCACCCTCTCCTCCCTCGCCGGCGGGGCGATCCCCATCGCCCCGCCGGCACTTTCTTCTCTGCGACAATGCGAGCAGACATGAACGCAGACGAAGTCCTCAAGGCTCTGGAGGTCGTGATCGACCCGGAGCTGCGCCGCTCGATCGTCGAGCTCGAGATGGTGCGCTCGATCGACATCTCCGAGAACGGGGTGGTCGACGTGACCGTGTCGCTCACGACGGCCGGTTGCCCGATCAAGGGCCACTTCCAGACGTCTGTCGCCGAAGCCGTGGCGGTGCTCGACGGCGTCACGCACGTGAACGTCTACTTCGACGTGCTGAGCGACAGCGAGAAGGGCGCCCTGCAGCAGAAGCTCGGGCGCGCCAGCCTGCCCGACGGGGCGCTCGCGGAGGTGTCGAACGTGCTCTGCATCGGCTCGGGCAAGGGCGGCGTGGGCAAGTCCACGCTGACCGCCAACCTGGCGGCCGCGCTCACCGCCGACGGCAAGCGCGTCGGCATCCTTGACGCCGACGTGTGGGGGTATTCGATCCCGCGCATGTATGGCCTCGGCGCTACGCGCCCACCGGTCTCCGAGCAGCGCAAGATCGTGCCCCTGGAGTCGCACGGCGTGAAGGTCATGTCGATCGGCTTCTTCGTCGAGGAGGACGCCGCCGTGGTGTGGCGCGGGCCGATGCTCCACAAGGCGCTCAACCAGTTCCTGCAGGACGTCGAATGGGGTGCGCTCGACTACCTCTTGATCGACCTGCCACCCGGCACCGGCGACGTGTCGATGACGCTCGCACAGCTGCTCCCTCAGGCGCAGTTCGTGATCGTCACGACCCCGCAGCCCACCGCCCAGAAGGTGGCGCGGCGCTCGGCTGAGATGGCCAACAAGGTGTCGCTTGAGATCTGCGGCGTGATCGAGAACATGTCCGGCTTCACGAC
>PLYX01000005.1 GCA_003151895.1 Solirubrobacterales bacterium
CCTTCACCGGCAGCTGGAGCGCGACCCCTTCTTCGAAGATCAGATTGGTCGTGCTCAGTTTTATCGCACTCGCGGGCCCCGCGAGTTCAGTCGTCTCCGTGACACCCGTCAACCCTTTGTTGATGAATTCGTTGAAGCGTTCCTGGAGTTCCTTGGGCCACGATTTCGGCGCTTCGATCCCCAACAGGCCACCGGGCACCGCCAATGGGGTCTTCGACAAGGTGTTGCCATCTTCCGCGGCCACAAACGTGAGTTCGCCCGTTTCGTTGGGGATGGTCCCACCCTGCAGCGTGATCGTTTTGTTGATCGGCACCGTCTTCTTGCCGATCGTGAATTGACCGCTTGTGGTACTCGCGACTATGCACTGCGTCACAGCCGCGTTGCTCAGAGGACAATCCGCAAACGGAGCGAAAGCTCCTGTCGGATGGTGTTCCGTCGCGAACGCCGGCGAGGCGAGCGCGAGCGCGAGCACTGGTATGGCCAGCGCCGGTATCGCCCGTTTGATGAGTTTGCTGTAGATGCCCATGAGGGTTGGTTTCCTTTCGTTGGTTCCTATTTTCTCTTCCTTGCCTTACGTCTGTGGTGCTCAAGCCGGTGCCGGCCGCCTCATTTGCCCTTCTTGGGCTTCGGGCAGCCTGACACGGCGATCTTCGTGCTCTGTTTGACGACCGCGCCGTTCTGGCCTTTGATCTGAGTGGGCATGTACATCGCGCCCTTGCAGAAGTTGCCGTTGCCGGCCAGTGCCGAGTGCGCGCCGGTCGGTAGGACGAGATCGAAGCGCGTGATCGGCACGTCGGGGACCGAACGGAACGTGGAGCTCGTGATGCCGGCTTTGCTGATGAACGTTTCGCCCGCCAACTCGACGGTGACGCCGTCGCCCTGCAGGACGACGACGAGTTCGGGGAACTTCGCGCCGCCGTGGCTGACGAAGTAGGCCGGGCCCGTGAGCGCCACCGGCAACACCGGCGTGTAGGCCGTGGCGCTGCCGACCTTCGAGCCGGCCGGACATGTGGCCGGGTTGGCCGCGAACACCTTTTCCAGACACGCCAGGTTGAGCGTGGAGAGCCTGGAGGGAAGCTGTTTGGGCAGGTTGACCTTGACCGAGCCGATGTTCGCCTGACCGGCGCCGGACTTCACGACCACGTGCAGGCTCGCCCCATTCTTCCTGGAGTGTTTGGCCTGCACGAGCACTGAGAACGACGGTTTGAACGACAGGCCCTTGCAGCCGGCCACCGCGAACGGCGTGGACACCGCCACGCTCGACCCCGGCGCACCGGTCGAGGGCATCACGCCGGAGATCGTGCCCGTCACGTGCATCTGCGAGCAGTTGGTCGGGTTGAACATGAACCCTTCGCGGTCGATCGTGACGTTGAGCTCTTTCAGGCGGAACGGCACACCGTCGCGGCTCTGCTGCAACGGGCTCGCGGTGACCGTGACCTGGGCGGTATGCGGGTCGACGTTGATCGCGGCGCGTTCGACCACGTCGCCGAGGTTGAACGGTCCCGCCTTCGCCGGCACCACGATCGACAGGCCGAAGGGGGCGCCGTTGTAGGGGCCGGTCAGGTAGACCCGGCCGGGTAGCCAGAACGGCTCGGAGCCCGCGCCGGCAGCGACGTTGACCGTGCCGATCTTCGACGCTTCAGAGCACGTCCCCGCGTTCGCCTGCGGTTCGCCGCAGAGCGGGACCTTGGCGAGCATTCCCGCCACGCCCGGAGGCATCGTCAGCGACACGCCGCCGAGGTTCTGTTCGCCGTCTTTGCGGGTGAGGGTCATCGTGAACGGGCTGAAGCCGTCGGCGAGCGTCTGGACCGTGCCCGCCGAGAAGCCCGGGGCGAACGGCGGCACCGCCGCGCAGCCTCCCAGATGGAACGCCGGCGAGGACGGCGTCGCCGTCGGCCCGCCCCACGGTTCGAGCACGCTGCTCGCCGAGGCGCCCGCCGGCCCGCACGAGGGCGAGTCGGCCGGCGGGTTGGCAAGCGGCGCGCGCTGCCCGCCGGTCAGGATCAGTTTGAGGTCTTCGAAGGGGAGCTGCGGGTTTTCGCTGAACGTGGCCGTCAACCGGCCCGTGGTCGGGTTGGCCGAGACCTTGCCCTTGAGCTTGACGATCACGCCCGAGCCGGAGGCTTCGAGGTAGAGACCGTACAGTCTCCCGTTCGTCGCGTCCGCCGCTTCGCATTCGGACTGGCCGGCGCCGCCACACTGCGGCTGCGCCACGTACACATTCCCCTTCAATGGCTTAGGCAGCAGCGGCGTTTCGATTTCCACCGTGCCGATCTTCGATTTTTCCGGGCAGTGGCCGGGGGCCAGACGCGACAGGCCGTCCGCGCCGATTTCTTCGCCTTCGCCGCCGACTTCATCCGGCTTCAGTGGTTCACCGTGTTCATTGAGGCCGGTCGGGATGTTGATTCCGTGCGGGCCGATGGCTTCGCAGCCTTCCAGCCCGTCGGCCGCCGACGGGGAGAGCGAGACGCCTTCGGGCAGCGCGACGGTCGCGTTCTTCAGGTCCGGCGTCGCCAGATCCGGGAAGACGTTCGGTGCCTGCGGCGCCTTCAGCTCGACTTCATAGCCCGCGGGCATGTCGGCCTGCGTCTGCGCGGCTTCGGGTTCGACCCTGAGCGTCGGGTTGAACTGCAGCATGTCGCACCCTTCGACCTGCGGGTAGGCCGTGGATTCGCCTTCGACGTAGCGACCCGCTTCTTCCCACGAGTCGGCCTGGACCCTGACCTTCAGCGGACCGGTGGCCGAGCAGGCAGCCGGGTTGGTGAAGAACGCGGCGCTTCCGGAACCGTCGTGTTCGCCGGGGTTGCCGAAGATCGCCAGCGAGACGCCGTCGATCACGAAGGCGGCCCCAGGAAACGCTCTTTCGTGCGGCACCGCGGGTGTGTCGACGCGCAGCATCCAGCCTTCGCGCGTGCGCACCACGTTCGCGTACATGACCACGGGCTTCTGAAAGTAGTCGAAGCCGAGCTCGGCCGGATACCCGGCCTCGGGCCTCATGTTGTACAGCGCCGAGAGTTCGTAGACACCGCCGCGCTGCGGCGCCAGCGGCAGCGACAGCAACTCCGCACCGCCGTGCGCAAGCGCAACCGTGCCGATCTGGCTGCTCGCGGGACAGTCCGAGTGGCCGCCAAATTCGCCAGCGAGAGCACTCTCCGCGCAGCGTTCGGCCGTCACCAGCGGGTCTCCAACGAGCCCCAGCGGCAGGTACACGACGACGTTCTTCATCGCCTGCACAGGCTGATAGGGCGAGAGCGTACTCCCCCCCACTCCGCCGGCGAAGTTCGTGGCGGTGTTGAGGTCGAAGCTCGTCGTCACGCCGTAGGGATGGTCGCCGGCCTGAGCGTCGAGCAGGCCGTTCACGCCGTAGGCGGTCATGCTGAGATCCTGCACGCCGAACTGGGCCCCCACGGCGGGATTCAGCGTGTTGGCGGGGCTCGCCGCTACGACGTTGCCGCCTTCTTTCACCTTCACTTCGTTGTGGACTTCTTGTTCCGCGGACGCGCGGACCTTGACGTACACCGTGAACATCAGCACGTCGCCGGGAGGCGCTTCGCCGGTATATTCGCACGTCACGGTCGGTTCCAGGTACGTGCATTCAAACTGCGTATTGTTCATCGCCTCGAACCCAAATCCGGGATACACGCGTTCGCTGGGTTCGACCTCGCGTTCGCTGACTTCGACGAATTCGACGCTCGGGGTGGGCAGCGTGTCCGTGATCGTGACGGGGCCGGTCGCCTTCATGCTGCCGGTGTTCGTGACCGTCACCAGGTAGCTGTCGCACGCACCGCCATTTTCATGTATTTCTACTTTGACTTTACAGCCGACGCTGTCGTTTTCCGAGAAGCCGGTCGGCTGCGCCAGCGAGCTGATCGACCAGCCCGGCCCCGGAACCGCCGCCGAGGCGGGCACGGCGCCCACGCCCCCAAGCGCGCCTGCCACCGTCAACGCCACACCGGCGAGGACCGCTCTGAACCGCGCCATGATCACTTCCCCCCCTTCGCCGACTTCTTTGCCTTCGATTTGCCGTCGTAACGCTTCCTGGCCTGCTTCTTGCACGCCTCCCGCTTCTTCTTCGGTCTCTTTTCACACGCCTTCAGCGCCTTTGAGAGCTTCTGCGCGTTCGTCAACGGCTTGGCCTTGGGCTTCACCGCCGGCGCCGGTGCGAGGTTGTCCCCGCCCGCCGGCCCCCCGCTGCCGCCCAAGGAGGGCAGCAGCGGGGGGCCGCTCGACGAGCCGCGGCACGCTTCGCCCGTGCAGGCCGCCGGCGAGGCGGGGGCGGCAAAGCCGCCGCCGATGCGCGCGTCGTAGAGGTCGACCTGCGTGTCCGTGTCCTGCGGGACGAGCGAGTCGCCCGTCAGGAAGTACACGTCCCGGCCGGAGGCGTCGATCCCGCCGAGTACGACACTCGACGCACCACTGCTCATCGTCACGTCCCGACCGTCTGAGATCAGATAGACGTTGCCGTCGCGGTACTCGTAGACGTTGTTCGCATAGACCGTGCGATAGCAGACCCCTTCATATTTATAGGAACACCCGCTCACCGCGTTGTTAAGCGCCTGCGGCGTCAGGCGGCTCGGCGTGCTGAACACGACCGTGCCGTCGTCCGCGACCGTCAGCGTCGAGGCGAATTCCGCCGGATTATCGCTTTGTGTATAGAAGGGCTTGAGGATGGACGGGGTGTCCACTTCGTTTTCCGTGTTCCCGTCACAGTTGAAGCCCGCTTCTTCTTTTCCGGTCGTGGAGCAGTAGTAGCTGCCGCTCTGACCGATCGATACGCGTGCCAGGCTGTGTGTCTGCGCGTCGTACTCGAACACCTGCGCCACAGTGCCGCTGTCGTCCGCCGTGAGCTGGGCGTGACTCGAGAACACAAGAAAGCTCCCATTCGCGCTCACCTCAACCGGCCGTCCGTCATTCTGCTTCCAGACTTCTTCGTCCGGTTCGTAGCTCTTGCACTTCGAGTCGGAGGAGGGGACTCCGCCCGATTCTTCGTATCCCGAGCACAGCATCGCGACGAAGCGCGTTTCTTTGCTCTCCGTGTCGTACACGTACATGTTGTCGGCCCCCGCCTGCGCTTCCGGGTTGGCTGGCTGACCGTTCGAGTTCGTGGCCAGCTTGCCCTTCGCCACGAAGTACACGCGCGAGCCGTCAGGAGTCACACGCGCGACACCCTGCACTTTGGCCGCTTCTGCCGGGGTGGCGAAGTTGTGGGAGACCTGGACGAGCCCCGTCACTTCCCTCTGGGCCGGTTCGCATGCGCTTTTGCCGCCCGAACAGCCGAGCTGCGCCATGTACAGGTCGTTGCCGATGTCTTCGTCGCCGTTCACCAGCTGCTGCGTCGTCGTGAAAAACACCTTCGAGCCGTCGAACGAGGCGCCCTGGTACTGGACGGCCGCCGCTTCGCCTTCCAATTTCGATTCGGGTTTGGTCGTTTTGATGTTCACGCAGGCGGGCGTCGTGCGCGTGCAGCGCGGTTCGGACACCCACACCTTGTGCGAGCCGCCGATGCGCGCGTACAGCGCGTTCGCCAGCGGAGCCGTGCCCGGTGTGCCGCTGCCGCAAGTGCTGTGTTCAAACGGCGAGGCGTATTGAAGCCCCCTCTTCGCCGTGAAGAAGACCGTTTCGCCGTTTTCCGAGACCGCGTTGTACTTCTCTTCCGGGCCGCCCAGTTCCGTGCCGCACTGGCTGATCAGCACAGCGCCTTCGTTGACGTGCGGACTGCCGTGCAGCGCTTCGTTATTTTCGACCCCGACGAGCACCGGTTCCGTGTTCCCGGTCCCCGTGTACTCGTAGAGCGACTTGATCGCGTTAAGCCCGTTGTACGTCGTGTCCCCCGGCCAGAACATCGTTGCTTCCCCCGCCGATTCGCGCGACCTGATCGTGAACAGCACGTGCGTCAGTTCGCGCGACGCCCCTGCGTATTCCGTGCTTTCGCTGGTCACCGGTTCCGGACTGTAGAACAGGGGTCCGATCGAGTCGAAATGGCCGCCAGGCTGACGCACATACCATCCCTTCTTCACCGTGGCCAGCGACTGCGCCGCCCAGAGCGTGTGCGTGAGATCGGGCGTCGCGGCGGGGAGAGTGACCCAGTCGAATTCCGTCGCCGACGGACTCAGCGCCTGCGCTTCCCAGCCCGAGCCTTCGACCCGCGAGAGTCCGTATCTGTTTTCTATCGAGCCTTCCTGATCGCCGGCGAAGGTGCCGGTGCTTTCGACGATCGCCCGCGAGCCGTCCTGCGAGAGGAACTTGATCCAGGGCCAGAAGCCCCGCTTGTACGGCGGGCTCATCAGCTCGTACGCGCGGCAGTCGGGCAGGTACGTACGAAAGCCGGGGGAGGCTTCGCCGAGACCTTCGGGGGACGACGGACAGCTTTTCATGTTGGCGTCGCCCGCCGCCATCGCAGCCGGCGCGGCCGCCACGATCGTCAACAGCGCCGCCACGATCGTCAACAGCGCCGCCACGACGCCGCGCAGCCGCCAGCCGCACCTGCGCAAGCCGTCCATCCGCTCCCCTCCTCCTGTGTGCACGAGCTCTCCTTCCATCGATTTCAGCTCAGACCGGCGAGCAGAGGCCGCGGCACTACCGCCGCAGCCCCCGCCGACCTTGTTACACTCCTAGCCTACTCCTTGCTTTCCTTCGGTCAGTTGCACTTCCAGTCAGTTGCATTTTCTTTCGTTCGCGAACACGCCGAACTTTTTTCCGCTCACCAGCCTGACGAGATCCCTATCGGTGAACGTCGCTTTTTCTACACCGAATTTCAGTCCTGCGATTGTGTGTTCGGTGCGACCCGTGCCCGTGCAGTTTTCGAGCGCCGTGTCGCCCGTCCAGTATTTCAGGATCGGCGTTCCGGGGAAGACGAGGGTACCCACTGCTTCTTTTTTGGCCACCGGCAGGACTTCGGCGATCACTTCGCCCGTTACTTCGAATTTCAGTCCTGCGAGACCGCCGCAACCTGAGCCGAAGGTGATCGTGACGAATGTAGTCCCCGTTTTCGGTTTGAAGATCTCCACCGCCGCTTGACCCGTCGCTGCCTTCCAGGCCAGCGTGGATAGGCTTTCCAGTGCGATAGGTTCGGCGACTTTGCATCCTGGGTGTTCCACGACTTCGCATTTCGTGAACCTCGTGGTCACTTCATCTTTACCCGGCGTGCCCGGCTTCCCCGGCGTGCCGCCGATGATTGTCCCTTCGTCCACCTCCGTTGCGCACTCGATGTCGATTTTGACACCAGCTACAGTGCCCTTCAGTTTTTTGAACGTGCCCGGTTCGTTTTCGGAGGTGAATGCGCGTGTTGCGGGTGATACCAGTTCTTTCTCCCTTTCGCCCGTCGGGCATTCCGGATCCTGCGGCGTTCCCGTTTCGCACACGAACCAGTTCGGTTCTTTGGCCGAAGCCATGCCTGCAGCCAGCGCGCTGAACGCGAACACGGCGGCCACGGCCACCATGGCGGCCATCAGTAGTCTGAGTCTGCTTGTAGTCATTCTGCTACACTCCTATTCGTAGTACATGGCCCTGGGGCGCCCTTCGCCACAACGCTGTGGCGCCCTGGGGCCGGTTTGATCTCTGCTCCCGTTCTCTGGCACGCAGAGGGTTGGTTGGTCCGGTGGCGCCGTCACCGTGCTGCCACGGCGCCGGCTCGCATAGGGCCTCGGGGACCCGTCCTGACACTGCCTGGACGGGCTTGCCGGAGAAAGCTTGAACTCGGGTTGGTTGCAGCCCTGCTCGGAACATCGCCCCTAACACATACACCTGGGGGGCCCTAAGTCAAGGGATATTCCGCGATGTTTTATGGTTAGGAGCCGTTGAGTCGGCCCGCACCGAGGCGCGGCTCGCCCGCCCACTCGCCCGCCCCCGCGTCTGCTCGGTCATGATCCGCTCGATCGCATCCTCCGCCCCGAGCATCGGGGCGAGCGCCACGTAGGAGAGCTGCCCGGTGAGCGCCGGCAGCCGGGAGGCCGCACCGTGCGCCACATAGTGGTGCATGATCCCCCACACGGCGCCCACCGTCGCTTCGGCGACCAGCTCGGACGGTCGCTGTGAGGGCGGCGCGCCGGCCCTCAACGCCTCGGCGAAGCCGCGCATCAGCGATTCCCTGCAGCGCACTCCGGCCGGCCCGAGCGCGAACACCTCGACGAACGCCACGTTCGCGAGCACGGGATCGGTCGCGACCTGGTAGACGAGCGTCGCCAGCGCCCGCTGCACGCCGTCGGGCCAATCCTCGTCGGCGGCGAACCCCGCCCTGGTCGCGCGCTCCAGCGCCTGCGTGCAGACGTGCTCCAAGCCGGCGAGGAAGCACTCCCCGCAGTGGTCGAACAGTTCGGCGAACGTCTCCCCCGAGACCCCGGCGGCGGCGCTGATCGACCTCGGGGTCAGCTCCAGAGCACCACGACTCGCCGCGATCTTGGCTGCCGCTTGCAGGATACGCGTGCGCGCATCCCCAGCCCCGTCCTCGACTCGATCGTGCCGCTCGCCGGCGACACCCCCGGCCCGCGGGACCGCGCCGCGCCGTGCGAGTCGACGTTCGAGCTCGACACCTTCGAGCCGTGCGACGGCCGGGGAGCGGTAGGAGAGCACCCATGCCAGCAGCTCGTCGGCGAGCGCCGGAAGCTCCGCCGAGCGGCCGTCGAGCAAGCGCACGCGCGCCACCCGCGCGACGCCGGCCACGATCCCCTTGACGACCATCGGCGGGGGCACGAGTCGATCCGGAGCGCGCTCGAAGCTCGTCACCACCATTGCCTCGAACAGCCCGCTCGCATGCTCCATCCGCTCGATCGCCGCCGGCCCGGCGCCGAACGCCTCGACCAGCGCGAGCCTCGCCGCCTTGGGCTCGCGCACGACCTCGCGTGCGAACGCCTCGAACGCACGGCGCAGACGCGCGCGCCAATCGCGCTCGGAGCCTTGTGCCGCCACGATGCGCCTGGCCGCGCGGCGCACGACGATGTCGTAGGCCGAGAGGAAGCAATCCTGCTTGCCGGCGAACTGCGTATACAGCGTTCGCGTGGAGACCCCGGCCAGCGCCGTCAGCTCGCGAATCGTGGTCGCGCCATACCCGTGCTCGCCGACCGCCTCGATCATCGCGGCGTGCAGGCGCGCCCGCTGGTGCAAGGCGACATCCTCGCGCCCGGGTCCGCCCGAGCGCGGTCGCAGCTGCTCGTACAGCGGCGCGAGCTCAGCGGTCCTGGAAGCCTCGCTCAGCGATATGGACATGTCATGAGCCTCTTGTCCTCGCTCAGCGATATGGACATGTCACAATCCTCTCGTTCCGCTCTTATCAATCCATATTCTCGTGAAAATGCGGCAATCAGAATCCGGGCGTTGTCGATGGTTCTACCCGATCCCGCGCAAGCTGTCAAGCGCCAACGGCGACTGCCCCTTCGAACCTCCAGTCGCCACGCGAGAGCAGCGCGCGCGGCAAGGTCGGACCGGCGAACGCAACTTCGGCGCTTGTGCACGTTCCGTGGGCG
>PLYX01000279.1 GCA_003151895.1 Solirubrobacterales bacterium
TGGTCGGGTGGGGGACGCGGGTCGGACTGCGGTGGCTCGGGCCGCGGTGGCTCGGGCTGGGAAGGCTCGGGCGGGGTGCGGCGCTCCACCGCGGGAGCGTCGGGCGCGGCGGTGTCGGGCGCGGCCGCACCGGGAGCCGCGGCTGCGAGCATCGCGACGGTGGAGGAGACCTCGGCGAGTCGCTCTGAGAGCTGTGTGATGCGCTCGGCGTTCGGGTGGCGAAGCTCCTCGTGCAGTGCCTCCCAGAGCACGTCGCAGAGCTGCTGGGCGGCACGTGCGGCGCGCGCCAGGCGCTCGGCCACGGTTCCGTCGGGGGACGATCGGTCGGGTTGGTCTCTCACAGGAGGTTGATATCACCAGTGAAGGACACGACGCGGCCTCATCGACAATTCGCAGTGCGGCCTTTACACGCAGATAGCCTTCAGAGGATGAGCCGCAGGCCGAAGATCGCGACGATCTCAGAGCTCGAGGACCGCACCGCCGAAGATCGGGCGAGCGGCGCGACGCGCTCGGTGCAGGCCGCGGATGTGACGCTCCCGGAGTCCGAGTTGCGCGAGCTGTGGACGCCGATGCACCTGGAGCGTCTCGCGCGCACCTACTGGCGCTTCATCACGCGCGTGACGCTCGGGCTCGTGCGGGTGCTCTACAGCGAGTCGGAGCGCTCGGTGGTGCTGCTCGGGCGCCCGCTGAAGCTGCTCACGTTCGAGGCGCCGGAATACGAGATGGACAGCGAGCACGCGCTGGTGCGCTGGCGAATCAAGCGCGGTCTGCTCGTGGCGAGAAGCGGGCGCGGGGCGACCGCCTCCGGCGGAGGAGGCCACCTGCAGATCGACGTGCGCCGACTCCCCGACGCCACCCCGGGGGAGGCGTGCGTGCACATCGAGGTGGAGGTGGCCAACTTCCACCCGGCGATTGCCTTCGGCTTCGGACGACGCGTGTACAACGCCACGCAGGCGCGCATTCACGTGTTCGTGACCAACGGCTTCCTGCGTTCGCTCGCGCGGCTTGATCTGGCGGAGTCGAGCGTGGGACAGCTCGTCCCGGTGGACCCTGCCTAACCGAACCGCCTGTCCCCACCAAGCGCGCGCAGCTTGGCGCGATCGTGCGTGGCGCGAATGCGCCGCACGGTGCCCGAGCGCGAGCGCATGACGAGTGACTCGGTGGTGGCGCCGCCGGCGCTCGGGTAGCGCACGCCCTGCAACACGTCCCCGTCGGTGATGCCGGTGGCGGAGAAGAAGACGTCCTCCCCGGCGACGAGGTCGTCGCGGTCGAGCACGCGGTCGAGGTCGTAGCCGGCGTCGAGCGCGGCGGTGCGCTCCTCCTCGTCTCGAGGCCAAAGCCTGCCGAGCAGCTGGCCGCCGAGGCACTTGATGGCGGCGGCGGAGATGACTCCCTCCGGCGTGCCACCGATCCCCCACAAGAGATCGACCGGGGAGCGCTCGGTGACGGCGAGCAGCGCGGCGGAGACGTCGCCGTGGGAGATCAGGCGCACGCGTGCGCCCGCCTCGCGGATCTCGCGGATGCCGGCCTCGTGGCGGGGGCGGTCGAGCACGACGACCATGACGTCGCCGATGGCGTGGCCCTTGCGCGCCGCTACCAGCTTGACGGTGTCAGACAGCGGGCGGTCGAGGTCGAGCAGGTCGGCGACCTCGTGGGCGGCGGCCATCTTCTCCATGTAGACGCATGGGCCGGGGTCGAACATGGTGCCCTTGGGCGACAGCGCGATGACGGCGAGCGCGGAGGGCATGCCGTGGGCGGCGAGCGTGGTGCCCTCCAGCGGGTCCACAGCGATGTCGACCTCGGGCGGGGAACCGTCGCCGATGTGCTCACCGTTGTAGAGCATCGGGGCCTCGTCCTTCTCGCCCTCGCCGATCACGACGGTGCCGTCCATCTGGATGGAGTGAAGGGCGTAGCGCATCCCGTCGACGGCGGCCTGGTCGGCAGCCTCCTTGTCGCCCCTCCCCACAAGCGGGGCGGCCGCGAGCGCGGCGAACTCGGTGACGCGCACAAGCTCGAGCGCGAGGTTGCGGTCCGGCCGCGTGGGTGTCGGATCTGCATTCATCGAGACTGAAACCTACACGAGTGCCCCGCGAGGCTAGGATCCTGGCTGGAATGAGTGAGATCGGTTTCATCGGACTCGGCAAGATGGGCGGCAACATGGTGCACCGCATCTGCCGGGACTCCGAGCACGAGGTGGTTGCGTTCGACTTCGATGAGGGCGCCGTGGCGGGCGCGGTGAAGAACGGGGCGCGCGGGGCGAGCTCGCCGGCGGATCTGGTGAAGAAGCTGAAGGCTCCGCGGATGGTGTGGATCATGGTGCCGGCAGGCGACCCGACCGAGCAGACGGTGCAGAAGCTCGCGAAGTTGCTCGAGAAGGGCGACACGATCGTCGACGGGGGCAACTCGAAGTGGACGGATGACAAGCGCCGCGCCAAGGAGCTCTCAAAGCAGGGGCTGCACTACGTCGACGTGGGCGTCTCCGGCGGGGTGTGGGGGATCGAGGTGGGCTACTGCATGATGGTGGGGGGCCCGCCCGCGGCAGTGAAGCGTCTGGCGCCGATCCTCGACGTGCTGGCGCCCACGACGAGCGAGGACAGCGTTGCGGCGATCGGCGAGCGCGGCTGGATGCGCTTCGGGGGAGCGGGTGCGGGGCACTACGTGAAGATGGTGCACAACGGCGTGGAGTACGGGTTGATGCAGGCGTATGCCGAGGGCTTCGACGTGTTCGACAAGTCCGAGTATGAGCTGGACAACGCGAAGATCGCCCACCTGTGGAACCAGGGGTCGGTGGTGCGCTCGTGGCTGTGCGAACTCGCGGCGCGGGCGTTCGAAGCGGACGGCAACGAGCTGGAGGCGATCGAGGGGTACACCGAGGACTCGGGCGAGGGACGCTGGACGATCGCCGAGGCCACCGAGCGCGATGTGCCCACCCCGGTGATAACCGCCTCGCTGTATGAGCGGCTCTCCTCGCGGGGGAACGGCGAGTTCGCGCATCGCGTGCTGGCCGCGCTGCGCAACCAGTTCGGCGGCCATGCCGTCAAGCCGGCGGCTCAGGCCAAGCCGGCAGCGGGCGCAAAGCAGTCGGGGCGCAGCCCGTCGGGTTCGAAGCAGAGCGGCGAGAAGCGCCGGTAGACGCCGATGGCGGCCGTCGCCACGACCGAGCCGCAGAACCCGCTCACAGCCGGTTTGGAGCGCCTGCCGGTGGCGCCCACCACGCTTGTGATCTTCGGCGCCACGGGAGACCTGGCGCGGCGCAAGCTGCTGCCGGCGCTCTACAACCTCGCGCACGACGGGGCGCTTCCCGAGCGCTTCCACCTCGTGGGGGTGGCGCGCCGCGACAAGGAGCACGAGCATTACCGCGAAGAGTGCGAGCAGTCGATCCGCCAGTTCTCACGGCGCACGCCCCACGAGGATGTGCTGAAGCGATTGCTCGAGCACGTGCGCTACGTACCGGGGACGTTCGACGACGCCTCCGTTTACTCGAGGCTCGAGGGGGTGCTCGACCGCTTCGAGGAGCACGCCGGCGAGCCGCTGAGCCGGGCGTTCTACCTGTCGACCGCGCCGTCGTTCTTCCCGGTGATCGTGGAGGCGCTCGGCAAGCAGGGCCTGGACCGTCACGAGGGGGCGGAGGTGCGCGTGGTGATCGAGAAGCCGTTCGGCGCCTCGCTTGCGGAGGCGCGCGAACTGAACCGCCGGGTGCTGGGCGTGTTCGAGGAGCATCAGGTGTTCCGTATCGACCACTACCTGGGCAAGGAGACGGTGCAGAACATGATGGCGTTCCGTTTCGCCAACGGGATGTTCGAGCCGTTGTGGAACCGCAACTACATCGACCAGGTGCAGATCACCGCGGCCGAGGACATCGGAATCGGGACGCGCGCCGGCTACTACGACCATGCGGGAGCGTTGAGGGACCTGATCCAAAACCACATGCTGCAGCTGCTCTGCCACGTGGCGATGGAGCCGCCGGTGAGCTTCACAGCCGATGAGGTGCGCAACGAGAAGGTGAAGGTGTTGCAGTCGATCGAGGAGCCCATACCTGAGGAGATCCCCGGCATGGCGGTGCGGGCGCAGTATGCGGCGGGCCACGCCGGCGGCGAGGATGTGCCCGGATACCTCGAAGAGCCCGGCATCCCACCGGACTCGACCACCGAGACCTTTGCGGCGCTGCGCCTGGAAGTTGACAACTGGCGCTGGGCGGGGGTGCCGTTCTACCTGCGCACCGGCAAGCGCTTGGCGCGCAAAGTGACGGAGATAGCAGTGACGCTCAAGCCCGTCCCCCACCTCGCGTTCAGCCAGGACGGCTCGCTCGGGGTGCTGCCCAACCAGCTGATCCTCACGCTGCAGCCCAACGAGGGGGTGTCGCTGCGACTGGGAGCGAAGATCCCCGGGTCGCGCATGGTGATCAGGCCGGTGCACATGGAGTTTTTGTACGGCACCGCGTTCCTGTCGCAATCCCCGGAGGCGTATGAGCGGTTGATCACCGACGCGATGCGAGGCGACGCGACGCTGTTCACGCGCGATGACGAGGTGGAGGCGCAATGGCGCATCTGCGACCCGATCCTCCGGACGTTGGAGCACACCCGGGGACCGCTGTCGCAGTACGAGGCCGGCTCGCAGGGCCCCGAGGAGGCGACCGACATCCTGCTCCCCGAGCAGTCGTGGCGCGCGATTTGAGCTCAGCCGTTCAATCCCGGCCCGACGCCGTGTGGAGCGCGGAAGGCACCACGCCCGACGCGATCGAAGCTGCGTTGCGCGAGCTGGTGAAGCAGCGCCACGGCGAAAACGGCGGGCTGGCGCCGGCGCGAGCGCTGAACATGATCGCGTTCGTGGAGAGCCGCTACCGCGGCGAGATCGCAAACCGCCTCGCCGGCGTGGGGCGCTACCACGCGTCACGTTTGGTGGTGCTCTCCTACGACCCCGAGCGCACGCGCCTGGATGCGCGCGCGGTGGTGTCCTCCGACGACGATCCTGCCGAGGGCGAGCTGGGGTTGCTGCGTGAGCGGGTGACAGTGGAGATCGGCAAGCGCCACCTCGACGACCTCGTGACGATCGTGGACCCGCTCGTGGTGACCGACCTGGCGACGTTGCTGTGGTCTCCGCATGGCCATCCCGAGGCGGTGGACGCGCTGCTCGAGCTCGCCCAGACGGTGCTGGTGGACTCGTTGGATGACCCCTCGTGGCGTGAGGCGATCGGGCGGGCGTGCGAGCTGCGCAGCCGCGCCTACGTTGTGGACCTCGCGTGGCTGCGGAGCACCCCTTGGCGCGAGCGGGTGGCGGCGGCGTTCGACTCTCAGGCGATGCGCGCCGAGCTCGAGAAGGTCGAAACGGTGGCGGTGCGCCACCATCCCGACTCGACGGTGGCGGCAATGCTGCTGGTGGGGTGGCTGGCGTCACGCCTGGGATGGAATGTGAGCCCGCTGAGTGCGAACGGCGGGGTGTTGACGGGTACGGCGGGAGTCGACGGTCAGAAGGTGGCGGTGCGCCTCGAGCAGGCGCCCGAGCAGGAGGTGAGGGGTCTTGAGAGCGTTGCGATCGCCACCGCCACGGGCCGGCGGCTGGGGCTGCGGCGCGGAACGGGTGGGTTGCGCGCCCGCAGCCGCGACGCGGGCGGACATGAACGCGAATGGACGATCCTCGGCGCGTCGCGTGGGGAGAGCGGAATCCTCGGCGAGGGCATCCGCCAGTCGCTGCTACGCGACCCTACCTATGGCCCGGCACTCGAGGCCGCCGAGGCGATGACGCCGTGAGGAGCTCCGCCTCGATCCCACCATCTTCCGGCACGAGCCCTGACCTCGATCTCACGGTCTATTCCGGCACGAGCCCTGATCTTCTAGAGTGAGCGAAGCGAAGCTATGGCTACGATCGCTTCCCGCGACCCCATCGCTCCCCGACACCCCCTCCAATCTCCTCCGGAGGAGGCGCTGGCGGCGCTTGACACCGTCAGAGAGCAAACGCTCGCACTCGTCGGCCATCTCGGCGACGACGAGTTGAGCAGGGTGCTCTCCCCGATCATGAGCCCGCTCGTGTGGGATCTTGCGCATATCGCGGCGTATGAGGATCTGTGGCTCGCCCACCGTCACGGCGGGTTGGAGCTCTCCAGGCCCGACCTTGCGGAGATGTATGACGCGTTCGAGACCCCGCGTTCGGTCAGGGGGAAGATCGAGCTGCTCGACCCCGAGCAGGCGCGCACCTACCTGCGGGACGTACGCGCGCGCAGCGCCGAGGCGCTCGCGGAGCGCGGCGTTGGAGACGGAACCATTTACGAGCTGGTGTTGCGCCACGAGCTGCAGCACTCAGAGACGATGCGCCAAACGATGGCGCTCGCCGGGCTGCTGCCCGCGGGCGACCGATCGAGGGCACACAGCCCAGAGGGCTGGGTCGGCCGGCGCCTGGGGCCGCTCACGGGCGCGGACACCCTCGCGGGCGCCCCCCATGTCGGGGGGCAGGCAGATGAGTGGATCGAGGTGCCGGCGGGCCCATTCGAGATGGGCGCGGGCCCAGACGGGTTCGCCTACGACAACGAGCGCCCCCGCCACACGGTCGAGCTGCCCGCGTTTCAGATTGCGCGCCGCCCCGTAACGAATGCGAGCTGGATGCGCTTCGACGAAGGTGTGGCGGGCGGGCATCCCGATGCGCCGGTCTGCCACGTCAGCTGGTTCGAGGCGGAGGCGTACGCCAAAGCATCGGGGGCGCGACTTCCGAGCGAGGCCGAGTGGGAGAAGGCAGCCACTCGTGGGCTCCTCTCGGGGGTGGGGCAGGTGTGGGAGTGGACAAGCAGCCGCTTCGACGGGTACCCGGGGTTCGTGGCGCACCCATACCGCGAGTACTCCGAAGTGTTCTTCGACGGCGACTACCGCGTGTTGCGCGGCGGCTCGTGGGCCACCAGCCCGCGCGTGGGGACGGTGACGTTCCGCAACTGGGACCACCCCATACGCCGCCAGATATTCGCGGGCGTGCGCCTGGCACGGGAGGCGAGCTGATGGAGCCCATCATCAGTCCGAGGAGCGAAGCGCTCGACGAGGGCGCGATCACGATCGACTCCTATCTGCACGAGGGCCAGGAACGCTCGCTGGCGGATGACGTGCTCGACGGGCTCACCCGTCCGTTCAAGGAGCTTCCACCGAAGCACTTCTACGACGCACGCGGGGCGGAACTGTTCGACCGCATTTGCGAGCTGCCCGAGTACTACCCGA
>PLYX01000171.1 GCA_003151895.1 Solirubrobacterales bacterium
CGCGACTTCCACGTCGCGTTCTCCCCCGAGCGCGTGGACCCCGGCAGGACCGACTTCACGCTGCGCAACACCCCCAAGGTGATCGGCGGGCTCACCGAAGCGTGCGCGGAACGGGCCGAGGCGATCTACAGGATGGTGTGCGATCACCTCGTACGGGTTGCGCAACCCCCTCGAGCCATGAGTGAGGCGACGTCCGCGAGTTCCCCGCACTGAAGATCCTCACCCTGCTCTCCACGCTCGGCGCGGAGTTGCGCTACCACGACCCGCACGTACCCACACTCCCCGACCACAACCTCTCAAGCATCCCACTGGAGGAGGCATTGCAAGACGCCGACCTCGCGCCGATCGTCACCGCCCACCCGAGCGTCGACCACGACCTCGTCCTCAAACGCGCCCGCCTCGTCGTAGACCTACGCGGCTCACACGCGGAACGCTCGTGGAGAACGTCGTGCGGTTGTGACCGACCGCAAACAGCCCGGCTCGGCGTCCATCTCGATCCAGGGCTCCGTCGGACCATCGGATGGGAGCATGCGCCTGCGAGCTGGACGGGAACATCCGTTCGATCGGTCATCATGGGGCGGTGCTCGCCACGCTCACTCACGGCCCAACTCTCACAGACCTACTGACGGTCTCGACGGCGGGTGGCACCGCGATCTGCGGGACCATCGGGCTCCTGCTCCGCCCGCGGGACCTGCAGCAGGCCCTGTCAAATCTCGTCTCGGGGGTCGCCGTCGGCGCGTTCGCCGGCGCACTTATCGGCTTTGCCGTTTACGCGGCGGAGAAGGTCGCCTAATATGGTGGGCATGGTCCACATCGCACGATTCGCGATCGCACTCGCAGGCGCGTGCCTGATCGGATTCGCCGCCGGTATCGTTCTCACCCGGCTTCACGCCGACGCCGACTGGTATTACGGGCTGGCGATCCTGCTGGCCGGAATCGTCGGGCTTCGTACGCTCACACCAGACGCCGGCATATCGATCAACGGCTTGCGCCGGCGCCACCAAAGCAGCCGCGAGGGGCACGGGCACCTGCCAAGCCCGCTCGCCTGAGAGCACAGACGAGCAAAGCGGGCCATCGCGAGAGTGGCCAGCGGTTCTCCGCGAGGGAATACGCCGTATGTTCGAGGAGATGCGCTTGCAGACCGTCAGAGGCGACGGCCTCATCGCATGGACCGGCAAGTCCCCAAAGGATCCACGAGGAGTCCGGCTCACCGCAGCTTCGGACGGCAATCCGTGGCGCAACCCCGATCGCATCGGGCTGCGCCAACGGGTGAGCGAGCCCGGTCCGCACACCAAGCTTTCGCGGCGGGGCAAGGATGCCCCGCCCCCACGAGCGTCGGTCTCCGCCACGGGCCGCGCGGATGCGCACCAAAAACCCGCCCTCTCCCATCCCATCGCAGCGATCCACCTCCGACGCTACGAGCGTTCCCACGCCAGGTTCGCCTTGCGCGCATGCGACTCCCACGGCGGGCCCTCGGGCACGCCACCCGCCCGGTCCCACGCAACGGTGCGGCATGCGGGCATGCGAGTAGCGTCGGAGAGGTGACCCAGTAGCCACCATCGCCGACGGAAGGTGTCAGGGGCGCGGGTAGGCTCGGCGTCTAATGGATTGCTCGCTCGAGAATCTCATCTACTCCGCCGCACGCCGTTCGCTCGAACAGCAAGACTCAGATCTGTCCGAGCTCCGGACCCGCACCAGCACGCTGGTCGCGGCGACAACCCTATCCGCAAGCTTCCTCGGCGCCGCCTCGATCAGTCGCAATGCACCGGCTTGGGCTGTCGCGCCGGCCATCGGCTCCTTCATTGCGACCGGCGGGCTAGCGGGTTGGGTACTCTGGCCGGCCCAAGTTCTGTTTGCTCTCGACGCCCGCGAGATGCATCGAACGCTTTTCGCCGATCGGGATGCGCCATCGAACCTCATGCTTCGTGCCGCCTTCGGCCTTCACGAGGCGTACGTAAGCAACAGGGCCATCATCGCGCGGCGGGAGCGCGTTTTCCGGCTTGCGCTGCTCGCTCTCGGAACCCAAACGCTGTTGTGGGCGCTCGCGCTGATGCTAGCCTGAGGCATAATGACCGAGCAACCCGCACTCACTCCGAAGCCCAGGCTGGCGCCGGGAGAAGTCGAGCCGATGCCGCTCAGCGTCTTTATCCCCGAGAAGCTCGAGAAAGCCCCTGGCCGCATCCGCAGGCTCCTCACGAAGCTCGCGCTCCCCCACAGGGCACGGTTTCAGCGCACCTGAGCGCCCCCCTGGCGTGCCGCCTGTCCGGCTCCGCCCCCTCAGCCGATGCGTCCCAGCCCCATGGTCGGCGAGACGCGCGGACTCGCCGACTCCACAGGCTCGGCACAGAGGGACCAGCGTCGCTTGACTACTGACTGAACAGGGCTGAGCGGCAGGAAGCCGTCACTTCGCTTCGCCGGGGGGCCCTCCACCCAGGCACTCGCGGAGGTCTTGCAAACCGATCAGCTGGTGGTGCTGGAGTCCACCACCTACCCCGGAACCACACGTGAGCGGGTCGTGCCGATCCTCGGGCCGAGGCGATCTACGGGCTGGTGTGCGATCAACTCGTACGGGTTGCGACCCTCGAGGCCGCCGAGCTCACCAAGCTGCTGGAGAACATCTTCCGCTCGGTCAACATCGCGCTCGTCAACGAACTCGCGATGCTCACCGACCGCATGCACATCGACATCTGGGAGGTCGTCGACGCCGCCTCCACCAAGCCCTACGGGTTCATGCGCTTCGAGCCGGGACCGGGCATGGGCGGCCACTGCCTGCCCG
>PLYX01000041.1 GCA_003151895.1 Solirubrobacterales bacterium
AGAACAGGTCCTCGAGCGTCGCCAGTTCGGGGGTGAGGGCGAGGATACCCAGGCCCTCGCGAGCGAGCGCCAACGAGAGGGCGCTCACGTCTGACTCCTGCGCCTGGAAGCTCAACCCGTGCTCGCCGCTCGTGGCGTGCTCGACGCCGGGCTGGGCCCGCACCACGCCCAACGCGCGAACGTCGTCGGTGGTGCGCAACCGGTATCCGGCCCCGCCTTGGCGGCGCAGGTCGCTGAGCGCTCCCTCGTACACCACGCGCCCGCGGTCCACGATCGCCACGCGGTCGCACAGCTCCTGCACCTCGGGCAACTGGTGGCTTGAGAGCAGCACCGTAATGCCTTCGCCCGCGAGCCGGCGAATCAGCTCGCGCATGTCGCGCATGCCGGCGGGGTCGAGGCCCGTCGCGGGCTCGTCGAGGATCAGCAGACGCGGGCGGCGCAGCAGGGCGGCGGCGATCCCGAGGCGCTGGCGCATCCCGTGCGAATAGCCACCCACCTTGTGCTTGGCGCGGGGAGCCAACTCCACGATCGCCAGCACCTCGTCGATGCGGTCGTGTGCGCCCGCGCCGTCCAGCGCCGCGAGCAGTTCTAGGTTCTTGCGTCCCGTCAGATATGGATAGAAGCGCGGCGCCTCGACGAACCCGGCGACGCCCTCTAGTGCGCGCGCGCCCTCGCGCAGCGGGTCGCGCCCGAACAGCTCGACGATGCCCTCGGTGGGTGCGATCAGACCGAGCGCCATGCGCAGCGTCGTCGTCTTGCCCGCGCCGTTGGGGCCGAGGAAGCCATACACGTCGCCGGCCTTGACGTTCAGGTCGACGTGATCGACCGCCAGGACCTCCTTGTAGCGCTTGACGAGGCCGCGCGCCTTAACCGGCTGGGCCTCGGCGTCCGTCACCTTAGATGCCTCGCGCGAACGCCTCGATGGACGCGGGCGTGACCGACCCGGCGAGCAGGTAGCGCACGCCCGCGCGCTCGAAGGTCAGCAGCGTGCCGAGCGGTGTGGGCAGCTCGGTCGCGCTCGTGCCGTTGATGCTCACCTTGGGCAGCCCTTCCAGCTCAGAGGAGGTCGATTCCTTCGCGCCCGCCTTGACGGGGCTTTCAAGCAGCGCGATCGCGGCGAGGCCCGTGCCGTGGGTGGTCACATGCGGCGGGTTGGCGCCGTTCGAGGACGACCCGGATGTCCCTGAGCCGTGCTGGGTGGGCAGCGTGACTTCTTCGATCTTCGCGTTCGCGGGTGGCGTGAAGTCGAGCGTGGAGCTTCCAACTGGTTTGTAGGAGATTTTGCTCGCGCTCAGTTCGATCACCGGGGAGGCGCTCGTGGTCGAGTAGACCGCTGCGCGCAGCGGCGCGCCATTCGCTGCATCCCAAGAGAGCTCGGCTCCGCCGATCAACCCGCCGTTTTCGCGGGGAGATATATGCACCGTGTAGGCGGCCTGGCCGGCGACGTCGGCCGGCGTCGCGCCGGAGACGATGGCGTGCTTGCCGGCGTGCGCGATGCCTTCTTCGATTTCCGCGACCGTCGGAGTCTGGTTGTGATCGGGGGTACTTGCCGTAGAGCCCGAACCGCCGGGGGCGGTGCCCTGGCCGGCGCCGCCGGGCGGGTGGGTTTCCGATTCCTGCGGCGGGGTGTAGCGATAGAGAGTGTTCGTCGAAGCGTCATACAGCGACACGTTGTGCCCGTCGTAGAGGATCTGCGTGTCGCCCTTGTCAGACTGCAGTTCAAGGCGAGCGCGGCCGTCTGAGCCGATCCAAAGGCGGCCTGAGGCGCCGGACAGCAGAGGGCTCGAGGCAAGCTGGCTCGCTTCGCCGCCGCTGCCGGCGAGGCTTGCGCCTTCGAGAAGGTGGTTGGTGAACTGGATGCGCGCGCTCACACCGCTCACGCGCGGCGCCGACAGAGCGTCGTGGACGGCGTCGGCGAGCGGCTTGGGGGGCGGCTTCGGGTCTGTGCCAACCGCCAGCGCCAGCGCGGTCGCGCCGACCCCGACGGCCACCACCACGCCGCACAGGAGCAGCAGGCGAAAGAGGGAGCTGCGACGCAGGATGTTCACGTGGGCACGTCCAATGTCATCGGTGAGTTACGAACTGAACTACCACCAGCGTAGCGCCCAATCTAGGTCCTCCATAAAGGCTTCTGAAGAGACCTCACATAGAACTGGTCTCTCGAGCACGCGAGCGCCACCCGGCCCAGCGCGCCGAGTGTGCGTGCGCGGCGTCTCGCGTGCCCCCGCGCCGACCACTCGCCGGGAGGTGCTTTGAGCCGAGTGCTCATGTATCGTGCCGACCCGATGATCTACGGCTTTCTCATCTTCTGGGTCGTGCTCGGCCTTGCCGTGTTCTTCGTCGCGATGCGCGGCGGGCCGCGCGGCGCTCGCGGGCCATTGCACACCGAATCGAAAGCGGGCCAGCGGGCCGTGATGGTGGTCGTGGCGGTCGTGTTCGCGTTCGGCCTGATCGTCCCAGCCCTCGTGCTCGCGTTCAACGGCGCCAACAAGGCGAGCGTCGCTGTCGGTGGGATCCACCTGAACGCCGAGCAGCAGCACGGTCGTGTGTTGTTCTCGGAGTCGTGTGCGGTCTGTCATACACTCGCCGCCTCGAACTCCGAGGGACACGTCGGTCCCAACCTCGACGTCAGGCTCGGGTCGCAGATTCCGACCGAAGCGGGCCGCAAGGCGCTCGTCTTGAGCGCGATCGCCGAAGGCCGCGCCCGTGGCCTCGGACAGATGCCGGCGCTGCTCTACCAGGGCAAGGACGCCGAATCGATCGCGGACTTCGTCGCCGCCGTCGCCGGTCATTAGCCTGAGCGTCCGAACGCCCTGTTAGCGTCGCCGGTATGCCACGATCGAGTTCGGCGGTGTCGCGCAGGCGGCCACGTCCACGGATGGCGCAGCGCGTGGGCCCACGCCCCGACAGGATCGCCGCCTGGGCCGTCGCGCTCGGTTTCCTGCTCGTCGTCGTCGCCGTGCTGAGCGCGCATAGCTGAGCACGGCTAAAGTCCCGTCGATGGCCGATCTGCCAAAGACCGCCGCTGACGTCAAGGCGCTTGTGCAGGAGCGCGACATCCGCTTCATCCGCT
>PLYX01000252.1 GCA_003151895.1 Solirubrobacterales bacterium
CGGCGCTCCAGCGCGCCTGCCCGGCCGGGATCGCGTAGGAGCGGATCCACGCGACGAGGCCCTCGCCCAGCGCCGGCTCCTGCCCGCCGGCGTCGATGCGCGGCTGCCAGGGAGCGATCGCGCGGATCGCCGCGCCGCGGATCGCGCCGAGCAGCGCCCTGGGAGGCACGTCGAGCGTCTGTCCGGCCGCGGGCGCGCTCTCCAGGAAGCCTTCGATCGCCGCTTCGACGGCTTCCAGCACGCGCCGGCGCTCTGCTTCGATCCGCGGCCCGCCGGCGAGGCCCTCGACGAAGAACAGCCAGGCGCCCTCGGGATCGGCCTCGATCCGCGCGAGGACCGCCCGCACGACCGTGCGCGGGGTCTCCCACCAGTCGCTTGAGCTCATCGCGCCCTGCAGAGGGCCGAGCACCTGCCGTGCCGATCGCTGGTAGGCGGCGAGGAAGAGGTCCTCCTTGCCGGCGAACTGCTCGTAGAAGGTCTGGCGCGATACGCGCGCCCGCGATGTCAGGTCGGCGATGCTCAGCTCGGCGTAGCCCTGGCTGCTGGCGACGTGCGTCATCGCCGCGAGCAGCCGCTCGCGCTGGCTCGGCTTGGCGCGATTCGCCGACACCGTGTCAGGCCGCCTCTTCGCAGCTTGGCCCCCGGATTTGTTGGGCTTTTGTGGACCTTTGGGCATCGCGAGCGTGCTCGGAAGCATATGGCATCCTCTCAACCAAGACCATTAGTGTACTGCACGGTACAGACTATAGGGTCATAGACATCGGATGGCGACTTCGGCCACGCAGCAGGCCCTGGCGGATCATCGGCTTTGAGGCCCTATTGAGGCCCTAACTGGAGGGCCGCGACCCTGCGCCGGACGGTTGGAGGTTGACATGGTCGGCGCGAATACGCTATAAGAACGTCTGAGTACGCCTGACCAACGAGATGGGTCGTCTCAGGCCAGGACATCCAAACGCAAGCAACCGGAGGAGGAGAGGTGTCGATCGGGATGGGGGAGCAGGGCATGGATACAGCGGGTCACCCGCGGCCGTCCGAGGACCGCATGGCGGTGCTCGCCGCGGGCCGCGCGCATCCACGACGAGACCGCTCGCAGCTCGTCCCACCGCCGAGGAGCCTGTCCGAGCCCCACCACCCCTCTCCGGTGGTGCTCGCAGAGGCCCCGACGCTGGCCGATCTTCGATCGGTCCCAAGTCGCGTCGTGTCTTCGCGGGTGTCGCAGCGCTCCCTCGCCGCGGCGTCCGCGAAGACCCGATGCTCCGCGAAGGCCGGTAGTGGCAGCACCGCGAGGCGCTTGGCCCCCCGGGCGGCGTCTATCGCGCCACAAACAAGACGCGGACCGATGAGCAGGACCACTTACCCGCCCGCGACACACCCGCCATATAACACACGAGGGGCCCTCCCCTCTTTCCTGGAGGAGACGCTCAGATGAGAATGTCACTGCCCTCGCGCGTCAACGCGCTCGTCCCAGCCCTGGGTTCTATCCTGGCCGCCACCCTTCTCGCGAGCGCCGGCTTGGGCGCCACCCTCCCAGCGAGCGCCAACGCCGATGCCACGATCGCCCCGCCCCCGATCTTCTCCACCGCCCCCGGCCTCCCCGACAACCGCGTCTACGAACAGGTCTCGCCGACCGACAAGAACGGCAACGACGCGGGGGCCAGCACAAACACGGTAGTCGCGTACGGTGGGCTGGATCACTATGCGCTTGCAGCGCTCGACGGCAACGGGGTGCTGTTTGAAGGCTCTGGTCCGATGGGCGAAACGGCGGCTGGTTATAACCTGTATTTCGAGGCGCAGCGGTCAGCCACCGGCTGGAGCACGAGGGCGATCATGCCCCGCGCGCAAGCATCGACCGGCACTATCGGAGGCACGCTGAACGTTCAGCCTCACTATGTGGATCCCTCCTCGGATCTCTCCCATGTCATGTTCTTGGCAAATTCAGGGTCGTTTGCGCCCAACTCCTCCGCATGCGACGGCGAGCACCAGCTCTACCTCAGCGGGCCCGACCGATTCGTCGCGGTCAGCGGTCCCGACCCATTCGTCGCGGCCACGTGGCTGGACCGGCCTGTGATATCGAATCCGATCGAAGCCTGTGGAGGGGGCATAGGGGGCGAAGCCGCAGAGGGCGATCCCGTGGGCGGTACGCCGGACTTCAGCACTGTCTACTTCACCTACCCCGGCACGCTGCTGCCCGAAGATGAACTGCCCAAAGGTGATTCCCGCGCGGAACACGTGACCAACACCGAATCCTATGTTGAGCAAACGGAGCCATGGGGCTTCTATGAGTACAGCGGTGGCGTGCTCAGCGAGGCGGGCGTTCTGCCCGATGGCTCGCTCGACCCGTTCGGCGCGGTGCCCGCCGCCTCGGGGCACGGCCGCGCGATTACCGGCAACCAGATCGCCGACGAAGGCAAGCGTGCGTTCTTCGTCAGCCCCGACCCAGCCTCGTGTGGGAACGGGAACAACTGTGGTGCGGGGGAAGATCCCCCGGAGCTGTATGTGCGTGAGAACGGCGAAAAGACCGTGCTCGTGTCGCGGGACACGCTTCTCCCGCAGGTCAATGGGCTGCCCGCGCCCGCACCGGATGGTGCACTGGGTTTCACGGGATCGACGCAGTACGTATTCTCGGGGCTGAACACATCGTTTGTGTATGCCTCGCCCGATGGATCGCAGGCGTTCTTCCAGAGCAGCGACTGCTTGACCAAAGCGGCGTTGATTGGCGGTGTGTGTGGTGGCGGGGTGAAGACGTATGATTTTGACGTCGAAACGAGCGCGCTCACGTATCTACCGGGTGTCGTGGGGCAGATCGTCACATCCGACCAGAATGGCTCGTCGTTTGCGTTTGTGAGCCCCGAAGCCGGGGCTGAAGAAGCCGAACTCGACCTGTGGTCTGGGCCGGGCGGCGGGACCGTCACCCCGATCACCCAGATGAATGGAAAACCGATGGGAGTCTTTAATGGGGTCGGGGCAGACGTACGGGTCGCGCGCATGTCGAGCGATGGCTCGGTGGTCGTGTTCATGACTCGCTTGCTTCTGCCGGGTCACCTCAACAGCGGCACGGAACTGGAACAGATCTACCGCTATGACGTCGCGGACAACACGCTCGGCTGCGTGTCGTGCGCGCCGGCCGGCGTCGCCCCCACCAGTAACGCGGAGATGTCGGTGCTCGAGGCTAACGAAAGAGGCGCGGGACTGGATATAGAAACGGGGCTGGTCGACGAGCGCGGCATCTCCTCCGACGGCAGCCGCATCTTCTTCGACACGGCCGACCCGCTGGTGCCACAGGCTACGAACACCGGGGCGACGATCTTTAATAGGTTCACGAACAGCGTAGAACCGCAGGGGCGCAATGTATACGAGTGGGAGAACGGGACCGTCTATCTGCTTTCAGGCGGCAAGAGCTCGCGCAGCTCGTTCTTCCTGGACAACAGTGAAAACGGCGAAGACGTCTTCTTCGCGACCACGGAAGGCCTGGTCCCCGGCGACACCGATGGCGCGTATGACGTCTACGACGCGAGGATTCCCCACCCGGGCGATAACCCGCCGCCCGCGGCGGTGCCGTGCGAAGGCTCTGTCTGCCAGGGCCCGCCAAACGTCCCGTCGCCCCTCACCCCACCCGCCAGCGCCACCTTCTCTGGCCTGGGCAACATCGCGCCGGAACTTGCGGCGAAGCCGGCCGCGAAACCGAAGCCGAAGGCGACGAAATGCAAGAAGGGCTTCGTGAAGAAGAAAAACAAGTGTGTGAAGGCCAAGAATAAAGGGAAGAAAGCCAAAAAAGCCAGCGCCGACCGGAGGGCAAGCCGATGACTACGTCCAGAGCTCTCCGAAGAAATCCTGTCCTAGTCGTCGCTGCGCTTGCCATGCTCGCCTTCTCGGCTGTGTGGGCGTCTTCCGCCTCGGCCGCCGAAGGCCCGGTTTGGAAGGTCATGGCGGTCTCCAACCCGACGAACTTCAAGCTCGGCGACCACACCGGCGATGACTCGTTCCTGGTGACGGCGACGAACGTCGGCGGCTCCTCGACGGATGGGAGCGCGATCACGATCAGCGACGCTCTGCCCTCCGGGCTGACCGTGACCGAAATCCATGGCACCGACACTTATAAGGCGGCCGTCAGCTCGGCGGGAGTCGAAGGGTATGGTGGGTACCCAGGTCATATGAGTTGCTCGACCTCTCCGGTTCCCGACTGCACGAGGTCGAAGATCGTCGATCCCGGGGACACGCTGTACGTGACGATCTCGGTGGATGTTGTGGCATCACCCAGTGTCCCGAACGTGGTCACGGTGTCCGGTGGTGGCGCCGCGAGCGTGTCGGTGAGCAATCCTGTGAGCATCGGCTCCGCGCTGCCCGAATACGGCGTGGCGCCCGGCGGGCTGTTCGCGGCGACTTCCACCAATCAGGCCGGCGCCCACCCGAACGTGACGACAGCCTTCTTCCTGAACACAATCAACCCCTCCGGCTACCCCGTAAACGGGGTCGAACCGGTCGGTACGCCGAAGGATGTCCGCTTCGATCTTCCCCCGGGCCTCGTTGGCACTACGGTCGGGATGGCGCGGTGCTCGATGGTCCAAGTCATCGACGAATCGCACTGTCCCGCGGATACGATGGTGGGGACAGGGACGTTCATCTCCGCTAGCGGCGCCGGGCGTCTTGTGATCACGGTTCCGGTGTTCAATATCGCGCCGGCTCCGGGTGAGCCAGCGGCGTTCGGCTTCAACGCGTTGCTGTTCGCTGCGAGGCTCGATACGAGCGTGCTCTCAAACGGCGATTACGGGGTTCGTGTGACGGCCCCGGACATCACCGAGGGCGCTGAGACCTACGCGAGCTTGGTCACCATCTGGGGGGTGCCGGCCGACCACAACGGCCCCGGGCTTGATCGCGCGGCCCGCAATCTCGGAGCGGGCGAAGTCGGCGAAGGCGAACTTGAACCTCAACTTGAAATTGCATTCGGTGGGCCGGGCGTCGAACAGACACGGGTGCCTTTGTTGACGAACCCGTCGCAGTGCTCCACACCGCTCGAAGGCACGCTGTCGACCGACTCCTGGGAAGCCCCGGGACCGGGGGTGTTCGAATCGGCGTCGACCTCGATGGGCACGGCCACCGGGTGCGACCAGCTGTCGTTCAAGCCCACCGTGTCGATGCTGCCCGACACGCTGGAAGCGGGCGCCCCGGCGGGGTACTCGCTCGACTTGCATGTCCCGCAGAACTCTGAACCGGAAGCGCTGGGAACCCCGAACGTGAAGAAGGTCGTCGCGACCCTGCCGTTGGGCACCGTGATCTCGCCGTCCGCCGCGGATGGCCTGGGGGATTGCTCGGATGCCCAGTTCGGTTTGCACACGGGTGTGCCGGGTGCGTGTCCGCGCGATTCGCAGGTCGGGACGGTGCGGATCAAGACGCCCGCGCTCGAAGAACGCCTGAACGGCGAGGTGTACTTGGCCTCTCCGTTGTGTGACCCGTGTTCCCCGAGCGATGCGCAGGGCGGCCGGATGATTCGCCTGTTCGTGCAGGTCGTCGGCGAAGGCGAAGACGGGGTCATCGTCAAGCTCGAAGGCACGGGTCAGGTCAACCAGCAGACGGGTCAGCTCACGACGACGTTCGAAAACAACCCGCAGTTGCCGTTCTCAGACTTCCAGCTGACCCTCCAGGGCGGTGAGCGCGCGACGCTCGCCAACCCAAGGACGTGCGGCACGGCGACCACGACGCTTGACTTGACGCCGTGGAGCACGCCGTTCACGCCGGACGCGACGCCGACGAGCACGTTCGACGTCGATGAAAACTGCTTCGGCCCGCGGTTCAACCCCTCGTTCACCGCCGGCACGACGAGCAACCAGGCGGGTGGGTTCAGCCCGTTCACGCTCGCGTTCGGGCGCTCGGACTCCGATCAGTTCCTCAACGGCGTGCAGGTCAAGATGCCGCCGGGGCTGTTGGGGATGCTCTCCAAGGTGTCGTTGTGCGGCGAACCGCAGGCGGCGCAGGGCACCTGCGGCGAAGGGAGTCTGATCGGGGAAACGAGCGTCGAGACGGGGCCGGGCGCGGACCCGTTCCTCGTGACGGGCGGGAAGGTGTATATCACCGGCCCGTACAAGGGCGCGCCGTATGGCCTGTCGATCGTCGTCCCGGCGAAGGCGGGCCCCTACACGCTCTCGGGAACCACTGGGAACGGCACGGTCGTGGTGCGCTCCGCGATCAGCGTCAACCCCGAAACAGCAGCCCTGACGGTCACCGCCGACCCGCTGCCCACAGCCCTCGACGGGATCCCGCTGCAGCTGCGTCTGGTGAACGTCACGATCAACCGTCCGGGGTTCACGTTCAACCCCACCAGCTGCGGCAAAACGGCGGTCACCGGGACGTTGACGAGCACCGAGGCGGCGGCCGCGAGCGAGTCTTCCTCCTTCCAGGTCACCAATTGCGCTGGTTTGAAGTTCAAGCCCGCGTTCACGGTCTCGACCTCGGGGAACACGTCGCGTAAGAACGGGGCGAGCCTCGACGCGAAGGTCACCTACCCGAACACGGGGCAGGGCACCGAGGCGGATATCGCGAAGGTCAAGGTCGATCTCCCCAAGCAGCTGCCCTCCAGGCTGACGACGTTGCAGAAGGCCTGTCTGGCAGCGGTGTTCGACGCGAACCCCGCGAACTGCCCGGCGGCGTCGGTGATCGGCATCGCGAAGGTCTCAACGCCTGTCCTGCCGGTGGGGCTGACCGGGCCGGTGTACTTCGTCTCCCACGGCGGCGAAGCGTTCCCGGCGCTGACGGTCGTGCTGCAGGGCGATGGCGTGCGCGTCGACTTGGTCGGCGCGACGTTCATCAGCAAAGCGGGGATCACGAGCACGACGTTCAAGACGGTCCCCGACACCCCCTTCAGCTCGTTCGAGCTGTATCTACCCGAGGGCAAGTACTCCGCGCTGGCGGCGAACGGGAACCTCTGCACGTCCAAACTGGCAATGCCGACAGCGTTCACCGCGCAGAACGGCGCCGAAATCCACGAGTCCACAAAGATCGCTGTCACCGGGTGCCCGAAGGCCAAGAAGGCGGTCAAGAAGAAGAAAACTAAGAAGCAGGCCAAGAAGGCGAGCAACGCTCGAAAGTCCAGTATCGGCCAGGGGAGGAAGTCATGATGCGCGCTCACAGGTTGCTCACGGCTGGTCTTGCGACGCTCGGGGTGCTGGCCGGCGGTCTTGTGTTCTCGAGCGCTCCGGCGTTCGCGGTGTTCCCCGAAGCGCCGGTGACCGAAGTCCCGACTTCGTTCACGGGCACGACGGCGACGCTCAAGGGCGAATTGAACCCGGGTTCGAGCACCGAAAAAGTCACGTATCACTTCGCGTATAGCGCGGGCCCGGGCGCGACGTGCACCGAAAGTGGGCTCACGGCTCCCCTCGAACCCTTCCCTGAAGCCGCAGGGAAACAAAAAAAAGTCACTGAGGCGGTGGAAGGCCTCGAGGGAAGCACCGAATACACGGTCTGCCTGATCGCCGCGAACCCGGCCGAACCAGCGGAATCTACGCAAGGGACGTCCGTGAACTTCACAACGCACCCCGCGCCGCCCGAAGTCATCGCCGAAACCGAGTACGCCTCTCCCGTTACGGCGACCGAAGCGACGTTGAATGCGCTGATCAACCCGAACAACCAGTCCACCACCTACACCTTCGAATACGCGTCAAGCGTTGCGGCGATCGGCACCCCGGGCGCCACGCCGGTCCCGGAGGTAGGACCTTCCCTCACGGGCTTTGTTCAGTGGGTCAGCGTTTCAACCGGTGCCGTCCTGAAAGCGGGAGAAACCTACTACTACCGCGTCGTCGCTGAAAACAAAACCAGCGAAGAAGAAGACAAACCGGTCACGGGCGCAATCCAGTCCTTCACCACGCAGGGCCCTCCGGTCGTGAGCACCGGGGAAGCACTTAACATCACCCGTACCACCGCGACGTTCTCCGGCACCGTGAACCCCGTGGGCGTGGCGACGACCTACTACTTCGCGTACATCAGCGAAGCGGGCTACCAGGCCGCGCTCGCCAAAGGAGCCGGCAACCCCTACGCGGAAGGCGAAACCACGGCCCCGATCGGCGCGGGCTCGAGCTATGAAACGCAGGCGGTCGGCCCGATCCCGGCCAGCGCGATGCTGCCGGAAACGACCTACCGCTACGCGCTCGTCGCAAGCAACGAACTCGGCGTCACGATCGGCCCCGACGAGACGGTCCGCGACGGGACGGTCCGGACGCTATCCCGCACACCCCCTACGGTGACTACCGGCGGCGCGAGCGGCGTCAGCCAGAACACGGCGACGCTCTCGGGCACGGTCGGCACGAACAGCCTGCAGACCAACTACGGCTTTGAAATCGGCACCGAACCGGGCAACTACGGTCCCGCAACCGGCCTCGGCAGCCTCGGCGGCGCCCTCACCGAAACCGTCACCCTGACGCTGAGCGAACTGCAGCCCGGCACGACCTACCACTACCGGGTCACGGCGACCAACGCCGACGGCGCGAGCTACGGCGCGGAAGAGACATTCACCACGCCCGGCTTCCCCGTGCTGGTCACGGTGCCCTCGGCGCCGCGGCTGATCGCGACCCCGAACATTGCGTTCCCAACGGGAACGGGCACGACAACCACAACTGTGACAAAAGCGCTGACGCGGGCGCAGAAGCTCTCCGCGGCGCTGAAGGCTTGCCGGACGAAGTCGAAGGGCAAGCGGGCGGCGTGCCGGAAGCAGGCGCATAAGAAATATCCGCTGGCCAAGAAGAAGAAATGAAATGGGTGACAGACGACGAGGCTCCCGTGATGAGGTAGAGCCGTCGCGACTGCCGCGCCCCGGCCGCAACCCCCTTTCGGGGGCAGGCGGCATAGGAGCAGAGCAGGTCGCGGAGATCCAGCGCGCCCGGATTCTCGCCGCGATGGCGGAGGTCGCATCCGAGCGGGGCGCGCGGAACGTCACCGTTGCGGGCGTGGTTGCCCGCTCGGGCGTCTCGCGCAAGACGTTCTATGAGCTGTTCAGCGATCGCGAGGACTGCTTTCTGGCGACGTTCGACGACGGGGTCGCGCGTATCGCCGACGAGGTCGTGCCCGCGTATGAGCAGCCCGGCCGGTGGCGGGAGAAGATGCGGGCCGCGCTCACCGCGCTGCTCGAGCTCCTCGACCATGAGCCCGGTATGGGCCGCCTCGTGATCGTGGAGACGCTCGGAGCGGGCCCCAACGCGCTTGAGCGCCGCTCGCGCGTCCTCGCCCAAGTCATCACCGCGGTCGACGAAGGCCGACTTGAAGCGAAGGGCAGCGACGGTCCACCACCCCTCACGGCTGAGGGTGTCGTAGGCGGCGTGCTCGGGGTCCTGCACGCGCGGCTCCTACAGGACAAACCTGGGCGGCTCGTCGCGCTGACCGGTCCGCTCATGGGCATGATCGTCTTGCCCTATCTCGGCCCGGCCGCTGCACGCAAGGAGCTTGACCGGCCCGTCCCGAAGGCGTCCGTCCGCCCGCGCCCGGTGAATATCGACCCGTTGCGGGAGCTTGAGATGCGCCTGACCTACAGGACCGTCAGGGTGCTGATGGCCGTTGGGGCCGACCCCGGCTCCTCCAACCGCGCGGTCGGGGACGAGGCGGGCATCTCAGACCAGGGCCAGGCCTCGAAGCTGTTGCATCGCCTGGAGAGGCTCGGGTTGATCGGCAACGACGGCGCGGGCGGGCCCCCGGGCGGACCCAGCGCTTGGAGTCTCACGGAGAAGGGAAGCGAGGTGGTGGGCGCCATCGCCCCCCAGCCTCCCCGCACCTGACGGGGCGTGGTCGCGACTCGCGGCCGGTCTGCTCCCATCTCCGCCCCACCGCTCCTCGGGTCTCCTCGTGAGACGCCGCCATGATCCCTCTCCTGGCGGCGCTCACGAGGGGGCCACTGTGGCGTCTCCTGCGTCCTGCGATTGTCAGATGGTCGTCTCGCGGCGATCGGTCGGTAGCTGGCGGAATTGCAGCCTCGCCGTGAGCTTGCCGTCCAGCTGGCTCGTGACCCGCCGGGCACCTGGCCGGCGACGGCCACCACCGGCGACGGTGACCCGCGTGTTTGTAACCCGTAGGCGAGGTCACCTTCCCCGAGCGGGCGCTGGCCGATCGTTGGCGTGTAGGCTGCCGATGAACCGGGAAACACGCCACCCGAAGGGATACTGCGGTGACTGACTTTCTTGACGAGAAGCGCCGAGAGATAAACGGGTCTACTGCATTTAGGCCGACCCCGCGACTATGCCGACATTGCTTTGGAGGTGGGGCGTAGTCAGCGCGTGGTGGGTGGGCTTCGCGGGCGTTGGGTCGGCTGAGGCGTCGGCATAGTTAACCCAGACCGTCGAGGAACGCGAGCACGGTGTCCGGGGGCTTGTAGCGGCCGGGTGTGACTGACACTGGCGTGACGAGCGCGAGGGCTCGTTCCTTGATCGTCATGTCGGCGTGGATGTAGGGAGTGGTCGACCGGACATCGGCGTGTCCCAGCCACAACGCGATGACGGTGGAGTCCACGCCAGCCTGCAGTAGCGACATCGCGCAGCTGTGCCGGAGCACGTGCGGGTGAAGCCGCTTGCCCTTCAGCGACGCGCATTGTTGTGTCGCGGCGGCGGCGTGAATCGTCACGCGGCGTTCAACGGCGTCGCGGCTCAAGCGGCGTCCTGTGCGGGTCGGGAACAGCGGGTCCTCGCGCTGTCCCTCGCGCTCGGCAAGCCAGACCGTGAGTACCGCCTGGGCCTGTCTTGTGAGCGGCACCGAACGCTGCTTGCGTCCCTTGCCTTCCACGCGCACGTGACTGCCCGTGTCGAGCGCGACATCGCCACAGCTGAGCCCGATGAGCTCGGAGACTCGTAGGCCTGCCTGGATTGTGAGGATCAGCATCGCGCGGTCACGGCGGCCCTCCCAGCGCGACTGGTCCGGCGCATCGATGAGTGCTTGGGACTCCTCGGCGGTGAGGAATGTCACTGTGCGCCGCTCAAAGCGCTTGGGTGGGATTGACAGCACGCGCTGGATCACGGCCGCGTGCTCGGGATGACGCAGCGCCGCGTAGCTGAACAGCGATCTGATGGCGGTGAGCCGCAGGTTGCGTGTCCGAGCGCTGTTGTGGCGCTCGACCTCCAAATGCTCCAGGAATGCAGCGATCAGCGGCTCATCCAGCTCATCCCATTCCAGGGTAGACGGTGCTCTTCCGGTCCTTTCCTGCACGAAACAGAGGAGCAGTCGCAGCGTGTCTCGGTAGGAGGCGATCGTGCGGGGACTGGCCTGGAGTTGCATCACCAGACGGTCAGAGAAATACGCCTGCAGTGTCGGGGCGATCAAAGTCATGGTGTCACCGCCTGGGCGGCCTCGAGCAGGCCAGCGGCATACGCCAAGAGCTCGGGTGCGGCCGATAGGTAGAGGTAGGTGGAGCGCGGCTGGCGGTGCCCCATGTAGGTGGAGAGGGAATGCAACCGGGCCTGGACATCGGCACCGTCGCGATACCAGCCGAGCAGAGTTTTCACGGCAAAGGTATGCCTGAGATCATGCACCCGTGGAGGCAGGGGTGCCTCTGCGCCGACGCCCGAAAATTCACAGAGTTCGCGGAAGACCTTCTCGACCGACGTGCGCAACAGCCGGGTCCCGCGTAGGGAGACGAAGAAGCTCGCCTCACGCGCGTTTGGACAGAGCTCATCGCGCCGACGCGCGTAGCGCCGGAGTGCCTGGAGGGTGCTCTCGTGCAGCGGCACATGGCGGGACTTCATGAACTTCGATTCGCGCACGAGCAGCACGCCTTCCGACCAATCGATGTCACTGCGGTCGAGCTTGATCGCCTCGCCGATCCGCAGGCCGGTGGAGGCGAACAGTCCAATCAGTGTCTCGAATGTCGCTGCTCGCAACGGCTCGGGAATCACACGGCGGGCGTGTCTCATCAACGCCATAATGTCGGCGTCGCTGTAGATGAACGGTGGTCGCCAGAGCTGGCGGAACGGGAGCAGGCCGGTGGGCGGGATCTCGGTGCGCGGGTCGATGCCGGCCATGTAGCGGGCGAAGCCCCGCGCGACCAGCATCCGCATCGGCCGCACAACACTGCCCGGCGGGACATCGGGTTCAAGCGCCCACGCGAGTGCCGCATCGACCGTCACGAACTCGGTGCCACTCGCCTCCAAGTGCGCAGCAAAGCGCGGCAGAGTGCGTCCTGGCTCAACCAGCTTGTAGCCGAGGGCGCGGCGCAGGCGCAGGTAGTCCTCGACGTATTCAGGAAACGTGGTCATCGTCCCACCCCCGGCCACGGCTGGGCGACCTCGCGTAGACGCGCGAAATCGACCTTGGCGTAGATCGCGGTGGTGCTCAGGTCCTTGTGGCGGAGCACCTGGCCGATGTCGAACAGCGACGCATCTTGGCGCAGCATCTCGCTCGCCAAGGCATGGCGCAGCCGGTGAGCCCCGACTGGTTGAACACCCGCGCGCCTGCACGCTTCCCGCACGACGGTCCTGACCCCAGTAGGTTCGATCGGCCGGATCGGAGCGTGAAGGGTGAGGAACACCCGGCCCGTATCGCGGCGCTCGCGCAGCGACAGATAGTCCACCAAAGCCTCGCCCACGTCGCTTGGCAACGGCAGGCGGTCGCGGCGATGGGCCTTGCCGTCGACTTCGATCTCCCCTGCCCGCCAGTACAGATCGGCGAGCTGAAGCCGGGACACCTCAACGGCTCGCAGGCCGAGCCGTGAGAGCAAACTGAGGATCGCGAAATCGCGTGCTCCGGAAAGGCTCGACCGCTCACAGGACTGAAGCAGCCGGTCGATGTCAACGCGGGGGAACACCTTGGGGATGCCGGCGTCGCGCCAGCTTGCCACGGACGGCACGCAATCCGCCAGCGGGTGAGCGGTGTAGCCGCGCACGTGCAGGAAGCGCAGCAGCGAGCGCAGCCTGTTGGCATAACACTCGACCGAGCTGAGCTTCAGGCGCTCGCACTCACGCAGCAAGAACGCGGTGACGGTCGCACTGGTCAGGTTCTTGACCCCGAGGTCGTCCTCCGGTGTCATCCGCTCCGCCAGGAAGCGCCGGGCGAACCGCTGGCGGTGTCCCACGGTCTCTGGTGCCAGCGCCCGATCGACGATCATCCAGTCTCCGTACTCACCGATCAGCCCATCAAGCGGCGCCAGCGCTCTCGCAGGCTCCGGCGGGGTGACGCCCTCATCTCGCAGGTAGTCCAGCAACGGCACAAAGCTGGCGGTCGCTGCGGGCCTGTGATCCTTGGTGCGGCGCGTGGCCAGGAACGCCTTGATCGCGCGACTGTCGAGCTGATCGACATCCACGTCCTCGCTCGCCATCCACCGGCCCAGTTGGCCGAGCGCCACGAGCGAGCGGCTACTCACGCTCAACGGCGTATAGCCGAGCTCCAACAACCTGTCGCGGTAACCGTCCACATACGGACCGAGCCGCCCCGGCTTCCTTTCACTTCCCGACATCGTCGTACCTCCTGTCGGAGCACGAACCTCCGACGATCAGAAATGGCTAGTCGGACCATGAAACTATGCCGACGACCGCGCCAACGACGAGGACAAGAAACCCCAGCAACACAAGCCGTCCACGACCGACCCGACCGCAATGTCGGCATAGTCGCGGGGTCGGCCTAAATGCAGCTATGGGGATCTCCCCATAGCTGCATGAACCGTGGGTCATCATGC
>PLYX01000143.1 GCA_003151895.1 Solirubrobacterales bacterium
CATGTTGACGTGGTCGTTGGCGTGCACGCCGGCGCCGGCGAGCGTGGCGATGACCTCGTTGGCGTTCATGTTCGTGGAGGTGCCCGAGCCTGTTTGGAACACGTCGATGGGGAACTGCGCGTCGTGCTTGCCGGCGGCGATCTCGCCGGCGGCGATCTCGATGCGCCCGGCACGGCGCTTGTCGAGCAGGCCCAGCTCGCCGTTGACAGCGGCGGCGGAGCCCTTAACCCGGGCAAGCCAGCGCACGACGGACGCGGGCACGGTCTCGCCGGAAATCGGGAAGTTGTCTACTGCCTTGGCGGTCTCCCCGCCCCAGAGCTGCTTGTCGGTCATCGAGTCTCCTTTGTGCGAACGTTGAGCGGTGTTGAAGATTGTCGCGGGCGCGGCCCCTGCGCGCCAGCGCGGCCCTGCTACCCGTCATCAACACCTCGCGCGCCCTGGGGCGCGCGAGGCGCATGCCTGCACCCAAGGCTATCCGCAGAACGCCACGAGCTCCCGTGCGACCCCCACCGGGTCGTCGTAGGTCATCAATAGACCGGTGCTTGGCAGCACCCGCAGCTGACCGCGAGGGAGCAGGCGCAGCGTCTCCTCGGCGCCGGCCAAGGGGTGCAGCGGATCGTGGTCGGCCCACAGCAGCAGCACGGGCATCTCCAGGCGCGGGTAGAGGTCGAGCAGGTGCGTTTGGGTCCCGCGCGGCCAGCGCCGCGCGCACTTGGCCCAGGAGCGCGCGAGGTTGGGGTTGCCGGGGACGTCGGCAAACGCGTGGCGCAGCAGGTCGCCCGCCTCGGAGGCGTGACGCTCTGACATGCGCATCCCCAGCTCGGGGGTGAACACGAGCTTGGTGGCGTGGCTGAGCAGGCGGTCCACGACTGGGAGCGATCCGCCGAGCGTGGCCAGGCGCCACGCTTCGCGCTTGCGGGCATGCTCGACGGGACGGTGCAGGCGATTGGGCATGAGCACGAGCCGGCTCGGCTGCAGCAGGCCGGTCATGGTGGCGTGCAGGAGGATCTCGGCGCCCGCGTCGTGCCCCACGACAAGCGGGTGCGGCCCGAGCACGTCGTTGGCGAAGCCGCTCATCACCTCGGCGAACCAGTCGATCGTGTAGGGGTGACGCGGGCGGTCCTCGGAGTCGCCGTGCAACGGCAGGTCGGGGATCACCAGCCGGTGGCGCTCGGCGAGGCGCTCGGCGACCGGCTCCCACTCTCGGTGGGAGAGCAGGCCGGAGTGCAGCAGCGCGAGCGGCGGCCCGGCGCCGACCTCGCGGTAGGCCACACGCGCGCCGTCGGGGTGGTGGTAGAGACGGAGCCTCATGGGGAGTGTCTCGCGCGCGGTCACGCTCCCATCGTAGGGGCGTCGCGTCCGATCCTTCCGGTCCTTCGTTTGCAAGCGAGATCCCACGATGCACCGCGCGTTGCGGGGGTTGCGGGTGCACACGTTAAAGCTCAACAATCCTCCACATGAGCGTGATCCGCACGAACGCCGCCGCTGCGCTGCTCGGCGTGAGCCCCAACACCCTGCGCAGCTGGGAGCGCCGCTTCGGCTACCCCACCCCCGGGCGCACTGAGGGGGGCCACCGCCAGTTCGACCTTGCCGAGATCGAGGCGTTGAGGCAGACATACGCTGAGACGCAGGACATCTCCTCGGCGATCTCGGTGGCGCGCGAGCGCGGCGAGGGACCCTCGACGCCCGCGCGGCTGCAGGCGGCGTTCGCGGCGTTCAGCGAGGAGAAGGCCGATCGATTGATGGAGGAGAGCATGGCTGTGCGCTCGGTGGAACGCACCGTCGAGTCGGTGCTGTTGCCGGCGGTGGAGGCGCTGGCGCCCGGCGCCCCGGAGGGGCCAGGCAACGCGGAGGCAGGGTCGCCCGAGTACTGCTTCGCCTGGCGGTACGCCACGGGCTGGCTGGCGGCCGCCCAGCGCGTGGCGCCGCCCTCCACCCGCGAGGAGGGCGTGTTGATCTTCGACGCAAGCCGGCCGCTGCACGTGGATGGGCTGCACGTGCAGGCGCTCGAGTTGTTCGTGAGGCGCGCAGGGTTGCGCGTGCTGACGCTGCCGGTCGAGCTGGACAGCACGCGTGTCGGAAACGCGCTGCGCGCACTTTGCCCGAACGCAGTGGTGCTCGGCGGGCGGGGCTCGTCGCTGGAGGCGATCGGACGCGTGGTGTACGCGACGAGGCAGAGCGCGGGCGAGCTTCAGGTGCTCAACTACCGTGGGGCGCTGCCCGACACGGGCGCGAGCACGGTGGCGCGCATCGGCCCGGGACCGGCGGAGGCAGTGCGGATGTTGCGCGAGCGTCTTGCGAGTCCAGCACGCACCTACAATGGGCCGCCCGATGACGGCTCCACCCAGACACCCGCTGATACCGCCGCGCGAGGTGGACGCGCACCAGGAGCTGCCTAAGCTCGAGCGGGAGGTGCTGGAGCGCTGGCGCGAGCGCGACGTGTTCGGCGAGTCGCTGCGCGCACGTGAGGGGGCGCAGTCGTGGGTGTTCTACGAGGGACCGCCGACCGCCAACGGCAGGCCGGGTTCCCACCACGTGCTGTCGAGGGTGTTCAAGGACATCTATCCGCGTTACAAGACGATGCGCGGGTATCGGGTGGAGCGTAAGGGCGGATGGGACTGTCACGGGCTGCCGGTTGAGATCGCCGTCGAACAGAAGCTCGGGATATCCAGCAAGACCGAGATCGAGGACCCTGAGCATGGCATCGGGATCGAGCGGTTCAACGAAGAGTGCCGCAACTCCGTGTTCGAGTACCTCGAGGAGTGGAGGAGCCTGACCGAGCGGATCGGCTTCTGGGTGGACCTGGAGCACGCGTACAGGACGCTGGATGAGAGCTACATCGAGTCGGTGTGGTGGGCACTCGCGGAGATCGACCGCAAGGGGCTGCTGTATGAGGGGTACAAGGTGGTGCCCTACTGCCCGCGCTGCGGGACGGCGCTGTCCTCGCACGAGGTGGCGCTCGGGTACAAGGATGTGGTGGACCCGTCGGTGTATGTGCGGCTGCCGACAATGGCTGACTACGGCCCGGTGCGGAAGGGCGATGCGCTCCTGATCTGGACGACGACTCCATGGACGTTGCCAGGCAACGTCGCCGTGGCGGCGGGGCCGGACGTCGAGTACGTGCGCGCGCGCGCTGGCGGAGAGACGCTGATCCTCGCGGCGGCGCTGGTGGAGAAGGTGCTCGGCGAGGACGCGGAGATTCTCGATCGCTTCCCCGGACGCGACCTGATCGACGCCCGCTACAGGGGTTCGATCTTCGCCCTGAGCGACCGCGAGCCGGGTGGCTTGCCGGTGATCGCCGGCGATTTCGTGACGACAGACGACGGGACCGGCCTCGTGCACATCGCGCCGGCATTCGGCGAGGATGACTTCAGGGCCGCGGCGGCGGCGGGGCTGTTCGATCCGACGGACCCGCAGACGCTTTACAACCCGGTGAAGCCTGACGGCACATACGACGGTCGTGTGCGCGGTCACGACGGGGGCTCGTACGAGGGCCGCAACGTCCGGGACCCCCAGCTGACCGAGGAGCTGATCGCGGACCTGGACGCGCGCGGTCTGCTGCTGAAGCGCAGCGACTACGAGCATTCCTACCCCCACTGCTGGCGCTGCGGGACGCCGCTGATCTACTACGCCAAGCCATCGTGGTACATCGCAACCTCGAAGCTGCGCGAGCAGATGCTGGCGGCGAACGAGACGGTGGGGTGGCACCCGCCGCACATCAAGCACGGACGCTTCGGGGACTGGCTGAAGAACAACGTCGACTGGGCGCTGTCGCGCGAGCGCTACTGGGGCACGCCGCTGCCGGTGTGGCGCTGCGAGCACGGCCACGTACGCGTGATCGGCTCGTTCGCCGAGCTCGAGCGACTTTCGGGCAAGACCCTCGACGATCACCATCGCCCCTACGTGGACGAGATCGGATTCGCGTGCGAGGACGAGAGCGGTCGAGGCTCGGTCCTCGGAATCCCCGTCTCGGTCAACGGCGCGGACGGCGGGTCTACGTGTGGAGCGCCGATGAAGCGCGTGGCCGAGGTGATCGACGTGTGGTTTGACTCGGGGGCGATGCCGTTCGCCCAGCATCACGCGCCGTTTGAGAACGAGGAGGTGTTCCGCGAGCGCTTCCCGGCGGACTTCATTTGCGAGGCGCTCGACCAGACGCGCGGCTGGTTCTACTCGCTG
>PLYX01000184.1 GCA_003151895.1 Solirubrobacterales bacterium
GGTTCGTCGGCGACCCGGCCGACAGAATCATCTACGCCACTGCTCGCAACGCGGGGGCGCGGCTTCTCACACGCGATAGGAGCCTGCGCGCGTTCGATCCTCGCGGCACGATCTGGTAGCGGTACGCAGAGCCCTCCCCACCTCTCAATTCAAGTACCCAATCTTTGTCTTGCCGGGGCGGCTGGGGGCGGCGATGCTGCTCTCAGGAATTTGACATGCGTCGTGGAGCGAGGGGTGCTTCCCCCGTTTGAGTTGTTCGAGGAGGGGGTTGCACGCGGAAACGTTCATCGGCCCCGCGGGGATCACGAGCAGCACGCTCCGCACGATCCCGGATGTCCCGGTCGGCACCTTCGAACTGACCCGTCCGCAGGACAAGCTATCGGCGCTCGGCGCGAACGCCAGCCTGTGCAAGGTCAAGGTCCCAGCCGCGGGCCCCTACGCAACCCCGGACAGCTGCCGCAGCTCGCGCACGGGTCGGCGGCCGAGGCGGCACGCCGTCGCGTAAGGGGTGGCATGGCCGTCCACGCGTGAGGCGATGTTGACCGCGACGCGGTGACGCAGGCGGTCGAGCACGGTACGTGGCCGGGGTGCGAGCAAGAGCTCGATCTCCTCGTCGACCACAAGCGTTGCGCGACCTTCCGCGAGGTTGCGCCACACGACCTCATCGGCCCACTCCTCGTCGGCGGGCACGAACTCGACGCCGTTGGGGTAGCCGAGGTCGTCGTCGCTTAGCGTCGCGGCTTTGAAGAGCCTGCTTGTCTTCTCGTTGATCGTGCTCATCGTGTGCTCTCCCAGCTTTGGATGATATCGCTCCAACCGGCTTCCAGCTTGGTTTCGGCGGCGTGCATCGCCTCGTTGACCGGACCATGAACGACGATTGGACGCTGCTTCTCGATGCCGACATAGCGGTGCTCGTGGTGCTCTTCGGGGTCATGAGCATTGTCGAATGCCCGCACGGTGTGCCATGTGTCGTCGCGCTGCACGAGCAGCACGATTGCGTACTCGACGGGATGGGCGCTTGAGCGCTCGGTCACGATCAGCACGCCCGGCGCCAAGCGCCGTCGTCATGTGCGGTCCTTAGGCATCGAACACACGTTCGCATGTGCTTGGGACGGAACTCGGCGCGGAGTGGCCATGCGCCGCCGGTTTGGCTTGGATGCCACGCCGCGCGCGCGGTTGCGGGCGCGGGTCCTCCTCAGCGCGCTGTCGGTCGTGGGCACGTGCGCTCGGCCACCTCTAAATTCAAGTACCCAAATTTTGTCTTGTCGCTGCGGCTGGGCTCGGCAATGCTGCGTTTCGAGATTTGAGGTGCGTCGTGGAGCGAGGGGTGCTGCCTTTCGCTTTAGCTATTCGAGGAGGGGAACTGCCGATGAGGATTCTTGTTCGTAGCGTTGTGAGCGCCCTCTGCACGCTGGCCGGCTGCCTGGCGCTCGGCGCCTCCGCCGTCCCGGCCCTGGCCGCCGCCCCGGAAGCGCCGGAAACGGGGGGCGCGAGCTCGATCACGGCTACCTCGGCGATCCTGGGGGGCGTGCTCAACCCGAAAGCTCCGGGTGAAGCGGGCGTGTACTACTTCGTGTATGCCCCGCGCGGCGCGGCGTGCACCGCATACGGGTTCACCGCCGAAGCGATCACGCCCGGCTTTGAAAAAGAAACCGTCACCCCGCTTGAAGCAGGCGGTCTTGAACCGAGCACGCTCTACACCTACTGCCTGGTCGACCGCAGCGAAGAGACCGGCGAAACAACCGTCGGGTCCTCAAAAACGTTCACCACGCTCGCCACACCGCCCACGGTGGAAGGCGAGGCGTCATCGGGTGTCAACTCGACCGTCGCCACGATGGAAGCGCAGGTCAATCCGAACAATCAGGTCACCTCGTGCGTGGTGCAGTACGGCAAGACGATCGCTTACGGCACGAACGTAGCGTGTGAACCGGCGAGCCTTGAAGGCTTCGGCAACCAGCGTGTCGCTCTGCCCGTGACCGGCCTGGAGGCGGGCACGACCTACCACTTCCGCATGGTCGCCGAAAACGCGGCGCACGAAAAGACAGAAGGAGCAGATCAGTCTTTCACGACGGTTCCCGTCCCGACCACGGACACCCCCAGTCCGGTGGCGGCGTCCACAGCGACCCTGAAGGGTCATCTCACGCTCGATGCGGTGGATACGCAGTACTCGTTCGAGTACAACGCGGGCGGCGAATGCACGGGTGGCACCACCACCACCGCAGAAGACGCCGGCACCGGGTCCGCGAGCACACCGGTGCATACGGCAATCACGGGCCTGATCCCACACACGCAGTACACGGTGTGCATGGTCGCCTCAAACGTGTTCGGGTCCGAAACAGCACCCGGGGTCGCGTTTGAAACACCCCCGGGACCACCGGCGCTTGAAAGCGAAAGCGAGTTCGTCACCGAAGTCGCGGCGGCGAGCGCGACGCTCCACGCGAACCTCGATCCCGCCGGTGCGGAAACCACCTACCATTTCCAGTACGTCACCCAGGCGCAGTTTGAAGAAGATGGGTACGCCAAAGCGCAGAGCACACCCGAGTCTGCGTCGATCGGAGCCGATAACAGCCACCATCCGGCCCTCGCGCACATTCAGGGACTGATGGCCGCCACGACCTACCACTACCGGGTCGCGGCCACCAATTCGGTTGAAACCGTCGACGGCCCCGACCTTACGTTCACTACGCAGGTCCCCGGCGGAGTGTTCACGCTTCCCGACAATCGCCGCTGGGAATTGGTCTCTCCGCCGAACAAGCACGGCGCGACGATCTATCCCGCCGGCGAAATGGGAGTGCTGCAGGCCGCCGCCGCGGGGGACGCGATCACCTACCTGGCGAATGCGCCAACTGAACTCGAACCGAGGGGCTTCTCAAACGAAGTGCAGGTTTACTCCGCGCGTAGCGCAGGTGGCTGGTCTTCGCGGGACATCGCGATGCAACACGACCAAGTAACGGGCGCCTCAGTGGGCGGGGGTTTTGAGTACCGGTTCTTCTCGCCGGATCTGTCGTTGGCGCTCGTTGAACCGCAGGGCCGATTCACGCGTCTGGTGGGTGAAGAAACCGCGCCTGAAGCTACCGAACGTACCGTCTACCTACGGCACGACGCCACCTGCCCCACGACGCCCGCGACCTGCTATACGCCTCTGGTGACGGCTGCCAATGTGCCTCCGGGCACCGAATTCGGCGGCAACCCGGAAACTCTCAGGAGCCCCGTGAAGTTCGTTGGGGCGACGCCGGACCTCAGTCATGTGATTGTCAATTCAGAAGAAGGCGCGGCCCTGACCTCCACGCCAGGTGATAAAGGAGGACTGGTCGAGTGGACCGGCGCCAACTTGCAGCTCATCAGCATCCTGCCCGCGAGCGAAGGCGGAACGCCTGTGCACAGTGCCTACCTCGGGGATGAATACCCTGGTGGCAAATCAAGGCACGCCATCTCTGACGACGGTACGCGCATTTTCTGGACCGACCGTCAAAATCCAGAGCTATCGCTATATATGCGCGACACCACCAAGGGTGAAACGCTACGCATCGGAGGGACCAACAAGGTTCTGTTCGAGACGGCCAGCGACGACGGCTCGCGAGTGTTCTTCGTCGAAGCCAACGAAGGAGAAGGCACAGCAAACCTGGACGTGTGCGACGTGACGGAAGTTGCGGGCAAGCTTGCGTGCAAAACGACGCTGTTGGCGCCCAAACTGGCGGACGGGGCGCAGAGTGGCGGGTCGCCCGGGGCGAGTGCAGACGGGTCGTACGTGTATTTCGTATCGACGGCAGCGTTGACGTCGAAAGCCGTATCCGGCGGGGACAATCTCTACGTCGATCACAACAGCGGGGCGGCGTGGGAAGCGCCGACTTTGATCGCGACGCTCTCGCAAGAAGACAAATCAGACTGGGCCCAGGAACTCAATCGTATGACCGCGCGAGTCTCCCCTAACGGTGACTGGCTCGCGTTCATGTCGAAGAACAGGCTGACGGGCTATGACAACAGGGACGCGAACAGCGGCGAACCGGACGAGGAGGTATACCTCTACAACGTGAGCCACGACCGCCTAGTCTGTGCGTCATGCAACCCGACCGGCTCGAGACCCGTAGGGATCCAAATGGGCGAATTGGGCTTTATCTATGAACCGGGTATACTTGGTGGTGGTGACGGGACATGGCCGAAGACCACATGGTTGGCGGCGAACATCCCGGGGTGGACGCCATACGCGAAAAATTTCGCCCTATATCAGCCGCGCTACCTGTCTGACAATGGCCGCTTGTTCTTCAACAGCGGCGACGCTCTCGCTCCGCAGGATATCAACGGCACGTGGGATGTGTACGAGTACGAGCCGCCGGCGGTCGGCGGTTGCAGTAGCCACTTGGCGACTTTCAGCGAACGGTCGGGTGGCTGTGTCAGCCTGATCTCCTCGGGCGCCTCGACTTCACAGTCGGCGTTCATAGATGCGAGCGCCACCGGGGGCATAGATGCGAAAGGTGGCGAAGGGGGTGGCGACGTCTTCTTCCTGACGGCGAGCCAGTTGACCTCGCAGGATTTCGGCGGGAGCTTCGACATATACGATGCGCGCGAATGCACAAACCAGGCGCCGTGCGCGAACCTGTCGGTCACGCCGCCTCCGTGTTCAACCGGGGATTCATGTAAGGCTGCGCCGTCGCCGCAGCCGGCGATCTTCGGCTCGCCTTCGAGTGCCACGTTCGCGGGCGCAGGCAATGTCGTGTCGCAGGGATTCAAGCCGAGTGTCGCACCCAGGTCATTGACGCGGGCGCAGAAGCTCGCAAAGGCGCTGGCGGCGTGCAGGAAGGGGCCGCGGAAGAAGCGCGCGGCGTGCAAGCGGCGCGCCAGGAGGCACTATCGAGCGACGCAGTCGTGGCGTAAGACCAAGGCGACGAAGAGGGGACACCGGTGATCGCAATGAGTTCACTTAGAAGAGCAATTTTCGGTACTGTCACGCTCGCTGTGCTGACCGTGTGCCTCGCGTTCGCGGGGAGCGCGACTGCCGCCACGACCGCGTGGTGGCAGCTCAACGCTGTCTCGGCCCCGGCGCACCTGCCGCCTGGCGGCAGTGGCACGATCATCGTGTCGGCGACCGATCTTGGTGATGCGGAAGTCAACACCTCTAATGTACCTGTCAAGCTCATCGACAAACTGCCCCCGAATGTGACGGCTGCATCCGCATCGGGCAAGGCCGGCCTGTTTGGCATCCGGGGCTCGGTGGAATGCTCTGTGACCTCACCCACGCTCGTGGAATGCACGTTCGAAGGGAAACTCCCGGCGTATGAAGGGCTCGAAATCGAAATCGCAGTGACGGTCGGGACCGAAGCCCAATCAAGCGAACTGAACGAAGTGAGCGTGTCGGGCGGAGAATCCTACGCGTGCAACGAAGTCGCTTTCGATGCCGGCTCATACACGAACAGCGGGTGCAGCTCAGAAGGCGAGGGCAGTTTCGAAAAGCAGCTGTCCGGCAAACCGCTGCTTGGCGCGTCGGCCACGCGGCAGCTTGTGGTGAGCAGCACGCCGACGCCGTTTGGGGTCGAAGACTATGAATTGACGGCGTCGAACGAGGATGGCTCACGCGATACGCAGGCCGGCTCGCACCCATTCAGCTTGACGACGACGTTGACCTTGAACCGGTCTGCGGGGCAGCCCTACCAGCCGGCGCTGCCGAAGGACCTGAACTTCAAGCTGCCGCCAGGTCTGATAGGCAACCCGTCCCCGTTCCCACAGTGCTCGGATGTCGCGTTCGCCAAAGTATATAACTTCATAAACGACTGTCCAGCAGCTACCGTGCTGGGCGTCGCCTCCGTGTCGATCCGCCTGCCGGGGGCGGAAAACCAAGTGCTTCAGGTTGCAGTCCCGGTCTTCAACCTGAAGCCGGCGATCGGTGAGCCCGCGCGTTTCGGCTTCGAGGCTTTGGCTGTTCCCGTGACGCTTGACACGTCCGTGCGCACGGGTGGGGACTATGGGGTGACGGTCAGTGTCGAGAACATCACGCAGACCGCGAGCTTCTACGGCAGCCAGGTGACGTTCTGGGGCGTCCCGGGAGACTCGCGCCACGATCAGTCGCGCGGGTGGGCCTGCCTGGGCATCTGGGGTCTGATCCAGCGAGAACGAGTTGGACCGTGCGATTCGCTGGGGCAGTCACAACCGCCGCCGCTGCTTGCGCTGCCGACGTCCTGTACAGGCGCGTTGCAGACATCGGTGCTGGCCGACTCCTGGGCGCAGGCCGGTAGCTTCCAGGCGCCTGTGGAGCCGGCTTTCGAGCAGAGCTTGGACGGTTGCGATCATCTGCAGTTCACTCCGTCGATCAGTGTCGTTCCGGATGGCCAGGCCGGCAGCACGCCGACAGGTCTGACGGTGGGGGTCCATGTTCCCCAGGATCTAATGCTGAACCCGAATGGTCTGGCCGAGGCTGACGTGAAGGACACGACGGTCACGCTGCCTGCGGGTGTTGGGTTGAACCCGGCCGCAGCCGATGGCCTGGAGTCGTGCACGGATGTCGCGGAAGCGGGTCGTCCGGAAGGCGAGATCGCGCTGAACTCGGCCACTCCGATCGCGTGTCCCGAAGCGTCGAAGGTAGCCACGGTTGAAATCAAGTCGCCGTTGTTGCCCAACCCGCTCGTGGGCGCCGCGTACCTGGCGGCGCAGACCGCGAACCCGTTCAAGTCGTTGGTGGCGTTGTACCTCGTCGCCGAAGACCCCGTGTCGGGCACGCTGATCAAGGTCGCCGGCGAAGTCAAACTGGATCCTGTGACAGGCCAGTTGGTCACGACGTTCGAAAACACGCCGCAACTGCCGTTCGAAGATTTGAAGCTGCACTTCTTCGGGGGTGATCGCGCGCCGCTTGCCACGCCGGCCTTGTGCGGGTCCTACACGACGAGCACGTCAATAGCGCCGTGGTCTGGCAACGAACCGGCGACTCCGTCGTCCACGTTTGAAATCAATGCGGGACCGCATGGTGCTCCGTGCAGCAATCCGTTGCCGTTCTCCCCGTCGTTGACGGCCGGCACGACGAGCATCCAGGCGGGAGGGTTCAGCCCGTTCACGATGACGATGTCCAGGGGCGACGGCAACCAGAACCTCAAGGCCGTGCAGCTGCACATGCCGCCGGGCCTGTTGGGCACGCTCTCCAGCGTGAAACTGTGCCCTGAAGGACAGGCGAACGCGGGCACGTGTGGGCCGGAAAGTGAGATCGGCGAAACGACCGTCAGCGTCGGTCTCGGCGGCAACCCGTTCAGCGTGACCGGCGGCAGGGTGTACATCACAGGCCCCTATAACGGAGCCCCATACGGCCTGTCGATCGTCAACCCGGCAAAGGCGGGACCGTACGACCTCGGCAACGTGATCGTCAGGGCGAAGATCGAAGTCGACCCGATCACCTCGGCCTTGACGATCACGACAGATGGGTCAGGTCCGTATGTGATCCCGCACATCCTGGACGGCATTCCGCTGCAGATCCAGCACATCAACGTGATCATCAACCGGCCGAACTTCACCTTCAACCCGACGAACTGCTCCCCGACGGCGATCACCGGCAGCTTGACGAGCGGCGAAGGCGCCAGCTCGACGCTGAAAGTGCCCTTCCAGGTCACCAACTGCGCCACGCTGGCGTTCAAACCGCAGTTCAAAGTCTCCACGGCCGGGAAAACCTCGCGAGCCACGGGCGCGAGCCTCGACGTGAAGCTCTCCTATCCGAAAGCGGCGTGGGGCTCGCAGGCGAACATCAAGTCGGTCAAGGTCAACCTGCCCAAGCAACTGCCATCGAGGTTGACGACATTGCAGAAGGCGTGTCCGGACAACGTGTTCGAAGCGAATCCGGCGTCCTGCCCCGCCGCGTCGCGGATCGGGACGGCGACCGCCACGACACCGATCATCCCCGTCGCGCTCTCGGGCCCCGCCTATTTCGTCTCCCACGGTGGCCTCAAGTTCCCCGAACTTGTGGTCGTGCTCTCCGGCTACGGGGTCACGGTCTACCTGCACGGCGAAACGTTCATCAGCACGAAGGGGATCACGAGCAGCACGTTCCGCGCGATCCCCGACGTCCCGATCGGCAGCTTCGAGCTGAAGCTCCCGCAGGGACCGTTCTCCGCGCTCGGCGCCAACGCCAACCTGTGCAAGGTCAAGGGCGGCCTGAAGATGCCCACCGCGTTCACCGCACAGAACGGGCTCGTGATCAAGCAGTCCACGCCGGTCGGCGTCACGGGCTGCCCGAAGGCCAAGAAGGCCAAGAAGCCCAAGAAGAAACAGGGCCAAACAGAAGCAATAGGGCCAAACATCTTCCCCGGGCGCGTAGCCCTCTCTCCGCGCCCGGGGGAGGCCCAAGCCGATCGAGCTGTTCAGCGACCGTGAAGAGTGCTTCCTGGCCGCATTCACGAGTGGGGCTGGGGGGTGGCGGCGAAAAGTCTCGGGGGCGCGGGGTATGGTCGGCCCCGATGCAGACACTCGAGCAGATCACATACGAAGCCGGCCGCGGTGCGCTCGCCGACCAGGAGTCGCTGGTGATGGAGATCCGCCAGCGCACGGGCACGATCTTGGCCGCCCACGCGCTGGTCGCCTCATTCCTCGGCGGCGCCACGCTGCGCGCGCAAGGGCTCTCGGGGCCGGCCTGGGTCGCCCTGATCGCACTTGGGTTCGGCCTCGCCGTAGCCGCCATCCTGCTCCTGCCCTGGCGACTGATGTTTGCCGTGGACGCTCGCAGCATCTATGCCAGACTCCAGGCGAAAGCTGCTGCCGAAGCACGATTGGGTACGCTTGCCTGGCTCGCGGACGCAGGCCTTGCCTACCAGGAACTGCAGGAGGAGAACGCGGCACGTGTCAGACAGATGTCATGGTTGTCGGGTGTCTTGGCCGTGCTCATGGTCTGCCAAACAGCCGCCTGGCTCCTGGCCCTCGTGGTAGGCTGAAGTCATGACGTATGCGCCGGTACCGCCAGAGAAGCTGAAAGGCCTGCCACCGTGGGAGATCGGCATTGAGGAGACCCGCGGAGCGCCGCGGCCCTGGATCTTCAACGCTGAGGCGGCACGTCGCCACCGGCTTGAGCATCCAAGCCTCATCCGCAGGATCCTCGCGAAGGTTATGCCCTCGCGCGCGGCGCGGTAAGCACCGCACTACGCCGGCTCGAGTTGCCCGCGCTCCAGCTCCTCCATGCCGCGGACCAGCTCAGGACGTTCTCGCTCGCGCTGCACGAGCGGCCGTTGTAGCTGGGCTGACTTCACGGCCGGATAGAGTCGTTCGAGGCCCGCTACAAAAAACCGTCCCATGCGTTTGCAAAGCTGGGTCGATGTCCGCGACAGCGACGATCGAGCCGGCCGGCGCCCGTGACGCGTTCAGGCCGACGTTCAGCGAGCTGCTTGCCAGCGAAGACGTCGCGCTGCTGCGCGAGCCGCTGCGCCGCTGGATGGCCACTGGGCGCGGCCGGCGGGAGAGCGCGGCGATCGTCTACGAGGCTTGGCTGCTGGCCGGTGGCGAGCCGGGGCTGATCGGAGAGTCGCTGTCCGCGTGGCTTGCGCTACACGATCGCAGCCCTACGGCGCAGCTCCTCTACAAAGCGTGGCTCACGGCCGGCGTCGCGCATGGACTCGCGCTGAGCCAACCCGACGGCGCGTGCTCGCCCAAATAATCACCGCGGTTGTAAACCCTTATTCACACGACCTCTAAATTCAAGTACCCGATTTTTGTCTTGCCGCGGCGGCTGGGCGCGGCGATCCTGCTCTCCGGATATGACGTGCGTCGTCAAGCGAGCGGGGCTTCCTTCGCTTGAATTATTCGAGGAGGGAATATGTCGTTGATCGCTCGCCCACCCCCCGTCATGGGGGGTCCCCGAATGGGGGGCGATCACTCCGTCGGGCGCGAGCGACTCGCCGAGATCCAACGCCGGCGGATGATCTCCGCGATGGTGGAGGTCGCTTCCGAGCGCGGGGCGAGCAGCGTGACCGTGGCGCGGGTTGTCGCCCGGTCGGGGGTCTCACGGCGCACGTTCTACGAGCTCTTCACCGGCGGCGAGGAGTGCCTGCTTGCCGTGATGGAGGATTCGCTTGCCAGCGCCCGCTCCTACGTGCTGGAGGTCTACGATCCCCAGGAGGCGTGGAGGGTGCGGATCAGGGCCGCGCTGCACGCGCTGCTTGAGTTCGTTGAGGAGGAGCCCGGCAGGGCCCGGCTGCTCGTCGTCGAGTCGCTCTGCGCCGGCCGTGAGACCCTGGAGCGACGCTCGCGGGTGCTCGCCGAGCTTATCCGCGCCGTGGACGCGGGCAGAGGCGAGTCTGAGAGGAGCGCTGCTCTCACGCCGCTTACCGCCGAGGGCGTCGTCGGGTCCGTCCTGTCGATTATCCACGCACGACTGGTTAAGGGTGACCGCCTTGCGCTGGTGGAGCTCACCAATCCGCTGATGAGCATGATCGTGCTGCCCTACCTCGGAGCGGCGGCGGCACGCAGGGAGCTCGACCGCCCGCTGCCTGAGCGCCGGCGACGAGCGCCGCACGCCTCCGACGGAGCAAACCACCTGAACGATCTCCCGATGCGCGTCACCTACCGCACGATGTGCGTGCTGAGCGCGATCGCCTCCCGGCCGGGAGCATCCAACGCGCGGATCGGGCAGGCCGCCGGCATCACCGACCAGGGGCAGATGTCCAAGCTCTTGCATAGGCTGAAGAAGCTCGGGCTGATCCTCAACGGCGGCGCGGGCCAGGCGCGAGGGATGTCCAACGCGTGGACGCTCACACCCACGGGCGTCCAGGTCGAGCGGGCGATGAGCCGATCGCGCAACGTGGAGCGTTGATATGTTCCAGTGCGCCATGGGCCCTGACCGTGTCGCGTCCCTCGCAGCCTTCGCGCGCGCGACGCAGAGCTATTGGACGAGCGTCTTTCCGAGGGTCTCCCGCGAGCTGGGCCATTGGCGCGAGCGCGCGCTTGCGATACCCGACCCGGCGCTGCGCGCGCAGGCGCTCCAGGCGCTCTCCAAGCGCGGCAACATGGAGGGCGCCGCGGCCTTCGCCACGTTCGCCCCGCGCGCGCGCCGTGGGGCCGTCGTGCGCGCCGCGGTCGCCTTCCAGTCGGCCTACAACTACCTCGACACGCTCTCCGAGCAGCCGAGCCCGGCGCCGCTTGCGAACAGCCGCCGGCTGCACGAGGCGCTGCTCGTCGCGCTCGCCTGCCCTCGTGAGTGGGACCCAAGCGCTCTGCAGCCCGACTACTACGAGCACCACTGCTCCAATCGCCGCGGGCGCGGGGACGGCGGCTACCTCGCCGCGCTCGTCGACGCCTGCCGCGGCGCGTTGCGCGAGCTGCCGTCATACCCGGCCGTCGCCCCGGCGGCACGGCGCGCCGCCGAGCGGGTCGTCTCCTTCCAGGCGTTCAACACCGGCGAGGCCCAGGGTGACCGCGAGGCGATGGAGCGCTGGGGGCGCACCCAGATGGGCATACCCGAAGGGCACACCCCCCATCGCAACCCACAGGGCACACCCTGGAGGGCACAGGCAGGCGGGGGGCACCCTCTGGGGCACAGGCAGGCGGCAGGCGAGCAGACGCCGCCCGGGACCGACCTGCGCTGGTGGGAGACGGCCGCCTCGGGCGGCTCCTCGCTCGGCGTGCACGTGATGATCGCCGCCGCCGCCGATCCGGCGATCGAGCCGGGGCAGGTGGACGCGCTGGAGAACGCCTACTTCCCTTGGATCGGCGCGCTGCACTCGATGCTCGACCATCTCATCGACGCGGCCGAGGACGCACGCACGGGCCAGCGCAACCTGATCGACCTGTACGCCTCCCCCGAGCAGGCCGCCGAGCGCATGAGCCTGCTCGCCGAGCGTGCGCTCGCGTGCGCGCGCACGCTCCCACCCCCACACCGCCACGAGCTGATCGTGGCGGCGATGGCGAGCTTCTACCTGTCGGCCCCCGAGGCCCACGCCGGCGAGGCCGCGCCCGTCACGCGCGCGGTGCTTGACGCCTTCGGCCCGCTCGCGACGCCGGCGATGGCCGTGTTCAAGGCCAGGCGAACGGCGGAGCGGGCGTCCGCGGCCATGCGGCGCGATCGCCGCGACGACAGGGCCGTCGGGACCCTCGCTGTTCGCTCCGCGGACGCCTGACGCCTCGGTCGCGGCGCTGATCGGCTGCCCCCGACGGCTACGGGAGCGAGCCGGCCGGCGCCAGCCACACGGACTCGAACGCCATGACCTCGGCGAGCGTGTCGTAGTCGCGGTCGTAGTGGATCACCGCGGCGCCCGTCTCCTGCGCGGCGGCGGCGATCAGATAGTCGACCACTGGGATGCGATGGGCGCCGGCGGAGCGGTGGGCGAGCGTGCGCATCGCGGACTGCGCGGCGCGGGCGACCGTGGCTGTGAGCGGGGCTGCTCGCAGCATCGAGAACTCCTGCTCCAGTTCGTCAAAGATCTGACCGCTGCGTGCGCTCAGCAGGATCTCCAGGCGTGCGATGGGAGAGATGCGCAGGCGATCGGTGTGCAGTGCGTGCCTCCAGTCCTCGCGAACCTTTGGGTGCTGGGCGCGCGAGAAGGCGGAGGTGTCGATGAGCAGCGGCAGCTCGCCCCAGGCGGCCCTGCTATCGGATGGGGGGGAGAGGCCAGGCACGCAGCTTGCCGTCGCGCAGTAGATCCCAGTCGATGCCCGCGGTCTCGGGTTTCATGAAGCGCTCCGCCAGGCTCTCGAGCAGTTCTTGGCGCCGCTCCTCGGTC
>PLYX01000053.1 GCA_003151895.1 Solirubrobacterales bacterium
AAGTACTTCGCGATCCTGCCGGCGGTGTTCGTCGCGACGTACGCTGCCAGTCCGGGAGGTAAGGGGCCGCTGCACGTGCTCAACATCATGGATCTGGGCACCCCGCAGTCGGCGATCGTCTCAGCTGTGATCTTCAACGCGATCATCATCCCGCTGCTGATCCCGCTCTCCCTGAAGGGCGTGCGCTACCGGCCGATCGGCGCCAGCGCGCTCTTGCGGCGCAACCTCTGGATCTACGGGCTCGGCGGGATCATCGCGCCGTTCATCGGCATCAAGCTGATCGACCTGATCATCCACAACCTGCTCGGCGCATGAGTAACACGAACACCCTCACGCCAGCCCCTCTCGCCCCGATGAGCTCGCGCCACCCTCATCCACGAGTGGACTGGCTACTTGCGCGACTGCGGGCTCCATGGCTCGACCGGCAACTGGCCGCCGGCACCGCACCCTGGCGCTCCCCCGTGCACGCCGCCCGCGCGCGGCAGCTGACCGACGACCGCACACGCCGCACGCTCGCGCGCTCCCTCGAGCGCCTGGTCGAACAGGCCGAGACACCACGGCCACCCTTCAGGACCGCAGTCGTCCAGCCGTGCCGACCACAGGTACGCGAGGCACGGACCCTGATGCTCACGATCGCCCAACGCCTGCGCTCCAACGCGCCCGTGGGCGTCTGTGGCATTGCCCGCCTTCAAGCACTGCTCTCAAACGGCGCCGGGCCCTGCTACGCCCCCAGCCACCCGAACGCGCTGATCACCGAACTGCAAGCAGTCGCGGACCTGAACCGCCCCGGGGCAGATCAGGGGCTCCACGAAACCCGGGGCGGTTCAAAGCTCACGACTGAGCGATGCCTCGACGAGGCTACGTGCGGCGCCGCTCCGCGCGACATCGAGCAGTAGTCCCACCAAGTCCACAGACTCTTGCTTCCAGTCTGGCGAAGCAGGTGTCTCGTCATCTCGGACCAGACGATCGAGTTGGCCGAGCACGGCAACCAGCAAGACGCCCTCGACGGCCTCGACCGGCTCTACAGCACTGGCCTCATCCACCGCATCGACGGCTTTGTGTTTGCCACCCGCGCGGCCCTTCGCCACCACGAGATCGCCGAGTAGCGATGGACCTCAACGAGCACCATCAGTGCGCGGCGCCCAGGCGACTCGAGCACAGCCCGATCGCCGTCTCCGAAGCCCTCAACGCCCTCCAAGACGTCGGGCTGATCGACCGCATCGACGCCTTCGTCCGCATCGCGCCGCGCTGATGCCGCGGCCCACGCCCATAGCGATGGCCCTTCCCTCCGAGTGGTCGCATACAGTGCCGCAGGTGATTGCCGCGGCCGACCAGACACGCCTGGTGACCACGCTTCAGCGGGACTGGGACCTCGAGGTTCAGTCCGAGCGGTTTCGCGACATCTGCGCCGGTAAGGAGCGCGGGCATCGCATCGCCGACTACTCGGAGGAACAGACGGTCGGATTCATCAAACAGGACGCCTTTCCGATTGCGTTTGAGCATGGTCCAACTGGATTGCCGCGTGCCAGAAGCATGGGCGATATTTGGCTCCAGTCAGGCTCTCCTCGGATCTATAACCCGATCAACGTCAAGGCCGGTATCGCCGGAGTAGGCGGCCAGCCCAATATGGTCTCTCTCGAGAAGCTGACTCAGGCAATCCTGGATCACATCATTGACTCCTATTGGTTACTTCTACTTCACTTTACGATCAACGACGACGCGGGTGGCCCCAAGCGCGTCAGTTCACGAGCAGCTGGCAATGGAGAGGCAGCCGCAGCCTGGGCGAGTGTTCGGGGACATTCCTTGAGTGCAACAGCCAACGCGAGGCGCGTGGGAGGGTCGGCTGATGAGGCCGCGTGTCATGGTTGCCGTCAGGCGGCGTAGAAGAGGATGCCGATCACGGCGTAGAGAGCGAGCAGCTGAACGCCCTCAAACCAGGTGGACTCGCCGTCGGATACGAGCGCTGTCGCGACCAGCCCGGCGGCGAGGAGCGCCGCGATCTCATAGGCGTTGAAGACCATCGCCATTGGCGCCGGGCCGACCGCGAAGGAGAGCAGCACAAGCACGGGAGCTACGAAGAGGCCTATCTGTGCCGCGGAGCCGATCGCGATGTTGACAGCGAGGTCCATCTTGTTCTTGGCGGCGGCAACCACCGCAACGTAGTGCTCGGCGGCGTTACCGACGATCGCGACCACGAACGCGCCGACGAAGAATTGGGAGAGCCCGATGTCGCGCGAGGCGTGCTCGATGGAGCCCACGAGGATGTCGCTCATGAGCGCCACGATCGCGCCGGCGGCAGCGAGGGTCCCGACGGATCGGCGCAGCGACCAGATGCTCGCCTGGTCGTGCTCGTCGCTGGCGGGGTTGAACAGGTCGCGATGGGTTCTCAGCGAGAAGAACAGCCCGGCTGCGTAGGTCGCGATCAACACGAGGGCGACCGCCACCGAGATCTGCTCGATGTCGCCTGCGAACACGCGGCGTACCTCGGTCACGCCCGGCAGGCTCGCGTGGTGGGCCAGCTCGAGGATCGAGGGCAACGCGAGTGCAACCATGGTGAGCAGCAGCATCCCGCTCTGTGTCTGCGCGGCGGTTCGATCGAAGGTTTGTCGGGTGCGTTTCCAGCCACCGGCGAGCATCGCCGCGCCCAGCACCAGCAGCGAGTTGCCGATGATCGAGCCGACCAGCGACGCCTTGACGACCTCCTGCAGCCCGTGCGCCAGGGCGAAGATCGCGATGATCAGCTCGGGTGCGTTGCCGAACGTGACGTTGACCAGACCGCCGATGCCCGGCCCCGACCGGGCGGCGAGCTGCTCGGTCGCCTCGCTCATCACCGCAGCGGTGGGCACGATCCCCAGAGCCGAGGTCGCGAACACCAGCGACGGAGAAGCGTTCGCCAGAGCGAGAGCGAGTGCGACGGGAATGAAGGCACCCAAGCCGTAGACGGGTCTCATCACGAGCACAGGCTATGGGGCCAGCCGGTGAGCACACTGAGATGCGCGGCCTCCGACGCGGCGACTGATCGCGGTATGCCTTCTCGGCGCACGTAGATCTGCGTCAGTCGCAGAACCGGTAGCCGACGCCGGCCTCCGTCAATACGTAGCGCCATCGTGTGGCATGGTCCTCGATCTTGCGGCGTAGGTTGGCGATGTGGGTGCGCAGGAGGGGCGTGTCGTCTGCGTAGGCGGGACCCCAGATCTCGGTGAGCAGCACTCGGCTTGTCATTGGCCGACCACGGTTGCGTGCGAGCGAGCAGAGCAGCTCGAACTCGATAGGGGTCAGGTTGACCTCCCTGCCGTTGTGGAGCACGCGATGCGCCGCGAAGTTGATCTCGAGTCCGTTGACCGTAAGGGTCACCTCCTCGCTGTTTGTAGTCACGCGGCGGAAGATCGCTCCGAGTCGCGCCAGCAGCTCGCGGGCGGCGAACGGCTTGGTGAGGTAGTCATCCGCCCCTGCCCGTAGTGCCTTTACCTTCTGCTCCTCTTCGTCGAGCGCCGAGAGCACGATGATCGGCATCGTGCTCCACGACCGCAGCTCAGCGCAGAGGTCGACGCCGCTGCCGTCGGGGAGCATCAGGTCGATGATCGCCGCATCGGGCGGTTGGTGCGACGCGGCGTCTCGCGCCTCTGCGAGGGTGACTGTTGAGATCGCCTCATAGCCAGCACCGCTTCCGTCGCGGTATCAATCACCGAGACACCACCGTCGCCGACGACGTACGCGTACGCCCCGTCGGGCGTGATCGCGACGGCATTCGCGCCGTCGCTCACGGGAATCGTGGCCACGACCGTGTTGGTCGCGGTGTCGATCACCGAGACTCCGCTCCCGTCGGCGACATACACGAACGGCCTCGGCGGGCTCGTCGCAGCGAGCGCCGCGCCGGCACCCAGAACCGCCCAAGCGGCGACGAGCACGCACACAACCGGCAGCCACAACCGGCGTGGATGCCACCCGGTGATCGGCCTGATCATGATGCCCATCCTCGCCTTCCCCCTGTACGGGCCCTGAGACCAGCTTCGAGCCGCTCGGCGCGTCCGCGAGCGTATCATCTCTCACGAGCAGCGGGCACGACATCCACCAGCACGCGCCCAGGGACCAGGATGTAGTTCCCCACGAAGCGCCGCCGCGATGCGCCGAGCCGCCCCCTAATCCACAAGAGCGGCCCAGCGAGAGTGGCCCCTTCGGCCGAAAGCGAGCGTCTCGATGATCGGGGGTCGGCGCTCTTCGGGACGAGCTCCGAGAGTCCCGTCCGCTCAAGGTCCGACTGCCGCATTCGCCGGCGACAGCAGGAGCGTCGTCTGCGGTCGCCGCGAGCCCGGCGGCGGCTGTGCGGCCGGCCCACTGCGGATGGTGAGAGCAGGTGCGGCCGGTGGGGTGGATCGGCTCCCTGCCGATTGCGCCGCCTGTGCATTCGGCGGCGGACAACGCACCAGACGGTGCTTTGAACTCGCTCCCGCCCTTCCCGAGCGGAAGCATCAACTGCCCCAGCGGGGTTGGAAACGAGATAGTAATACTTCCGCTTAGGTACGGGCGAAACGTCGGGACCGTGGAGGTCGAACTTGATACGTGCTTCGAGGTCATGGCCGGCCCCCGCTTCTCGGTCCACCGCGTGTGAGAGTTGGTGGATAGAAGTGACGGGAGAGTAGCTGGCGGTGCGGTCGGGTCGGGCGGAGCGGAGGCCGTAGGCCGTAGCGGAGCACGATCCGACCGGCGCGTCCCGTCGCTGGGTGGTCATGCCGCCTTGCGATGGATGGCGTTGACGGCGGCGTACTCGGCGGCGAACACGGCCGGGGCGCGCATCCCGAGCGATGAGTGCGGCCGGCGGTGGTTGTAGTCCTCCTGCCAGTCGCCGATCACCACGCGCGCCTCGGTGAGACAGGAGAACTCCTCGACGTCGAGCAGCTCGTCGCGGACGCGGGAGTGGAAGGACTCGACGTACGGGTTCTGCCACGGTGAGCCCGGCTCGATGAACGCCGTGCCGGTGCCCGAGAGCTCACACCAGTCGCAGAGCGAGTGCGCGGTCATCTCCGGGCCGTTGTCGCACCGCAGGTGCGCAGGCGCCCCGCGCTCGGCGGCGAGCCGCTCCAGCACCTCCACGGTCGCCTCGGCGTCGATGCCGCGCTCGACCAGCATCTCCAGCGACTCGCGGGTGAACTCGTCGAGGACGTTAAGCAGCTTCAGCACCCTGCCGTCCGCGGTCTGGTCGAACTGGAAGTCGAACGCCCATACCTGATTCGGGCGTTGCGCCCGCAGCCGCTTGGCAGGCACGGTCGAGTCCCCCACACGCCGGCGCTTGCGCTTGCGCTGNNGATGGTGCGCGCGACGGTACCCCCACCGCGGACGGTCCTTCGAGAACCGCCGCAGCTGTGCGCGCAACGCCGCATCATCCTCAGCCCGCTTGGGCTCGTGACGCTGCGTGGAGCGATGCTGCCCCACCACCCGGCATGCCCAGCGCTCGCTGACGCCGAG
>PLYX01000282.1 GCA_003151895.1 Solirubrobacterales bacterium
GCGGAGGTTCGTGACGGTCGACGACTTGGAGGCGGGCTTCCAGGCCGGCCCCGACGCGGACGCAACCTTCGCCGCACTGGACCGCGCGTTTCGCACGGCGGCAGCACTTCGGGATGAAGCCGAGCTCGACCTCGTCGTCGCGCCGCTCGTCGATGACGAAGGGGTCGTCATTCGCCGCCTCAGCGATCGCTACGCCGTGACGGTCTCGCCGTTCATCGAGGGAACGTCGAGCATGTACGGCGCGTACGAGTCCGCCGACGACCGCCGACGGATGGGAGCCGTCCTGGGCCGGCTGCACGCTGCGACCGAGCACGTCCCGGCGGGGCTTCCGCGAAGAGAACACTTCGAGGTCCCCTCCAGAGCTGGGCTGGCCGAGGCTCTCGGCGACCTCGATCGACGTTGGGCCTCGGGCCCGTTCGCGGAGCCGGCTCGTCAGCTGCTCCGAGACAACGCACAGGACATCGAACGGCGCCTCGGCGAGTACGACGAGCTGGCCGTCCGCGTGCGTGCCGGCACGGAACCGTGGGTCGTCACGCACGGAGAGCCCCACCGCGCGAACGTGATCCTCGACTCTCAGGGTCGCGTCCGCCTCGTGGACTGGGACACGACCCTGATCGCTCCCCGCGAGCGNNGCTCGACCAAGACCTGACCGGGTGGACCGAATACGTCGCCGTTGCAGGGCCCGCCTCCTTGAATCAGGAGGCTCTGCACCTCTACCGCTCCTGGTGGAACCTTGCGGACATCGCGGTCTTCGTCGAAGGCTTCCGCCGGCCACATGAGCGGACAGAGGACATGGTCGCTTCCTGGGACGTACTCACCGGCAATCTGCCGCTGTCCTGACGATCGGAGGCCCGAGCTCGGGCGTTGAGCGTGAGGCCGAGGTTGACGGGCTCAGTGCTTGACGACGGTGACCAGGAACGTCTTCGTCGCCACGTTCCCGTAGGCGTCGGTCGCGGTCACCGTGACGACGGTGGTGCCGCCGCCGCAACGCGTGCGGCCGGCGAGCAGGCAGACGCGATCGCTGCGTACGACCGGTCGCTCGCGCTTGTGGTCGGCCGACTGCGACAGCTTCATCCGCCGCCGGTGATGGCTCCCACATACCGGGCACAACTGCAGACTCTGATTGCGACGCGCGCAGCAGGGACCGCGCTCGCACTCGAGCTCCGCAAGAAGAACCGCTCCCGTGTGGCGCTGCTCAGCCGTCATCTTTCAGAGGCGGCAAGGATCGTGGGGACGATCGCCTCCCAGCAGGCGGAGATCGCGGCAATCAAGGCGTACGACGCTCGCGTGCAGAAGGCCGGCGATCTCCAGCGGCGAATCCAGAACGAGGTCTCGCGCCTCTCTCGCACCGTCGGCTAACCGCTGCGCTCGCGCCGCACAAGTGCGCTGCGGTTGGAGACGGAGACGCCGGTTCGCAGTCGAACCGGAACGCCGCGCGGCGCACTCCGGCTCGTCCTGCACCAGGCGCGGTTCGACCTGCTCGCCTTCTTCCGCAACCGCCAGTCGCGCTTCTTCACGCTGATCCTGCCGATCATCTTCCTCGTCATCTTCGTCAGCGTGTTCGGCAACAACACCGTCGGGCCGGGCAAGGTAAAGGGGTCGACCTACTACGTGCCCGGGATCTGCGCGCTTGCCGTGATCTCCGGCTCGTTTGTCAACCTCGCGGTCGCTCAGGCGACAGCACGCTGGCCCAGGGGACGACGATGCTCGCCGCCGCGCAGCAGCGCTCGCAGGCCACGTGCACGAAGAGCCGCGACAGACTCCGACCAAGACTTCACGCAGACTACGACCGTGGCTGTGCTCGCCCTTCGCGTCCTCCTCGCACCGTGCTTTGTCGTTTTCGCGTCACTCGTCGCTCGCCGTTTCGGCGTTCGCATCGGTGGCGTCGTCGCGGGACTGCCCGTAATCGCAGGGCCAATCCTGCTCGTGCTGGCCCTGCAGCACGGGTCGGCCTTCGCGAGCAAGGCCGCAGCCGGCGTACTACTCGGAATGGTCGGGCTGGCGGCGTTCGTGCTCGCGTACGTTGCGACCTCTAAATGGCTTTCTTGGCCGCGTGCCGTCGTCGTCGCCTATATGGCGTTCGCGCTCGCCGTCGTCGCCTTGAGACCACTGTCGGTTGGCGCGCTTCCAGCGCTGATCATCGCTTGCGGGTCGCTCGTTCTCACGCTCTTGTTGTTGCCACGACCGCCGCGCGTCGATGCTGCGCCGCTAGCGCCCGCGCGCTGGGATCTGCCTTTCCGTGCGGCGTGTACTGCAATTGCCGTAGTCACCGTGACCGCCATCGCGACGACGCTCGGCCCTCACCTCAGCGGCCTCGTCACGTCGTTCCCGATTATCACGGCCGTGCTCGCGGTGTTCACGCAGGCACACCGAGGACGCGACGAGGCAATCCGGCTACTACGCGGCTTTACGGTCGGGTTCTTCTCGTACGCCGCATTTTGCCTCGTCGTCGCCACGACAATCCGACCGCTCGGAGTGACTGGCTGCTTTGCGCTTGCGGCTTCCATCGCGCTTTGCGTGCAGGCTGCCGCCGTGGCGGCCAGTCAGCGCGCGCAGCGTCTCCCACTCCTATCCGCCGACGCTACCCCGCCCGGGTAGCTATCAGGCGTCATTCCCGAACGCTCGCGCAATCGAGACTCTTTACGCCTCGTCCTCCTCTTGCGCAGCGGCCAGCACCTTTTCGAGCAGCGCTCGGGGTGGCTCAACTCCGAACCGCTCACGCAAGAGGCAAAGCTCGCGGTAGTCCTTCTCAGTCAGCTCGTAGCCCGCGTGAACCATCACCTGAACCTCGGCGCTAAGGCACCGCACCGGTCTCCGATCCACGCTCCCCCGACCTGCGAACCCTTCGCCCGGATAGACCCACTCGGCGCCGTCATCCATCTGATAGACGCCTCCGCCCTCTGCGTTGAAGGTGACTGGGTGAACGTCGACCTGGCGCCCGCGCGCATCGACCATCACGAAGCTTTTCGGAGGGGCTCCTGCGACCAGGGAATATCCAAGGCCGTCGAGCAGCTCGATGATTCGGCTCGCGTGGTAGAGCTCGACCACGAGGTCGAGGTCGTCGTGTTCGCGAGTCTGATGCCCGAGCAGCGCGTCAACACCCCAGCCGCCGTCGAGCCAGACATCGATTCCGTCCGCCTCTAGCAGGCCGATGACGGCCACCAGTGTCCGAGAGTCCATTGGAGCGCTCGGCTGGCGCCCGCGGTAGGCCCTCTGTGTCACCGCGCGACTCTAGCGACGCGATTGCAGCGTCACACCACCGAGCGCGAACCTCAGGCGTCATTCGCGAACACTCGCCCAGGCAAGCACCGGTCATGCCACGAGTCGGCTCTGCTGCTCGCATGCAATCCTGTCAAGGATGCGCAAGATCGTCGTGCTCGGTACCGCGCTTGTGATGGCGCTCTCGGTGTGCGCTGCGTCGGCCGCCCCCTTGGCTCAGCCACGCGATGAGCGGCTCGCAGCACGGACAGCGCCGACGGCGGGGGATCTCGGTGTCCGCTACAGGCGAGAGTCGGCTGCGGAGGTGCATGCTGCACGCCTCTCCTGCCCGGCAAGGACGACTGGATGCGCATGGCGTTTCTTCGCGCTGCCCGACGATCCGCACGGCATTGCGAGTGCCACCGCCCTAGTCGAAGTCTGTGCCACAGCGGCGCAGGCACGCTCCGCCTACGGAACCGCGATGCGAAGCCTCTCCCGGAAACGGAAGGTCAGCGCGGCCGGCATTCAGCAAACGATCTCGCTTCGCTCGGAAGCACACCTCTCGCCTGGCGGCGCACAAGCGACCCTGCTCGTCTTCCGACTCACGCAGACCGCGCCTGCGCGAATGACCGAGACTTCTCGGTCGATCCTCGTACTCGAAGGGCGAGCCCAACTATTCGTCAGCTACAAGGTCGGACGGACAGTCGACTTCGCGGCTACGGCTCGTCGCCCTGCAGCTCGCATGCAACCCGTCGGCGGGTAGCTCAGGCTGAACCCCACAGGCCGCCGTTCAGGCGTCATTCCGGAACACTGGCGAAGGAATGACATGCCCCGTAGTGTCAACGTATGGGGGCCCCGGATAAAACGGATCGTCGGAGCCCATCATTTCTCTTTCAGGAGGGCTGCCCCCGAATCTTCGTGGTGGTGGCGGCAAACAACGTGACCTCCGTACTTCTTGCTCGGGTGCCAGCTTAGGCGCCAGCAGCGGTGGACATGGCAGTTGTGCTTGCCCCAGAACGCGATGAGAGCGCCGATGAGAGCGACCTCCCCGATGTCCGATCCGATGCCGCTCCAGAACTGGTAACCCTTGCCAGACAGGACGTGTACGAAATAGATGTAGAACCAGTGCGGCATCACAAGCCGCCAGCGTAGCGCTTGTCCTGTCGGGGGTCATTCCGGCGCACTGGCGCATGGGGGCGCCCTTCCGCCCGGCACCGCACGGCGCGGCCCACCTCGGGAGAACCGCCAACACGTAGGATGAAACGGTGGGAAGACAGGCCGCTGTCGCCCTTTACGTGCTTGCTCTGGTAGCCGTTGTGGTGGGCGTGGATGTCCTGTTCTTCAAGCACCAGTTTTGGGAGCGGCTGATAGCAAATGTCGGCATAGTCCTTGTGTTTGCGGCGTTCTATCTGAGGTTCCGGCTCGCATTGGGGGGTAAGTGAAGGCCTCCGGGGCTACATCTTCTCTCGGCGCCGAGACCATTCGCACAGACTCGGACGACGTGATCGACGGCGGCGGCACTGACTCAATCGGGTAGACGCTCAGGCGTCATTCCCGCACGCTGGCGCACCCAAGCGTCTGTACCTACGCAAGCTGTGCGATGCCGACCGCCAGAAAGCCCACGCCGATCAAGACAAGAACGACCCCATCTACCGTCACACTCACCGCAACACCAGACAGAGGGTCACGATTCCTCGGCTGGCAGAACGGATGCTCCGGCATAGCCCGCTGCACGATCACACCCAACAGCGCCCAATCCGTCACAGCTCGCTTCGCGCCCTAGATGGCGGGCTCATACGCCAACCTTGCTCATCCGCTCGGGTGACTGTAAGAACGCTGGCGCAGGCGAACGGTGCTAGATCGACTGCACGATCAAGGCACCGAAGCGATCCTGGCGCGACGGCCGTCGCGCTGGTTGCATCCGCGTCGTGCGTCCGTTAGGTCCGCGATCTACCGCTTGATGGTCGTGGGGTTGGCTCGCTGACCGTCACTGGATCTTGGAGGGCTGTCATGGATCTGGAGAGACGGACCTCTCGCGTCGCGGGCTGGTTCATGATCGCGACGTTCGTCACGTCCATCCCGGCAGCACTCGTTCTCTACGAGCCGGTTCTCAAGCATCACGACTACATAGTCGGCGGCGGCGCGGATAAGCGGATCGCCCTCGGGGCGTTCCTCGAAATCCTGCTCGCAGTTGCCAATATCGGCACCGCCGTGACGCTGTACCCCATCACCAAGCGGCAGAACGAAAGCATGGCGCTCGGATACGTCACCGTCCGTGTCCTTGAATCCACAGTCATCGTCGTGGGCCTCATCAGCTTGCTCTCGGTCGTGACCTTGCGGCACGACCTCGCAGGAACGAGCGCAAATGCCGGAACGCTGACCGTCGCCGGACGGAGCTTGGTCGCATTCCACGACTGGACATTCCTCCTTGGCCCCGGCTTCTGTTCCGCGCTTGGGAACGGACTGCTACTCGGCTACTTGATGTTCACGTCGGGCCTTGTGCCCAGGAGGCTCGCTCTGCTCGGCCTGATCGGTGGCCCTTTGCTGTTCTTCGCCTCGACGGCGGTGCTGTTCGGTGCCTTCAAGCAGACCTCCGCCCCGGCGTCTCTCCTCGCGCTCCCCGAGGCTGTTTGGGAGTTATCGTTCGGCATCTATCTGGTGGTCAAGGGATTCAAGCCGTGTCCCATCCTTGAAGCCGATAGCCACGAGGTTCGAGCGAAGGCGACGCCCGGAGCGATGCGCGCCTAGAACGGCCTCCACGACCCCCGAGTGACATTCCCGAGGTGCGGCGGGCGGACGATCAGACGGAACCCTGTCTCGCGCTACGGTGTAGAAGGCGTATGGGTCGCTCGCGTTCCTGGTCCCGCGTGTCGGTCGGTTCGGCGGCGGTTCTGGCCGGTGTAGTTGTTGTCGCTGCTATGGCAGGTGCCTCGCGTGCCGGCTCGTCGGACGCGGAATCGTCGCGATCGAGCGTTTGTCGGGCAACCGTGATCGTCGGTGTGTTGCCGCTGTGGGCGCGTGGTGGCTTCAGCGAGCCGAGGCCGCGGATGCCGTATGTGCTCGGTAGGGCAGGGAAGATCGCTGCGATCCTCTGGGCAGATCCGCTCCAGTCACCGCCACCGAAGGATCACAACAACAAGATCCTCTGGGTTTCNNCAACCGCAGGGTGACGGGTAGCCCCGGCCCGTCGATCATCAACCTTCCTGCGGCCGGATGCTGGCGGTTCACCTTACGCTGGTCTGGCCGGGTCGACACGCTCGACCTGCGCTACGTCGCGAGTCGCTGACTCCGCCAGATCGGTGCTCCGCCTCAGCGCCGCCGCTCGGGGAACATTCCGGCACGCCGGCCCAGGGCAGTCTTCGTTCTTCGGAACGACGGGGGGCGACTAAGCCGTCATGCGGGACACGCGTGTCACATCGCGAGTGCGCAGGCGGCACCGTCAGACGACATTCCTGAGAACTGTGCGGCAGGTGTTCCTTTCTCTCAGTCCACGATCCGCGAAGGGGAATGTGACGGCGGAGACCGCACATAAGACTCACGTCGTTTCGATATCCCGATAAGTCTCGACAGTGGGCGGTTCAGCGAGTATGGCCCGCCACCGAGCGAGGTATGCCGCCATGGTCGCATCGGACTTCAGGCGCTCCTCATCGGCCAAATAGGCGTGCTCGCTGGCGTAGTCGATGACCTCAATGAAACGATCCGGCGCGCTCGTATCGCCAAGCAGCCGAACGTGGATCCCCCCTGGGGATTCATAGAACGGGATAGCCTCGCGAAGGAAAAGACGTAGATCGTCCTTCCGGCCGAGCTCGACGCGAATACGGAGGTGAACACTCACTGCAGGCCGCGATCGGTCTCCTGGGCTGGCCACGACAGGCTCCATTCTAGAAGTTCACGCGTGCACG
>PLYX01000283.1 GCA_003151895.1 Solirubrobacterales bacterium
GAAAGCCGAACGTGACGTCGGTGCCTCCGATGTCGTTGTCGATCGTCTTGGGAACGCCCACGATCGGCAGGCCCTCTTCGGAGAGGCGCAATGCCACGCCGAGCGTGTCCTCCCCGCCAATCGGGATCAGGACTCCCAGGCCCTCGCGCTCGAAGGTGCTCTTGACCCGCTCGAGCCCGTCCGGGCGCCCGGCGAGCGGGTTGGTGCGCGAGGTGCCGAGGATCGTGCCGCCGCGCGGCAGGATCCCAGCGGTGTTCTCACGCGTGAGCTCCACCACGTCATGCTCGAGCACGCCCGCCCAGCCGTAGCGGAAGCCGACGAAGCTGCTCTCCCCAAGGCCCAGGCCGCGACGCACGATCGCGCGGATCACGGCGTTCAGACCGGGACAATCTCCGCCGCCGGTGAGGATCCCTACGCGCACGGGCCTCCCGCCGCGGCACGCCGCGTCGGTGCGTGGCCGCCTGCGTGCTCGCTCACGCGCACCTGGCCTCGAACCGCTCCAGGTAGGGCGCCAGGTACTTGGCCACGATCTTGCGCGGCGGAGTCCAGAGCGGCTCCTCGGAGACCTCGGAGCTGAAACCGTACCCGCCGGTGACGTGCGCGCGCAGATAGCGCGGACGGCGGCCTGTCAACAGCATCCCGTACACCGTCGGCTGGAACGGCTGGGGCTCGACCGGCGCTCCGGCGAGCGCGGCGATCGCTTCAGCGGCCGCGTCGGCCTGCTGGGCGGCGATCCCGCCGTGCTTCAGCGCGAAATCGGTGGCGTCCCCGGCGGCGTACACCCGCTCGACGCCGCGAACCTTCGCGTGCACGTCGATCGGGATGAAGCCGTGCTCCGCCGACGGCAGTCCGCGCACCGCGGGACCGTACAGCTCGGGGAGCGCCACCACGCGGTCGAACTCCAGCCGCTTGTCTTCGGGGTGCACCACCACCGTGTCCCATTGTGGAACCTCGGCGTAAGCGTGGGTGACCAGCTTGATCCCGGCCTCCTCCAGGAGCTTTGACACCGCTTCGCTCGCGCCTGAGCCGAAGATGGCCAGCGGCGACTCCTCGGGTGTGACGATCGTGATCGACAGCGCCACCTCCATCTCAAATGCCCGCCCCGCCGTCATCAGCGCGAGCTCGTACACGGGCAGCTGCCACGCCATCCTCGCCGGGATCACGAACGCCAGCCGCTTCACATAGCCGCCTTCGACATCCTGCAGCAGCCCGTGCAGGATGTCGTCGAGGTGCCTGTCGTCGATCGTGTAGGCGTGCGTGTAACGCGTGTGGATGCGCGCGCCGAGCGCCAGCAGCAATGCGTCGTAGGGGAGCTCCTCGCCGCTGTCCGTATATGCCACGCACGCGGCGGGGTTGACCCAGGCGAAGCTCTGCTCGCGCAGCTCGACGCCGATGTCCTTGGTCATATCGCTCAGCGAGTAGCGCTGCGCGCGACCGTAGGCGAACGGCTCGCGCACCGTCATCGGGCGGTACACGAAGTCCGGGTCGGGCGCCAGCATCGTGATCGAGAGCCGGTCCCCAGCGAGATCGCGCAGTGCGAGCGCCCCCTCGAGCGCCGCCACACCACCACCGGCGATCACTGCTTTGAAGGCGGCGGGAGCGGTTGGCATAACGCGAGCTTATGGAAGGGCGGTGCTTGCGGCAGCCGAGTAAGTCCGCCGCTTCATTGCAGATAACTACGGAGCGGCGATCGACTCGGCGGCCGGCTGCGGAGCAACCTCCGCGCCGAGCACCGGCTGCGGCGGCGCGAAATCCTGATGGGTGGAGGGCGCCGGCGCCGCGTTGCGCGCGAGCGCCGTCCGCGACAGCACGAGCAGCGGGCACGGCGCGTTGCGCTGCAGGTACTCCGCGGTGCTGCCGAGGATCAAGCGGCTGACGGGCCCATAGCCGCGCGAGCCGACCACGAGCAGGTCCACCTGCCTGCCGAACTCCACCAGCTCCTCGCCCGCCAGCCCGTAAACCGCGCGTCCTTCGACCCCCTCGAGCGCATCGAGCCGCTCCTGCGCATCTGAGAGCATCGCGTCGATGCTCTCACCGATCTCGGGGGGCACATAGCCGGGATAGGCGAAGGAGGAGATCGACACGACCTGCAGCGCACGGAGCTTCGCCCCCCATGCGCCGGCCAGCACGCGCCCTGCCGCGAGCGCGGCCTCGCTCTCGCTGGAGCCGTCATAGCCGACGCCGACCGCCACGATCTCCGAGGGACGCTCGGCGTACCCGAGCGGCGCCGTCGCCACCGCGCACGGCGCCCCGACGAGCGAGCCGCGCGCCGCGTTGCCGACGAACACGCGTCCGACGAACCCGCGCGAGCACGATCCCACGACGAGCAGGTCGGCGCCCGCCTCCTCGGCGAGCTCGTGCAGCCCACGGCCGACCGAGGAGGCCGAGCGGCTCTCCAGGCGGGCCGTGCAGCCGGCGATCTTGCGCTCCTCCTCGAGCAGGCGCTGGGAGTGCTCGCGCTGCTCGATACCGAAGCTCGAGCTCGGCATCAACTCGCTTCCGTGGATGTGCGCGAGCGTCAGCTCGCCGTCCCGATCGACAAGTCTGCGAGCGAGCGCTATCGCGTCGCGCCCGCTCGATCGTCCGTCGACTCCGACCAACACCTTGCCGAACACCTTCATCTCCTTGGTAGCTCGACCGGAAGCTTCACCGCCGCGCAATCCGAGTTCATCCGTGCGGCGCCCCCGATCGGCAGCGGGCTTGGCGAGCGCCGATCGGGCCTTTTCCCGCAACGATTGGGCCTTTCCCCGCAGCGATTGGGTGGTTTATACTGACCTGCGCGATCGGGACCGAACATAGTAGGGTTCTGCCCGAGCCGACAGGAGCCGCCGGCTCGACGGCGAACAAGGCGACACAACGACGGCTGCGGGCAGGTGAGCAGACCGAATATCGAGGAGGCGGACGACCGGTGAACGCGATGGGGGCAGTCTTCAACCTGAACAACCCGGCGCACGTCGTGCACTGGCACTTCATCAATCTGACGCTGTCGAATGTCATCGTGATCGGCGTGATGCTGGTCGTGTTCGCGCTCGCGATCGCGCTGCCGTTCCCGGGCGCGGCGCGCAGAGAAGCGGCCCGCGCGGCAGGGAGCCGGTCATGAGCGCCGCGGCGACCCCCAAACGCTCCTGGACCGTCCGCGCGCGCGAAGCCGCTGTCGAGGCGCTGCCGCCCGAGAAGCTCCTGCCCGACGGCCAGCCGACCTACGTCGCCTCCTGGATCTACGTGTTCGGGGTCGCGACGATCGCGTCGCTGATCGTGATCGTCGGCTCCGGCATGATCCTGGCCCTCAAGGGCCCGGCCTGGTGGTACCACACCGGCATCGGGCACTTCCTCAACAGCATCCACCTGTGGGCTGTGGAGCTGTTCTTCTTCACGATGGTCGTCCACCTGTGGGGCAAGTACTGGATGGCCGCCTGGCGCGGCGGGCGCACCCGCGTGTGGGTGACGGGCGCCGTAACCTTCCTGGTCGCGATCCCCACGGCGCTCACCGGCTACGTCTCCCAGCAGAACTTCGACGCCCAGTGGATCTCCACACAGGCCAAGGACGCGATGAACGCGATCGGCGCCGGTGCGTTCTTCAACGTCACCAACTTCG
>PLYX01000274.1 GCA_003151895.1 Solirubrobacterales bacterium
CGATGCGAACCTCGTGCTCGGCAGGCTGCTCGGGGACATGCCGCTCGCGGGCGGTGTGACGCTCGAGCGCGATGCCGCCGTGCGCGCGGTGGGAGCGCTCGCACGCGAGCTCGCCCTCGAGCCGATTGCGTGCGCGGAGGGGATCGTGCGGGTCGCCGAGACCGAGATGCTGCGGGCGCTCACGGTCATGACGGTGGGGCGCGGGGTCGACCCGCGGCGCTTCGCGTTGATGGGGTTCGGGGGCGCCGGTCCGCTGCACGCGGCGGCGATGGCGGCGGAGCTCGGGATCGAACGGGTGCTGTGCCCGCGGGCGTGCGGGGTGCTGTGCGCGCTGGGACTGGCGGCGGCGGCCCCGCGGCGCGATGCGTCGAGCACGGTGATGCTCTCCGGCGCGTCACTCACGACCGAGAGCATCGCGGGCGAGCTGGGGCGCCTGATCGAGCGGGCGGCGGCGGAGCTGGACGAGCCGGCGGCGAGCATCGCCGTGCGCTACGAGCTGCGATACAAGGGCCAGTCGTTCGAGCTGACGGTCGACGATGAGATCGACCCGGGGGATTTTTTTGGGGGAGGGTTGGGCCTTCTCCTGAATGACACGCCCGGTTCCAGCGAACACGCGCTGCTCGACCCCACGCGTTTGAGGGGGGCATTCGGAGAGGCCCATGAGCAGCGCTACGGCTACCGCGACGAGCGGGCCGAGGTGGAGCTGGTGAACGTGCGCGTGTCGGCGATCGGGGCGCGGCCCGCGTTGCGCCTGAAGGGCGCCACGGTGGAGCCGCCCGTGCGCGGGAGCACGCGCGTGGTGTTCGACGGGGAGCAGGTGCAGGCGGAGTTGTGGCGTGGCGAGCTGCCGCCGGGGACGCGCGTGCAGGGACCGGCGGTGTGCGCGCTGCCGGACTCGACGCTGCTCGTGCCCCCCGGCTGGAGCGGCGCGGTGGACGAGTACGGAACCGTCGTGCTGGAGCGAGCAGCGTGAGCGCGCTCGACCCGATCGAGCTGCAGGTGATTGTGGGCGCGCTGCGGGCGGCGTGCGAGGAGATGGGCGCGACGCTCGTGCGCTCGGCGCATTCGGCCAACATCAAGGAGCGCCGCGACGCCTCAACCGCCCTGTTCGACCCGGGCGGCGAGATGGTGATGCAGGCCGAGCACATCCCCGTGCACCTCGGGTCGATGCCGGCCGCCGTGAATGCCGTGCTGGGGAAGGAGCACCGTCCCGGCGTGTCGTGGGTGCTGAACGACCCCTTTGCGGGCGGCACGCACCTGCCGGACATCACCGTGATCACGCCAGTGTTCGCCCCCTCTCCCGATGCGCGCCCGGGCGAGGGCGATGGTTCGGAGAGTGGGGTGTTGATCGGGTTCGCGGCAAGCCGCGCCCACCACGCCGACGTGGGCGGGCGCGTGCCGGGGTCGATGCCGGCTGACAGCCGCACGCTGGAGGAGGAGGGCGTGGTGATCCACCCGCGTGCGCTCACCGCGGAGGCGATCGAGGAGCTCGTCGTGCAGATGCGCGGGCCGGAGGAGCGCAGGGCCGACCTGAGGGCGCAGCTCGCGGCCAACCGCACGGGCGCGCTGCGCCTGGGCGAGCTCGCGGGGCGCGTGGGGGTGCAGCGGCTCGGAGAGGCGATGGATGCGGTGCTCGACTACGCCGAGCGGCGCACGCGCGCATGCATCGCCGGATTGCCGGATTGCGTGCGCGAAGCCGAGGACGTGCTGGAGGCGCGCGAGGGGGATCTCGTGCTGCGCTTGAAGGCCACCGTCGAGGGGGAGCGGCTGGTGCTCGACTTCACGGGGTCGGCTGCTCGTCACGAGGGGAACCTCAACTGCCCGCTCGCGGTGACGCTGTCGGCGTGCTGGTTTGCGGTGAGGGTGCTCACCGACCCCGACATCCCACCTTCGGCGGGCGCCTATCGCCCGGTGGAGGTCATCGTCCCCGAGGGGTGCCTACTGAACGCCCGACCACCCGCCGATTCCGAGGACCCTGCCCCGGCGGTGGCGGCGGGCAACGTGGAGACCTCCTCGCGCGTGGCCGATCTCGTGCTCGGCGCGTTCGGGAGGGCGCTGGGCCAGGGGACGATGAACAACCTCACGCTCGGCAACGACGACTTCACCTACTACGAGACGCTCGGCGGCGGTCAGGGCGCATGCGAGGACGCCGACGGCCCGAGCGGGGTGCATGTGGCGATGAGCAACACGCTCAACACCCCGATCGAGGCGCTCGAGCGCGAACTGCCGGTGCTCGTCTGCGAGTATTCGCTGCGACGCGGGTCGGGCGGCGCCGGCCGCCACAGTGGCGGCGATGGCGTGGTGCGCGAGCTGCAGGCGCTGAGCGACATGACCTTCTCGCTGATCGCCGAGCGCCGTCGCCACGCTCCCCGTGGAGCGCACGGCGGCGAGCCGGGCCTATGCGGGCGTGACACGCTGATCGGGCCCGACGACGGATCGTCGCGGGAGTTGCCGGCAAAGGTCACGGGTAGGCTTCATGCCGGTGAGCGACTTCGCATCGAAACCCCCGGCGGCGGAGGGTATGGCCCGGCCGGCGAGTGAGGCGACGCGGCCCCGATCGAGGCCGCCGAGGGCCTCGTGGACAGGCGCCTGTGAAGGTCTCGTGACCGGCGAAACACTCAAAAAACCCCCCATTTGCAGGGCATTTGGGATTCTTGCTCGGATTTCGTATCTTTAAGGGCAGCGGCACCCCGTGCCACGAGCTTTCAGGGTGGCACGGATGGGGTCGCGCAGTTTTCAGACGATCCCTCGTATTCAGGTTTTTTCACGATGCCAATTGCTCTCAAGGAATGGGCGGTCACCGTCCGCGCCCTCGCCGAAGGCGAGCAGCTCATCACCCTGCGCAAGGGCGGAATACGCGAGCCCGAAAAGCACTTCAAGCTCGAGCACGACCGCTTCTTCCTGTATCCCACGTTCGACCATCAGCGCAACGATCTCGTGCGCGAATCCCACCAGCCCGAGTTGCGCAGGGCGCTGGAGGAAGGCGTGTGGAACGACGGCGAGCCGCCCGTGCAGGCGTTCAGCGTCGAAGGCGGCATCCAGCAGCCCGAGCGCGTGCGCATCAGGGCGTGGGCCGAAGTGGCGGGCCACTTCACGATCTCTGACCCCCGCTGCGTGGATGCCCTGTCGCCGTTCTACGTGTGGACGCCCGACTACGCCGAGAAGCGGTTGGAATGGAAGCGGCGCCACCCGCTGCACGTGCTGCTGCTTCGTACGTACAGGATCCCGCGTCCGGTGACCGTCAAGGTGAGGGACGAGTACGGCGTGTGCAGCTCGTGGCTGGAGCTCCAGCGCGAACTGCCCTTCGAGGGCACGCCCGTGCTCTCCGACGGCGAGTTCGAACGAGCAGCCGAAGAGATCGAGGCGATCACGCGCGAAGCCGGGCAGCCGATGGGCCAGCCTGTGCTCGTCTAGACAGGAACCTTCGCGATCTCCACCTCACGGACCGTGCCTTCCTCGATCAGATAAGAGTGGATCTCGGGCGTCGCGGGATCGGCCAACCCAACGATGATCCACTCGACGCCGGGCCATTCGGCAGCGAAGTTGATGTCGGTCTGCGACGGATATGGCTCAGAGCGTACGTGCGAATGGTAGATCGCTCCCACTTCCCATCCTTCCCGCTGAATCTCGTTCCAGAGGGCCAGCAGCTCATCCGAGCCGATCTGGAACTTCAATTCACTTTTGTGGATGTTCGTGGCGCGGTACACCCGTACCGCACGAACGGGAGACCCATCCTCCACAGCCACCACACCACAGCACTCCTCTTCGGGAATCTCGCAGGCGTGCGCGAGGATCTGCTCAAGCAGCTCTTGCGAGATGTCCATCCCCGCTCACCACCACACGGTGGCGTCGAGGTTCTCGATCTCGTCGACGGGGAGCGTGTAGATGCCGCTCGACAGGTACTTCCAGCCGTCGTCNNGCGAGCGCAGGCCCTGCACGGGCTCCCCCTGCATCGGCTCGGCTGCGACGATCTTGACCGCGTCGCCGAACGTCTCCTTCAAGCGCCGGCCGTTGCCCATCAGCGTGCCACCGGTGCCGAGACCGGCGACGAACGCGGACACCTCGTCGAGCTCCTCGAGGATCTCAAGGGCCGTGCCGTTGTAGTGGGCGTTTGGATTGGCCATGTTGCCGTACTGGTAGGGCATGTAGTAGGAGGAGTCGGACTCGGCCATGTCGAGTGCCTTCTCAACCGCTCCGTTGGAGCCCTTGGAGCCCTCGGAGTAGACGATCTGCGCGCCGTACATGGTGAGCAGTTGAGTGCGCTCGGGGGTGACGTTCTCGGGCATCACCACCTTCAGCGAGTAGCCCTTGCGCGCGCAGATCATTGCGAGTGAGATGCCGGTGTTGCCGGAGGTCGGCTCGAGGATCGTCTGGCCGGGGAGGATCGCGCCCTTTTCCTCGGCGTCCTCGATCAGGGCGCGCGCCACGCGGTCCTTGACCGAGCCGGTGGGGTTGCGCGACTCGAGCTTCGCCCAGATGCGCACGCCCGGCTTGGGCGACAGGCGCGGAAGCTCCACGAGCGGCGTGTTGCCGATCGACTGGATGATGTCTCCGTAGCGCCCTCCGCAGGGCTTGTTCTGCACCCGCTCCATAGCCATTACTTCACGGAATATAGCGGTGCCCGCCCAAAGCGCCAAAGGGACAAGGGCAGATCCCGGTGGGGATCTGCGCGGCTATGGGGATATGCCCTAAGCTGATCAGCGCAATGGCAGGGGACTTCGACTACGACTGGCTGGTGATCGGCTCGGGCTTCGGCGGGAGCGTCTCGGCGCTGCGCCTGTCGGAGAAGGGCTACCGCGTGGGGGTGCTCGAGTGCGGGCGGCGCTTCGCCGACGACGAGCTGCCGAGCTCGACCGCCGATCTGAAGCGCTACTTCTGGAACCCCCGCCTCGGGATGAAGGGCATCTTCCGGCTGACCATCTTCAAGGACGTCTCGGTCGTCTCCGGCTGCGGCGTCGGTGGCGGCAGCCTCGGCTATGCAAGCACGCTGTACGTCCCGCCGAAGGCGTTCTTCGAAGACCGTCAGTGGGCGGACATGCAGGACTGGGAGACCGCGCTTTCCCCGCACTACGCGGAGGCGCAGCGCATGCTCGGCGTGGTTCAGAACCCGCACGAGGACCCCGCCGACCAGCTCCTGCGTGAGCTTGGCGAGGAACTCGGGGTGAGCGACACCTACAAGAAGACGCCCGTCGGCATCTTCTTGGGGGAGCCCGGCGAGACCGTACCCGACCCGTTCTTCGGCGGCGAGGGGCCGGACAGGACCGGCTGCAGGCTCTGCGGACGCTGCATGGTCGGCTGCCCGCACGGGGCCAAGAACACGCTCGTGAAGAACTACCTGTACTTCGCCGAGAGGCGCGGCACGCAGGTGATGGCCGAACGCACCGTCCTTGACATCCGGCCGCTCGGCTCGCCGGAGGGCCGGGACGGCTATGAGGTCGAAAGCGTGCGCTCGGGCGCCTGGCTGCGCAAGGACCGCCGTGTCCACCGAGCGCGCGGCGTCGTCGTCTCCGCCGGACCGCTGGGGACGAACAAGCTTCTGCAGCGCTGCCGTCTCGGCGGGTCCCTGCCGCGCGTCTCAAAGCGCCTGGGCGAGCTGGTGCGCACGAACTCCGAGTCGATCCTCACGGTCACGGTGCCCGAGGACTACCCCGAGGATCTGATCAAACGCGTCGCGATCAGCTCCTCGATCTACCCCGACCCGCACACTCACATCGAGACGGTCACCTACGGCGATGACGGCGACTCGATGCACCGGCTCTACACGCTGCTGGTGGGCGACGGCACGCGTTTGACCCGCCCGCTGAGGCTGATCGGAAAGAGCCTGCTGCACCCCAAGCGCGTGGCGCAGGTGCTGTTCCCCAAGCACTGGTCACGGCGCACGATCATCATCCTCGTCATGCAGGCGCTCGACAGCGCGATCGCGCTGCGCCCCAAACGAGGGCCGTTCGGAACATTGTGGCTGAGCACCGAACAGGACCCCGAGCGTCCCATCCCGACGTTCATCCCGGTCGCCAACAAGGCCGCCGAGTGGTTCGCCGAGCGCACCGGCGGCATCGCCCAGAGCGCCCTCACCGAGGCGCTCTTCAACATCCCCACAACCGCCCACATCCTCGGCGGCGCCGTGATCGGCGCGGACGCGGAGCACGGCGTCGTGGACGGCCGGCAGCGCGTGTTCGGCTACGAGAACC
>PLYX01000180.1 GCA_003151895.1 Solirubrobacterales bacterium
GTGGACGAGCGCGAGCTCGACCGGATCCAGGCGATCATCCTCTCCATGACCCCCGAGGAGCGCACCCGTCCCGAGCTCATCAAGGGCTCGCGACGCCTGCGGATCGCGCGGGGATCGGGAACCAACGTGCAGCAGGTCAACCAGCTCGTCAAGCAGTTCGGCGGGATGCGCAAGGTGATGAAGCAGGTCGGCCGCGGCAAGATGCCGGACATGGGAGCGTTGATGCGCCAGGCGCGTTGAGCGCCCACCCCGTAGGCAAAATAGAGGGGCCCGACTCGTCGGCCTGCGGCCGACTGCGTCACCCTCTAAGCTCTCAAGCTCACCATCAAGGCATTTCGTAAGCACTCAGAGAGGAAACCGTGTCGGTAAGGCTAAGACTCACGCGAGTGGGCGCAAGGAAGAACCCCGTGTGGCGCGTGGTCGTCGCCGATCAGCGCTCCCCACGCGACGGGCGCGTGATTGAGACGATCGGCCACTACAACGCTCAAACGGACCCCTCGACGATCGTGATCGACGAGGAGCGCGCCCGCAGCTGGCTGGCTCGCGGGGCTCAACCGTCGAACACGGTTCGCAAGCTGCTGCGCATTCAAGGGATCAGCCAATAGCGTTGTGCGCGGCGCCGCATCGAGCGAGCCCGCGACGGGCGCTACGGGCCGTTCGGGAAAGGTGACGACCGGGTGTCATCCGAGGTCATGAGAGAGCTGCTGGAGTACCTGGCGCAGGGCTTGGTCGATTGTCCGGAAGAGGTGTCGGTCGAGCAGTTCGAGGAGGACGACGGAACGGTCGTGCTCGAGCTGTGCGTCGCCGACGAGGATTACGGCCAGGTGATCGGCCGCGGCGGGCGCACCGCTCACGCGTTGAGGACCGTCGTGAAGGCCGCCGCGGTGAACGAGAAGCGCCGCGTGCTCGTCGACATAGTCGATTGAGGCTCGCGCGGTGACCGCGCCGGCGGGCGAGCACTCCGCAAGAAAAGACAGCGACAGCTCACACGCGGTGGCCGCCGGTCACGTGGGGCGCGCCCATGGTCTCGATGGGAGCTTCTATGTGACGGGCGCCCGTCCACGCCTGCTCTCGCTCGGCGCGGCGGTCACGGTCGCCGGGCGCACCGCGAACGTGATGAGACGGGCGGGCACCGACGAGCATCCGATCGTGCGTCTGGAGGGGATCGAGGACCGTGGCGTCGCGGAGGCTTTGCGGGGGCTCGAGCTGACGGTCGACCTCGCCGAGGCGCCCGCGCTCGGGGAGGGGGAGTGGTGGGCGAGCGAGCTCGAAGGGTGTGAGGTGATGGATGGCGAGCGGCACGTGGGGATCGTCACGCGGCTCGTGGAGCTCCCGTCGTGTGAGGCGCTGGAGGTGCGGCTCGCCGCGTCGGACGCCGCCGGAGCCGCGGACTCGGCGGGGGAGCTGCTCGTGCCGATGGTGCGCGCGGCGATTCGCCAGGTCGACGTCGCGCGCAGGCGAATCGATGTCGACATGGGTTTCCTGGGGGAGACGCTGTGAGCGCATGCGCTCCGTGTGTGTCGGCCCGCCGCACCCCGGCAACGGCTTTGGAGGGGGAGGTCTGATGGAGATCGACATCTTCACCCTGTTCCCCGAGTGGTTCGAGTGGTTCGAGGCCCAGCGCCACGTGCGCAACGTGCTCGAAGGCGGTTCGCGCCTGCGTTACGTGAACTTCCGTGAGCACACTCCCTTGAGCGGCGGGCGGGTCGACGACACGCCGTTCGGCGGGGGGGCGGGAATGGTGTTGCGCGTCGATGTGATGGACGCGGCGCTGCGCGGCCACTACGGGGTCGACGCGGCTCGCGTGCGCGAGAGCCGGCGGGTGATCGCGCTCGCGCCGGGTGGCCCGGTGCTCGACGAGGGCTACGTGCAGGAGCTCGCCGCCGAGCCGGCCCTGACCCTGCTCTGCGGGCGCTACGAGGGCTTTGACGAGCGGATCGTCGAGCATTTCGCCAGTGAGACCCTGTCGATCGGTCGCTATGTGCTCTCCGGTGGGGAGCCGGCGGCGATGGTGGTATGCGACGCGGTCCTGCGCAAGCTCCCGGGGGCGCTTGGGCATGCTGAATCTGCCGTCGAGGAGTCGTTCAGCGAGACGCTCGACGGAGATCCCGAGTATCCGCACTACACGCGTCCCGCCGAGTATCGCGGCTGGAGCGTGCCGGAGATCCTGCTTTCCGGGCACCACGAGCGCATACGTCAGTGGCGCACCGAGCAGAGCAGGCTTCGCCGCACATGACCGGCCCGGTCTTCCTCGAGATGCGGAAGATGAGACGGTGAGTCCTCGCCTGCGCTCCCGCGAGCGGTGTTCGCTACCATTCGCGGTCGCGTCGGCGAGGGAAGCGTTTTCGCTTACACGGCGCCTCCTTTCTTATGAGCACCGTTATCGAAAGCATCGAGCGTGCGCAACTGCGCCGTGTCCCCGACTTCGCGCCGGGCGATCGCGTGAAGGTGCACTTCCAGGTGATCGAGGGCACGCGCCGCCGCATCCAGGTTTTCGAGGGTGTCGTCATCAAGCGCCAGGGGCACGGCGCGCGCGAGACGTTCACCGTCCGCAAGCAGTCGTTTGGGGTTGGGGTCGAGCGCATGTTCCCCGTGCACTNNGCGCCGCTACACCGGTCCCGAGGAGACCGTCCAGCCCGGCCTGTTGCACGAGTCGATGGAGGCCACAGACGCGGAGGGCGCAACTGCCGAGGAGACAATCTCTGAGGCGCAGGGCGCCGAGTCGGCGGCCGCCACCGATCCCTCCTCCGACGCCGGCGACGCTGGAGCCGGCGACCCCGCGGCGTGAAGGCCAACTCCCCCTCGGTGAAGGGCACTGAGGGCAAGGGCGAGGGTGGGGGGGCGCCCAAGTCAAAAACCAACTCGATCGTCGAGCTCGTCGTGATCGTGCTGGTGGCGATCGGTCTGGCGCTCGCCATAC
>PLYX01000165.1 GCA_003151895.1 Solirubrobacterales bacterium
ACCCCGACGTGATCGAGGCGGCGGTCATCGCAAAGCCCGACGCCAAGTGGGCGGAGCGGCCGCTCTGCTGCGTTGTGGTGCGCGAGGGCGCTTCCGTCACCGCCGAGGACCTGCTCGAGCACCTGNNAAGTTCGACAAGAAGGTGCTGCGCACCCACCTGCAGGACGGCACGCTTCAGGGGCGTGTGAAGGTGGGCGCGTGAGCCCGCGGTGAGCCCGCGCCGGCGCCGCCTGGAGCGATCGTCCGAGGCGGTTGAGACCCTATTTCGTGTTTGCGACCGCAATTTGCGGAAAACCATGCAGGAGAATCGACCCCCGAGCAAAAAGGGTTCTCGGTTAGACTGACGCCATCGCAGCATCGCCAAGAATTGGTAAGGCTCTCAAAGGAAATGAGGGGCNNGAACCCACGACCAGCTACGGCCAGACGACGCCCGCGCCGAAAACGGAAACAAAGCCGACAACGCAGGAACCAAAATCGGGAGCGGCCCCGACGCAGACGTCGAGCACGCCCTCTCACGAAACGGTGCCGACCAAAACGAGCGGCGAACCGACTGCGACCACCGCTAAGTCCAAAACGCTGCCCTTCACCGGCCTCGACCTCCGCTGGATCACCCTCGGCGGCCTGTTGCTGGTGGGCATGGGCATGTCGATCATGGTCGTGCAGCGCCGCCGGCACGGGCACGGCGCCGGCCGCTGACAGTCGCTGAGAATCGAAGAGCCGCCGGCCGCCGGCTGACCCCGGCGGCCTGTCGCTCTGCCTTCAGCCTCAGCCGCTGACGATTACGAGGTCGCCGATCGTGAGCAGCGGGAAGACCTGAGCCGCCGTTCCGATCGGCAGCTCGACGCAGCCGTTNNCGTTGAAGTAGTTGACCCACGGCACACCCGGATCGCTGTAGTGAGAGCCGTCCGGGTTCGTGCCGGTCATCGTGGTCGCCACATAGCGGGCGTATATCGGGAACGTGCCCTGTTCGGTCGTGGCTCCTGAGACGCCCGTGTTGGTGGGGGAGGAGAGCACGACGTGCCGGCCGCGGCGCACCTCGAGCGTCTCCGGGATCGACTCTGACACCGTCACGAACGTATACGGCGCCGGGTCGCCATGGCCGAGCGTCTCGGCCGCCAGCAGCGCCGCCCACGTCGAACGATCCGGCACGCCCGTGGGCGAGAGCCCGTGACCTGACTGGAACACCGTTACCGCGCCGCGCGTCGTGGGGTCGAGCGCGCCATACCACAGGCCGGGAGCGTCGGGCACGTTCGCCACCATCCTGGCCGCCGGTGGGCGGAAGGCGTAACGGGCCGCGAGGGCGCGCGCCTCACGGTTGCCGCCGCTGTTCTTGCCGTGGCTGGCATCGATCGTGTACGGGAGGTAGTTCAACCGCGCGAGCGCCTGCTGAAGCGCCTGAAGCCCCGGGCACGCCACGTTCAGCGTAAGCGTGCGATGCTTGCCGCCAAGCGGGAGCTCGCCCGTGGCGGTCGTGCCGGCCCACACGGTCAGCGTGTACGTGGAGCACGGCTCGAGCGTCGACTTCGGCGCAAACGACTCGTACTCTCCGACCGTCGTCCACCTGCCCGCCACCGCCGGGCTCAGCATCGGCACGGGCGACCCGGGCGTCGGCGTCCCCGACAGCCTCACGCGCAGCGGCGCCGTACCGTCGGTGATCGTGCTCCCCGGCAGCGCCGTGATGCGCGTGCGCGCCGTCGGCTTCGCGGGTGGCTTTTCCGCTGGGGTCGTCGGCGTCGTCGGTGGTGTCACTGGCGTCGTTTCACCGGCTGGGGTGGTGGCGCCAGGCGTCGTTTGAATCGTCCCGCCACCCGGCGTCGTGGGCGTATTGGCCAGCGCCGTGCCCGCCGGTGCGATCGCCGCGAGCGTGCACAAGAGCATCATGAGTTTTCTCGCGGTCACGACCGTGAAGGGTAGCCAGTACAGCGGCGCTCCAGCCTCTTGGGCGCTCTGTTTCACCGGCTCTAGCGATGGTGAACACGAGCGATGCGCCAGAGCCGTATGTCTCAGCGGGAGGCATACAGGCCGGCGGAGACGCGCGAAGCCTCAGCCCGGGGCACAATTCCACCCAGCGCAGCTTGACGTCAGCTGACTCGGCATCCGACGCGGGAGCTAGCATACGAACATGTGTTCGCTTTCTGGAGCAACGCTTGTGAGATGTCGTCCTGCTAACTTCGTGGGGTCTCGCGGCTGTGGTGGAACGGTATACACGCATGGTTCAGGACCATGTGGGCGCAAGCCCGTGGAGGTTCGAATCCTCTCAGCCGCATCGGGGTGACAGGTGTACCCGCCTCGCACCGTCAAGACTGCTCTGGAGCTCGCCGAAACGGGAGCCAGCGCCAGCGATGTCGTCCGGCGACTCGGGACCCCCCGCTCAACGGTCCGCGATTGGCTCGCCGGATCGATTCCCGGTCGGCGGGTGTCCCAGGCATGTTCTTTTCGCGGTGTCATGCATCGATTTGCAGAGCTACCGCCCGCATACGTGTACCTGTTGGGCATGTATCTCGGAGATGGTTACATCGCAGCGCATGCGCGTGAGGTCTACGCCCTGCGCTTCAGCCTTGATTTGCGCTATCCGGCGATCATCGAGGAGTGTGCGGCCGCCATCCGTGAGATCGCGCCAGCGAACCGCGTGGGCTTCGTCTCCCGGCACACTTGGATCGAGCTCTACTGTTGGTCAAAGGGTTGGCCGCGCCTCTTTCCGCAGCACGGACCCGGTAAGAAGCACGAACGCGCGATCGTGCTTGTACCCTGGCAGCAGGGTTGCCGGCGGCGATCCGGCCGCGACCAGTTCGGAACCGCGCATCCGCTGCATGCTTTGCTAGCCTCGACCACGACTAGACAGGCCGCCATCGTCTAGGGGACTAGGACGCCGCCCTCTCACGGCGGTAACNNGGCCAGGGTACCAATGGGGTACCAATTCCCCGGGCGAAATGCCGGATGTGGCTGAAGCGCATCGCCAGTAGCGCGTCCGTCGCACGTCGTACGGTGGCCGGTGTGAACAGCGCGCTGATCGGGGTGTTGGGCGTCCTCGCAGGATCAGGACCGCGGCCGCGCTCAGGCCGGCAGCGTTG
>PLYX01000125.1 GCA_003151895.1 Solirubrobacterales bacterium
TGCACGAGCACCTCGAGTACTACTCCCTCGCTGTGATCGAGCGACTCGTCGGCGAGGAGGGCCTTGAAGTCGTCTCCGCCGAGCTCAACGACATGAACGGCGGCTCGATCCGCTTGTTCATCGGGCACGCCGGCCAGCACGAGCGCACGCCCGAGCAGCTCGAGGCGCTGACCGCGCTGCGCGTAGGAGAGTTCGAGCTGGCGCTCGACTCAGCCGAGCCCTACGAGGCGTTCCGCTTGGGCTCGGAGCGAGTCCGCGACGAGTTGCTCGCGATGTGCAAGCAGCTTCACTCCGAAGGCAAGAAGATCCACGTCTACGGCGCCTCAACCAAGGGCAACACGATTCTTCAGTATGCGGGTATCGGCCGGGACTACGTCGAGGCGGCCGCCGATCGCAACCCCGACAAGTGGGGGTCGGAGACGATTGGCACGAAGATCCCGATCATCAGCGAGGAGGACTCACGGGCGATGAACCCGGACTACTACCTCGCCCTGCCCTGGCACTTCCTGGACGAGTTCCTCGAGCGCGAGCAGGAGTTCCTCGGACGCGGTGGGAAGTTCATCGTGCCCCTGCCCGAGGTACGGGTGGTGGGCGCGTCATGAGCCGGGGGCAGCGACGGGTCCTTCGGGACACCTCGCTGATCGCCTTGCTCGCCCGGTCCAAACGGTGAGGATCGGGCTGGTCGCCCGCTTCCTGGGATTGCCGATCGGCCTCGGCACCTATGCGGTCAACCTGTTGCAAGCCCTCGACCGTCGCGAGGACGAGCACGAATACTTCATCTACACGCCGACTTGGAATGAGGTGCCGCCGCTCGGGCCGCGCTTTCGAGTTCGTCGCTCCTACGCCCCGCGGGGCTCGCGGGCGGCGCACACCCTATGGGACCAGACCTTGCCGGCGGTCGCGGCCGCGCGCGAGCCTGTCGACCTCGTCCACTACCTGCACGCCGCCGCTCCCCCTTTCTCACCCGGCTGCCCCGTGGTCGTCAACCTGCTGGACGCGATTCGCTGGGTGGTGCCCGGGTATCGGCTGCCCTACCCCTATGACTGGCTAGAACGGCGCGCCGTGCGCCGTGCCGACCTCGTACTGACCCTGTCCGAGAGCGCGCGCACCGACATCGAGCGAGTGCTCGGCATCCCGCGCGCCAAGATCCGTGTCACCTACCTAGGGGGCCCGCCGCTCGATCCTGAGCAGTCGTCCAAGGAGCCTTACTTCCTGTTCGTCGGCGGCACCGAGAAGCGCAAGAACCTGGGCGCTGTGCTGGAGGCGTTCAGATCGGTCGAGGGCTTCGAGCTGCGCGTGGTCGGCCGGCACAAGGCATCCCCTGTCCATGAGACGCGGCGCGAGCAGAGCGGCGTGCGCTGGCTCGGCTTCGTCGGCGAGCAGGAGCTCGTGGAGCTGTACCGCCACGCGACCGCGCTCGTCTTCCCAACTCGCTACGAGGGTTTCGGCCTGCCCGTGCTCGAGGCGATGGCGCGCCGCACACCGGTGATCGCGTCCACCAGCTCGTCGATCCCCGAGGTGGCACGCGGCGCCGCGATACTCGTCGATCCCGACGACGTCGAGGCTCTGCGCGACGCGATGGGACGCATCGCCGCCGAGCCCGCTTTGCGAGCGCAGCTGGTCGAACGCGGCGCCGAAGTCGTGTCCGGCTTCAGCTGGGACGAGACCGCGCGCGCAACCGTGGCCGCCTACGAGGAGCTCGGCGCGGCGCGGTGACCTCCTCTCAGAGGCGCATGATTCCGCACGGCCTACGGAGGATGCACTACATCCCCGCCCCGCTGCTGGTCAAGCGCGCCGTCGTGCTGCGCTGGCGGCCGGTCTACTGAGCGAGGCTCGCGCGGCGCGCAGCGCGCGCATCGAATGGCGCGACGCCACGAACCAGTTATGCGGGGTGTGGTCGTAGAGCTCGCGATAGAGCCGGTAGCGCGAGCCGGGCTCGCCGTAGGCCCGGCGGGTGATCCGACGCAGCTCGGCCAACTCCTCGGGCCGCTCGCGGGCGACCGCGTACCGCTTGTCGAGCGCCAGCCACAGCGGGAACTCCGCCCTCACCACGCGGCGGACGTGGGCGGCCTCTGCGCTGCCGGCCCCGAAGTGGGCCGCGGCGAGCTCGTGGTAGCCGTCGATCACCTTGGCGTACCGGTTGACGATCCCGCGGTCCATGAAGGAGTCGTTCCCGCCGCGCGCGAGCACATAGGAGTCGGGCAGATAGTCGAACGTGGCGCCTTGCGCGATCATCGCGAACAGCCGCGCGACGTGAGCGAACAGGCTGCCGACGAATCGCTCCTCGAGCCCGATCTCCCCCCACCGCTCACGGCTGAACACGATCGAGCCGAGGAAGCTGAAGAACGCGAGCGTCGTGCTCGCTCGCGCGAAGTAGCTGAGCCGGTCCTCGCGTACGGAGAAGTCAAAGCGCGTCTCGCCGGGGATCTGCGCGACCTCGCCCTCGAAGAGCGGCTCCATCTGAAAGGAGCAGTACGTGACCCCGCACAGCAGCAGCTCAGCGCCGCCGTCGAGTCGGGCGAGCATTCGGGCCAACGCACCCGGTCGCATCGTGTCATCGGCGCCGAACAGCCAGCAGTACTCGCCGCGCGCGAGCGCGACGGTGCGCGCCATGTCGCGGTCGATCCCACCCCGCTCGAGCTGGCGGTGGTAGCGGATCTGCGGGTGGCGCTGCGCGAACGCGCCGACAACCTCGGCGGTGTCGTCGGTCGAGCCGCCATCGAGCACGACGATCTCGACGCCGTCCTGGAGTTGCGCGGCGATGCTCTGGAGCGTCTCGCCGATGAACGCGCCGAAGTTGTAGGTGGGGATGCAGACCGACAGCCGCGGGTCGCTCATGAGCGGGTCGCCTTCGCCCGCTGGCGCGGCATCAGCGCGTGGCGGATCTCGGCGGGAACGATCCCGAGCGCAAGCAGCGCGGCGACGTAGAGCGCCGACCCCACCACCGCCGAGGCGAGCGAGCTGAGGCCCAGGGAGAGCGCTACTGCGCCGGCGAAAACCATCGCCGCGGCGGCCCGCAGCGCGAATCCGGGAGCGAGCCGCAGCTCGGGTCGTTCGAATGAAAGCGACCACTCGTAGCAGAGCGCCAGCGTCAACTCGGCCGCCACCATCGCGATCGCCGCTCCCTTGGCCCCATAGGCGGTGATCAACGGCACCCCGGCCGCCGCAACGACAACGAGCGCGGCCCCATTGGACGCGAGCATCGCGTGCAGTCGGTCGAGTGACAGCAGGGCATAGCCACGGGCGCTGATGACAAAGGTTCCGAGCAGAGCGAAGGCCAGGATACGAAGGACATCGATCGATGGTCCGAATCCGGGACCGGCGATGAGCCGGATGGCGAACCCCGCGCCGAGGAACAGGCCGAGCGCCACGCCGCAGCCGGCGATCAGCATCGTCTCCGCGAGCCGGCGGCTCGCGTAGCTGAACCGCTCCTTGTCGTCGCGCGCAGTGCGCGCGAGCAGCGGGAGCGCTGTTGAGACGAGCAGCCCGGGCACGGTGGTGAACGCGGCCAGCACACGGAACGACACGCCGAAGTACCCGGTCTGGGCCGGGCTCGACAGTACCGACACCAGGATCTGAGCAATCTGGAAGTAGACGACCGAGAGGACGACGGCGGCGGAGAAGGGCAGGATCCGACCGACCATCCGGCGCCACTCCCGCGCGTCGATCTTCGGGAGCACGCGGGAATCGCGTCCGCCCACCACCGCGGTGACCACGAGCGCCGGCACGACCATGGGCAGTTGGAGCGCAAAGAAGGGGAGCAGGCCGGCGCCGGCTAGCGCCAGCAACAGGGCCTCGATCGCCACCCCGACCTGGATCGCGAGCTGAAGGCCGGCCACCCACCCGAACCGCAGCCCGACCTGGAGCGGGATCGAGCACCCGTCCTGAACCATGAGCACGACCATGCCGGCTCCGGCGATGACGGTCCCGATGACCATCACGTGCGGGTAGCCGACGAGCAGGCCAAAGAGCACAGCGAGCGCCAGTCCGCTCAGCGCGATCACGATGCGGATCCCCAGAAGGTTGCGCAGGAAGCGCTGACCCTCAGACCTCGGTCCGGACGCGTACTCGCGCACGGCGACGCTTGTCAGCCCCAGGTCGCTGACGGTCGCGACGATCATGACGAGCGCCATGACCGTTGTGAAGTGCCCGGTGTCGATCAGGCCGAGGTGCCGGATGACAACGGCACTCGAGGCTACCGTGGCCAGTGTGCCGATCCCGTAACCGCCGAACCGCAGCAGGCTGCCGCGGATCACGGCCGTACCGGCGTCGGCGGTATCGAGAATGTCCACGTGGGCGTCCTCCGACGAGCCGGCCAGCGCCGGATCGCCGTCGGCTGGGAGCGTCGATACCATCCAATGGCAGGATATTGGACCGTCGGCCTCCCGCCGCCGCGCGAGAAATCGCCAACCGGGATCATGTCGGGACCGCCCGCCTCCAGAATGCACATCGCGCTCGTCAACCATCACGTAGGCGGAAAGGCGGGTGGTGGTGGTGGCGTGCGGCTGATGCTCGAGCTCGGGACCGGACTGGTCAGGCGCGGCCATCGTGTCACCGTCGCATGTCACGACTTCCTTGCCGGCAGTGAGTTCTCCTACGCGGCGGACAAGCTTGAGATCCGATCAGTCAGGCGTGGCGCCTTCGAGCTGCCCGCCGGCAACCGCGCCCTGGCCCGCCGCTTTTGGCTTGACATGCCGAAGGTCGCCAAGCTCGTCCCGCCCGACGCGGACGTCGTCAACGCCCACGACTGGCTCGCGCTGCGACCGGGGCGCATCGCCGCTGGGCGTTTGTCGATTCCGCTCGTGTGGACGCGCAACAACGAATCGCTGTGGGAGCGCGCGATCGTGCCCCACATGTCGATCACCGGCGAGCGCTCCTTGCCGCGCCGGGCGGTGCAGGCGGCCATGACGTGGCCCGACTTGCTCGACGCCCGCCGCGCCAGCGCGATCGCGGTGCTGAGCGCCCAGCAGGTCGAGATGGTCCGTCGCAGCTATCGCAAGGACGCCCTGCTGGTACCTGTCGGACCGCCGGAGCACTTCTTCGATCCACCGGACCGGGCGGCGGCCCGCGCCAGGCTCGGCGTCGCCGAGGACATCTTTCTCGTCGTCGGCATGGGCACCCTCGTCGAGCATCGCCACTTCGAGGATCTGATCGAGGCGACGTCACTCCTGGCCGACGATCCTCACCTGCACACGCTGATCGCCGGTTCAGACCACGAAGACCCCGCCTACGCGGACCGCTTGGCCGCCCAGATCGCTTCGCAAGACCTGACGGCCCGCGTGACGCTGCCGCGCGCCTCGCTCTCCGACACGGAGCTGAAGGACACCTACGCCGCCGCCGATGTGTTCGTGATCCTCAGCCAGCGCTACGCCTGGGGCCTCGCGCCCTTGGAGGCGCTCGCCTCGGGGACGCCCGTGATCCTGACTCCCGGCGCCGGCGTCTACGACATTCTCGCCGGGCGCCCCGGTGTACAGGTGGTCGAGCCGCGAGACCCCCAGGCGATCGCACGGGCGATCCGCTCCTGGCGCGGGGGCGACGGTCGGGTCGGTCTAGGGGAGACGCGCACGTGGCTGCGCGAGGAATACGCCCTCGACCGCTACGTGGAGCGCATGGAGCAGGTTTACGCAGACGTTCTCTAGAACGGTCTGTATCCTCAGCCCGCAGTGTCTTCTCCAGTTGCTCACACACGTCGCGATCGTCCTTCGATGATGCGACGCGCCAAGCGAACGTTGCTATCTGGCGGGCATAACCGGCGCGCGATCGCATCCTTGCGCCCGCGCACGCGCGGCGAGCTGGTCGCGGCGCTGGGGATTGTGACGGTGCTCGTTGCGGGCGCGGTCATGCGGCTGCTGTTCCTGTTGGCCTGGCGGCCGGCGTTCTTCGGCTTCCCGGACTCGTTGTCGTATGTCGGGCTTGCGCTCGAAAAACTCTGGGTGGATCCCACTCGCGAGGTGGGATATCCGCTGTTCTTGCGTGAGATGCACGCCCTATTTCCCACTCATCTGACGTGGGTGATCGCGCTGCAGCATCTATTCGGACTCGCGAGCGCGCTGCTGGTCTTCCTGGCCGTTCGACGGGCGGGCGGCCCGCCGTGGCTGGGCCTGCTGCCCGCGGCGTTCATCGCGCTCAACGGGGCCGAGATGTTCCTGGAGCACACCGCCCTAACCGAGTCGCTTTTCATATTCCTGTTGTCGCTCGCGCTCTACTTCGCCGCCAGCGCCGCGGGTGCCCGCATGCCCGTGTGGGCTGCGCTCGCGGGGCTGGCGCTCGGTACCGCGGACACCGTGCGCGTTGTCGCGCTGCCTTTGATCGTCGTGCTCGTCGTCTGGCTTTTGCTTTGGTCGAGTGACATGTGGCGGCGCAGACTGATTGCCACGTGCGCTGCCGTTGTAGCAATGCTTTGCGTGCTCGTTCCGTATGTCATCGTCCAGCACAAGCACACCGGCTACTGGGGAGTTGCGACGCCTGCCGGGGCCTGGAATCTGTACTCCCGTGTCGCGCCATTTGCCGATTGCCACAAGTTCACTCCACCGCCCGGTACCAGTGTGCTGTGTGAGGCGACTCCGCCATCGCAACGAACCACCGCCATTGAACAGTATACGTTCGATCCAGCCCTTTCGCCGGCGGACAGAGCCTTCGGAAATGGCGCCGGCCCGTTCTGGGCCAGCCAGGAAAGCGACAAAAAGATTGCGGCGTGGTCACGCGCGGTAATTCTCCATCAGCCGCTTGAATATCTGAAGACGGTTTTCGAAAGTGTGTTCGCATACGTCGCAACCGAGAACATCGTGTTCGGCTCACATAACGAGATCGGGTACAACTACCAGGGGTTCTACCACCAAGTTCTTTTCGAACCTCAGCAGCAGGAGGTCGCGCGACAGACACGCTTGGACCTCTACGGAGCGAACGGCTACAAGATCAACCACGGCCTCCTGAATGTCTTGCTCGAATACGAGACCGTCTCACGGGTGCACGGCGTGCTTGCCGCCGTGTTGATGTTGCTGACGTTCTTCGCCCCATTTCTCCCACGCGGACGACCTCGACAGCTCGGTTTGCTGTTCTTCCTGATGGCATGGATCGCTCTGATCACCCCCGCCGCGAGCCACACTTGGGACGCTCGCGCGGCGATCCCGCCGATCGGCCCGCTTGGCGCCGCAGCGGCCCTCGGACTCTGGCAGGTGGGACGCCTGAGCCGGCGGTACCGCCACAAGAGACGCCTGGCGACCTAGCAGCTTGGACTACTGGGGCGCGTAGATCCCTCTGCGCAACGCCAGCGACTCGCGCATCCCGATCTCCGGGTCGAGCGCGTCGGCTGGCGCGCCGCGGCTTGCGAGGCCGCTCGCCGAGCGCCAGCCGGCGACCCGTCCAGACAGGGCCGCGAGGTCACGCGAGAGAACCGCGTCTCCGAGAGCGACCGCCGCCTCGGTAGTGAGCGTCCGCATCGCCTGACGGCCGCGCAACACGCCGTAGCGTCGCAGCAGGTAGCCGCGCGCGAAGCCCGCGTGGCGTCGCTGCCAGGCCGTGCGGTGCCCGTGCGTGGCCGAGCCGAGGTGCATCCCCACCGCCTCGGGTACCACCACCGTTCCCCAGCCGGCGCCGCGTAGGCGCAGCGCCAGGTCGAGGTCCTCCGAGTAGGCGAAGATCGCCTCGTCGAGCCCGCCGACGTGGTCCCACGCGGTGCGCCGGTATGCCCCCGCGGCGCCTGCCGGCCCTGCTAGCCGAGGCCGCGCCTCGCCGGCCCGAGCGACCGGCAGGCCCGCCAGGCGCGGAAAGCCCGCGAGCGTGCTGTCGGCGCACAGCCCGACGCTGTCGATCAGCTGCTCGCCGGGCTGCACGAGCAGGCACGCGACCGAGCCCGTCTCAGGCTCGGCTTCCAGCGGCGCGACCAGGCGCTCGAGCCAGTCGGGGCGGCAGTACACGTCGTTGTTCAGCAGCACCACCACCTCGCCTTCCCCGACATTCGCGCCGCGGTTGCACGCGGCGGCGAAGCTCAGCCGCTCCTCCGATCGGATCAGCCGGACCGCGGGCCATTCGCGGCCAACCCGCTCGGCGGTCTCCTCGCCGCCGCCGTTGTCGGAGACGATCACCGTGTGCGGGTGGGTCTGTCGCGCAAGGTGCGACAGGCACTCCCCCGTCAGGTCATAGCGCCCCGAGGTCGGGATCACGATGTCGATTGTGAGCGGCAGGGCGCCCATCCTAGCCTCTGGCTCGCGGATAACCTTGCACGCTCGTGGACCCCGCCAAGCCCACTCACATCGGCCTGAACCTGATCTTCCTGGTGCCCGGCGAGACCGGGGGCATGGAGGTCTACGCGCGCGAGCTGATCCCGGCGCTGGTCGCCGTCTAAGGCGACGGGCACTTTTAGGACGTTGCGTTTACCACCGGCAAGGCGCCCTGGTACCCGCCGCCTGGACCGCGCCGCCCAGTTCACCTGGGAGCGCACCGCGCGCTTGACGCTCGAGAGCTACCGCCGTGCGCTATAGCGGTCTCGCCTTCGTGATTCCAGGACCCGCGACGAACCCCGGGGTGCTCACGGCGATGACGCGCGGGCTTGAGAACCGGCTTGCGCTCCTCGTGGAAGGGAGCGGCCAAGCAAGACGTGACCCCGGCTCTCATAGTTCGTCCATTGCGCTTATCCCGAGTTCGGCATAACGCGCAACTCGGCATAATTGCGCAAGTGCGGAGGACACAGTCAGAGACTGCCGCTTGGAGTAGAAGGCAGAAGCGAAGTCGGCGGCGCCCCCGGAGCGCGAGCGACGCGGCCGGTTGTTCGCTGGTGTGGTGATTGGGTTCACGGTTGCGACGAGCGTTGGCCACGCCATCAGGCAGATGGCGCAGTTAAGCCATCACAACCGCTGGTTTGGAGTCCACTAACGAACTGGATCGGTAGGCAGTAAGAACCACCCACTCCGCGGAGGGGTTCCCACTGATGGCGGGCTCCCGCGTCACCGATAGCGTCGCCCAATCCCGCCGTTTCATCCCACGCAAGGAGGCGATTCCCGATGGCAGCGCCGCAGATGAAGATCGTCGCAGTTCTCCGCCGAGCTTTGAAGTTGACGCTTCCGAAGGTCGCGCTGTTGGCGACGGTGATGCTCGCCGTGCCGGCGAGCGCGCTGGCGACGCCGACGGTCAACATCACGCGCTACAGCAAGGCGATCAGCGGCAACATCGGCGCAACGAGCACAACGGGAGTGACCGCCGTTGCGTATCTGGTTCGCGGGAACTGCAACCAGCCGTCCGACAACTGCGGCTCGATGGGCACGCCGGTGGGGGGCGACAACATCGTCGATCAGACGCCTTCCGCTCCCGTGTCCAGCAGCGACGGCAGCTGGTCCACTTCCTTCCTCAATCACGCGCCGGGTGACGGCAACGACACGGTGGTCGTGACGTACCCCACTGGCACGGGCGCGCCGGCGCCCGCGACCTATGGCAGCTTCAGCTTCAGCGGTCTCGGCTTCAACATGGCGGACGGTATCGTCAACGTCCAAGGGAACCCAGGCGGGGGCTCGACCATCACGGTCAACTGTCCGGCCAGTCCCAATCCGTGTGGGATCTCGGCCGTGAGCGGGAACCTCAACCAGCCAGGAAACGTTCACACGCCGCTGAGCTTCACCTTCAACTCCGGAACGCCTGGGAACTACACGGCCTCGGTGCCCAGTAATCCGGGCTACAACGTCTCCGACACCCTGACGCTCACCGTCACCGTGCAGACCAACACCAACGGCAGCCTGAGCAACCTGGTCTACACGTTCCAGGGGTCAGTGCCCGGCGGCGGCGCGGCTCCGACCTGCAGCGCCGACCTGGTCACGTCCACTGTTACGTGCTCAAACCTCGTGCAGACGTTCTCCCCGAGTAGTGGCACACCGTCGCCGACCTACGACATCACCGACGTGACGAAGGGCGTCATGATTTCCAACCTGCCCGCGAACTTCCAGGGAGGCCAGGGCGCTACGGCGAGCACCACCTTCCCGCCGCCCGGCATCAGCCCGGGCGACACGATCACGCTCGTTGACCATGTCACGGGAACGACCCCGCTGGTCCTGACGACGTTGCACGTCGCCAGCATGAGGGTCGACTTGCTCCAGTTCACCGGTGAATTTGGCAGTGGCAGCAACGTGACCGGCACCACCAGCACCTGTACGCAGGCGCTGTGGTTCTACGTGAACCCCATGATGGGAGGTGGAGGTTTCCCGTTGGTCTGCCCGGGGCCCGGCACGACCACGATGACGATCCCCCAGGACATGGAGGGCGGGATTCCCACCCCGGTCGCCCAGACCGACGAGTTC
>PLYX01000116.1 GCA_003151895.1 Solirubrobacterales bacterium
GAGCGCAGCAGCGGCGCCGAGTCGAGCACGGGATCGGTGTTGGGCATTGCGATGACCGCGCCGAACCCACCCGCCGCGGCAGCACGAGTGCCCGTTTCCAGATCCTCCTTGTGCTCCTGGCCAGGGCTGCGAAAGTGCACATGCGGGTCTACGAAAGCTGGCAGCAGATGCTTGCCGCGACCCTGCACCACCTCTGGCTGCCCATCCGGATGAAGCTCGCCGGGCGCGGCCATCTGCGCGATCTTCCCATCGCGCACGAGCACGTCGCGAGGAGTGTCAAGACCGGCGCGCGGGTCGAGCACGTGCGCATCGCAAATCAACAGGTTGGCGCTCGGAAGCGCGCCGTGCATGAGCGGCGGGACGGCCATCACGCGAGCTGGGGTTCGGGGTGGAGATTCATGCGAGTTTGGGTTCGGAGCGGGCTCACGCGAGTTGCGGCTCGGGGACTGGACGAAACACGCGCGAGCCGGAGAGCAGCTCATAGAGAACGGCCATGCGAACCACCACACCCGCCTCCACCTGGGCTGTGATGAGCGCCTGCGGCGAATCCACCACCTCGCCGGAGAGCTCCACTCCGCGGTTCACCGGTCCCGGGTGCATGAGCAGCTGACGCGGGGAGAGACGGCGGGCGTTCACCTGGAAGCAGGCGGCGTACTCGCGCAGCGAGGGCACCCACGCCTCGTTCATGCGCTCGTGCTGCATGCGCAACGCGTACACCACGTCGGCGTCAGCCAGCTCCTCCAGCGTGAAACGCACGTCGCAGCCGAGCGCCTCGATCCCGCGCGGGATGAGCGTGGGCGGGCCCGCCACCGTCACCTTCGCCCCCATTCGCTGGAAGGCGAGGATGTTGGAGCGGGCGACCCTTGAATGGGCGACATCGCCGACGATCCAGATCGACACGCCGTCGAGCGAACCGAGCCTGCGGTGCAGCGTGTACACGTCGAGCAGCGCTTGGGTGGGATGCTCGTGCTTGCCGTCGCCCGCGTTCACGATCGCCGCGTTCGTCCAGCCCGACACCAGCTCCGCCGCGCCCGCCCACGGGGTGCGGATCACGATGGCGTCGGGCTTGTGGGCGCTGAGCGTGAGCACGGTGTCCTTCAACGACTCGCCCTTCTCGACGCTCGAGCCGCTTGAGACGAAGTTCACAACGTCCGCGGAGAGGCGCTTGGCGGCAAGCTCGAACGAGCTGCGCGTGCGGGTGGAGGACTCGTAGAAGAGGTTGAGCACCATCCGGCCGCGCAAGGCGGGCACCTTCTTGATCTCACGGTCGGACACCTCGGCAAAGCGCGCGGCCTGCTCAACGATTCGCTCGATCGCGGCGCGGTCGAGATCCTCGATCGAGAGCAGATGGTTCACGTGCTCACACCAGACTCGACCGCGACCCGGCCGATCGCGACCTCGTCGACGCCGTCGAGCTCCTTCACGCGCACGCTCACATGCTCCCCGCGCGAGGTAGGGAGGTTCTTGCCGACGTAATCGGGGCGGATCGGCAGCTCGCGATGGCCGCGGTCGGCGAGCACCGCGAGCTGCACGCGCTCAGGCCTTCCGTAGTCGAACAGCGCCTCGATGGCCGCACGCACGGTGCGACCCGTGTAGAGCACGTCATCGACGATCACCACCGTGCGCTGGGAGAGGTCGAAGTCGATATGCGACGCATGCACCACCGGCGCCTGCGGCCGGGAGGCGACGTCGTCGCGATAGAAGCCGATGTCGAGATCCCCCAACGGCACATCGGTGTGCAGCAGGTCTCTCAGCAGGACTTGAAGGCGCTGGGCAAGGATGGCCCCACGACGGTGGATACCAATAACGGCAACCGCGGAGGAACTCGTGTTGCGCTCGGCTATCTCGTGGGCGATACGCACCAGCGCTCGCGCCACCTCGTCCTCGGTGAGGACGATCTTCCCGTCGTTCATCTTTTCCTTCCTGGCCTCTCGGGACCGGGTTAAAGGAGCAGGACGACTGTATCAGCGCGCGGCGACAGCCTCCGTGCTCGGCTGCTCGCGTGGCGGGCGACTCGACCAGCGGATCAACTGCGCGGGCCCCTTCTCCGGGAAGGGCACGTCGATCGTGTCGAAGTCGCGTGGGGCCTCGGTGGCAGCGAACACCGGCCGGGCCTCTTCGCGCAGATCCCCACCCGGGTAGCGGCTGGAGATGTGTGTCAGCGCAAGCATCCTCACGCACGCATCGCGCGCGAGCGCCGCCGCCTGGCGCGCCGTGCTGTGCCCGGTTTGGCGGGCACGCTCCAGCTCCTCCTCGGCGAACGTGGCCTCGTGCACGAGCACGTCCGCTTCGTGAGCGGCCACCGCAAGCGTCTCGCACGGCGAGGTGTCGCCGGAGATCGCGATCTTGCGGCCCTCGCGCGTGGGGCCCATCACCTGTTGGGGGGTTACTCCCGCGACCGTGTCCCCGCGCGTAAGCCTGCCGAAGTCCGGTCCGGGCGTCACCCCGAGCTGCTCGGCAAGCTTCGCATCGAGATGCCCCGCACGCGAGTCCTCGACGAGCACATAGCCGTACGCCGTGGCGCCGCGATGGCTCACGGGGACGGCCGCCACGACATAATCGTCAAAAGGCACCGATTGCGCCGGCTCCAGCTCGACCACGCTCAGCTCGTAGGGAAGCCGGCCGTAGATAAAGCGCGTGTCGTCCATCATTTTTCGCAGGCCATTGGGTCCGTACACGGACAGCGGCTGGTCGCGTTCGCGCAACGCAAACGACTTGAGCATCCCGGGCAACCCGAGCCAGTGATCGGCATGGAAGTGCGTGATGAACACACAATCCACATCCACAAGCCCCACCGAGCGCGTCAGCTGGCGCTGCGTCCCTTCGCCGCAGTCGAACAGCAACCGGTCCCCGCCCCTGCGCACGAGGATCGCAGGCAACCCACGTCGATGGCTCGGCACCGAGCCGCCCGTGCCGGCGAAGAACAGGGAGAGGTCCATGCGCGCAACGGTAGCGGTGGAGACGGGATGGAGACGGCTGGCGGGCGGCCGGACGGGAGCAGGTCGCCGGGTGGGCGCGCGAGCGGCTGGGCGCGGCGAGGCCCACGACGGCGGGAATACGCTCTAAGCTCAGGAGCGCAGCGGCGCGCTCGAACGGCGCCTCCTGCGCCCGTAGCTCAGTGGATAGAGCGTCCGCCTCCGGAGCGGAAGGTCGCGTGTTCGAATCACGCCGGGCGCGTCTCCCAATCCCGCTCAACCGCGCGGGTTCTCGGCCAAGGAGAGCGCGTTGTGCGGTGGTCCTGGGCCTCGAAATCCGGCCTCGTTTGCCTTTTCCTCTGCCTTTTCGTGCGCCCGACACCCCCAACAGCGCGGTGTGGGGTCCCAAGACCCCGCTGTCGGCAGAAATGACTCAGGCGTCCGTCAGGACGGTGCGCTCGCGCATCTCCCGCAAGGGGTGGCGACCCAGCCGGCTCGTGGTCATGTAAGTCGGGGCGTGCCCGTTGACGCGCTGACCGACGTTGACGGCAACACGGCGGCGCAGCCTGTCGATCAAGCTGCGGCGCGTCGGTACGAGCAGCAGATCACTCTCCTCGCCCACGATGACGGTTGGACGGCCGTCCGCGAGGTTGCGCCACACGACGTCATCGGCCCACTCTTGATCGCCGGGGACGAAGGCGACCTTGTCGGGATAGCCGAGATCGTCGTCGCTGAGCGACGCGGTCATGAAAACATCCCAGCTCTTGTCGGTGACGGTACTCATCGGGCGTTCTCCCAGCTACGCACGATATCGGACCAGCCTCCTCGAATCTTGGCTTCGGCAGCGTACATCGCGTCGTTGACGGCGCCGTGCGTCACGATCGGTGGCTGCTTCTCGGCGCCGTCGTAGCGATGCTCGTGATGCTCTTGCGGATCGTGGACGTTGTCGAAGGCCCTCACCGTGTGCCAGGTCCCGTTGCGTTCAACCAGCAGCACGATCGCGTATTCGATGGGATGGGAGCTTGAACGCTCAATGACCATCATCACGCCGGGCGCAATGAACAGTTCCCGTGTCCGATCCTTGGGCAATGGTCAGCCTTCCACCAGGAGCTGTAGTGACGCCTTCTCATCCTCTCCGCGCCGCATCGCCTGGCGGTAGACGCGCAGGGCGAGGGCGGGATCGGTGTGGCCCATCTCGTCCATGACGACGCCGGGGTCCTCGCCGATCGCGTAGAGGATGCTCGCGAATGTGCGTCGCACACGCCACAAGAACCCAGCTGCGCGCCATGACTACCACCGCGAACGCCCACCACTCCGACGTCTTCAACACACGTACCCAGAGCCTTACGAACGCTTGGGTCACGAGCAACGGCTGGGCGAAGGCCGAACAGCGCTTCCGGCATCCCTTGAACCCGGGGCAGCGACAGCGGGGAGTGTTCATCGTCTTTCGCGTGGCGGACGGACACTGACGTGTCGTGACCTACGGCTCTGCGGTATGCAACGCCGGGCAGCACGCAATCCCTCCCGCCGTATGCCGAGTGCTGGGGCTGGCTTAACCCTTCCGGGCAAGCACCACCGTGAGAACGTGCTTGCCTTCGAGGCTTATCACGCGCACTCCGCAACACGCCCGACCGCGGCATCGACCGCGAACGCTGGCCGATCCAAGTCGCTCCTGGTCGATGATTCCCGCAAAGAGCGGCACGAGTCTCGTCGCCACCGCGTACCGTCCGGAGACCGGCGTATCTTCAACGGCGATGACCGAACGCCAGTCAAGCGAAGTCGAGAAGGTTCTCCTGCACGTCAGCGACGCGAGGTCGCGAGCGCGCAAGGCGGCCGAGGCTTGCGCCAAGGATGGAGCCGAAGCCCATATCGTCGCGGCGCTGGCCGACGCGGAGCGCCAGCTTGCCGAGCTCCATCGCAAGCTCTCACAGGGCACGTACTACGCAGTGCCCGACAAGTCCCTGAAGCTCGCCGTCTAGTCACGGGCCGGCCGGCCCGTGACCGCTGAAGACATCAAGCGCAACCTCGTCGAGTTCGCGCGCAAGTGGAGTCTCTACGACGGCAGCGAGCGCGCCGAGGCGCAGACGTTCCTCAACGAGCTGTTCGCTGCCTACGGGCAGGATCGCTACGACATCGGCTCGCGTTCATGGAGCTGGTTATTGTCTCTCGGATTCAATCAACGTGGTTATAGGGTGTGGGCGCGGCGCATGTAGCGGTCGAATTGGGGGACGGTGAACGCGGCCAGTCCGTGGCCGGGGGTGTAGAGCAGTCCCTTCTCGATGAGGCGGGAGCGGGTGGGTCCGAGTTGCTCGGAGGTGCGTCCCATCAGTGCTGCCACCTCCTTGGCCGGTTGGGCATCTGCTCCGAGCTCCGCCATTGCTCTCATGTATCTGAGCTCGAGCTCGGTCGTACGCTCAGCACGCACTCTGAAGAAACTGCCGTCGAGCTTCGCCTCTACTGCCTCTCGTGCATCGGCAACATCGCCGCTCGTGATCGGTGATCGGGGCGAGCTGTCCCACACCAGCTTTCCGTACTCCTGCAAAAAATACGGGTAGCCCTGGGTGTACTGCACGATCGCCTCAACCGCATCGGGCTCGTAGGCTACGTCGAGTCTTTCGGCCGGAGTGACGAGCGCCTGCGCGGCCTCCTCGTGTGGCAGCCGGCCGATCGCCGGGAAGCGGAACAGTCGCTCGGCATAGGACTTCGCGTCGCCCGCCAGGCGGGGCAGCTGGGGAAGGCCGGCTCCGGTGAGGATGATCGGCAGCTGGCGTTGAACGGTCTTGTGCAGCGCCGCGATGAGCGCCTCAAACTCGACGGAGTTCAAGAACTGCACCTCGTCGAAGAGAAACAGAACACCAGTGCCGTGCTCAAGCGCTGCCTCGCCGAGCGCGAGGAGCACATCGGTGAGATCCTCGCCAAGATCTCCGCTGTCCGCGAACCCCTCGATCGCGTCAACGTTGATCCCGAGATTGATCTTGCCCTCGGGCTCGAACGTCATCTGAAAGCTCTTGAGCACCCTGGCCGCACGCTCAGCACGGTCCCGCCACCGAGCGCTCGGAGCGATGCGTAGGAGCGCCCGGCGAACCAGCTGCGCCATGCGCAAGCCGAAGTCCGAGCTCTTCGTGATCTCCGCGTCGACGGTGACCCAATCACGCGCTTGGGCACGCTCTTCAAAGGCGCCCAAGAGGACGGTCTTGCCCACGCCTCGTAGGCCAGTGATCAACATCGACTGCTCGGTATGCCCGGCGCGCATTCGATCCAGCAGCACCTCGAACGCCACCAGCTCTGCATCGCGCCCAACCAACGCCGGCGGGCGAGCGCCAGCGTTGGGCGTATAGGGATTGTCGTGAGCTCGCATCCGCCGTCGATCTTATCAATCTTTTCGTGGTTTATCGGTTCTAGATAAACCTGCGATACCCTGATAAACCGAGAGGATCCACGCGTACCGTTGCCGTGTCAACGTAGCCTGGACTCGGATGCTCAAAGCAGCGCCTCCCGATGCTCACAGAGGCTCCATAAAAGCGCCGCTCGACTTTGGCCCACCGGAGCCGTTTGGTGGGCCAAATCCACCGGGAATCTCCGGTATCTAAAGGGACCTCGAGGGAGCCGACTCGTCAGGGTGCGTCCCGCACATGGCTTGCTAGAGCCGTTTCTTTTGCTTCCTCAGCTTCTTTCGCCGACCGCCTCCGGAGTGGAAGGTCGCGTGTTCGAATCTCGCCGGGCGCGCTCTCAATCAGGACACGAACTCCAACCGGGAGCAGTGGGCACGCACAGGGTCTTTCGTCAGCCGTAAGCCAGGCCCGAGACTTCTCAGTCGCGCAGCGTTGCGAGGAACTGGGCGGGCGCCAGCACGGGAAAGCGCTCTCTGAGCTTGAGCAAGGCCTCCTCGCCCGACACCAAGATGGCGTTCTCGGCGCTGGCGAGCGCCACCAGGTAGTTGTCGTCTTTGTCACTGACGGCGATCGGGCTTTCTGACGGATCATCAGCAGAGATCGCGGCGCGAGCGAGCCAGTCGAGCAGCTCGGTCGTCTCATGCGCGCCTATACGGGTCGCGAGCTTTGGGTACTTGAGGACCCGCTCAAGCTCAGCGATCAGCTTTGGTGAGACGACCAGCTCAAAGGCGCCGTCGATCCACGCCAGCAGTACGCGCGCGGGAGTCCCTTCGGGCGAGAGCAGAGCTGAGACGAGCACATTGGGATCGAGTACGACGCGCAATCGTCAGTGGCTCTTCGCTCTCGCTGCTTGCTGCGCCTCGATCGCGAGGGCCATGGCGTCCTCTTCGGACATCCGGTTGCGCGACCACAGGCGCTCAAGCAGATCAAGCCCGAGGTCTCGCCTCAGCGCTTCCTCGATCACCTGGCTGTCTCCCTTACCGGCTCGCGCAGCCACGATCTTCACGGCCCGCAGGACATCCTCGTCAACGGTGAGCGTAGTTCGCACCTTCGCCATATCGGCACTTTAGCATCAAGATGCGCTCCCCCGAAGATGCCGGGGGACTGGACAACCTCGCCACCGTGATCGTTGAGATCGGCGATATCGACGTGGTCGAGTTGCAAATCGGCGCGCCTGTGTCGGCGAGCCGGTACGCTGACCACATGTGCGTCGGATGCGCAATGGCAGCTGCTTCCGCGGCGAGCGGCTTTCGAACCTGGCTTCAGACCCACAACCTTGGCTGGCTCACGCCGCGGCGCATGCGCGCGCTCACGATCGGCGCGATGTGCGCTGCCGGGCTCGTGTCCACCGTCGGCGTCAGCGGCTCGACGCCGCCGACCCCACACACCGCCGCCGCGCCTGGGCAGCACGCGACCCGCGTCGCCGCGGCTCGCTGGTAGCGTCCACCTTCCAAACCAGCTTGTAGAGAGTCGGACTAGCCGCCGGCCACAGCCGGAAGGATCGTCAACTCCGCCCCGTCGTCGACCGGCGTGTCGAGACCGTCGAGGAAGCGAATGTCCTCGCCGCTGAGATAGACGTTGACGAAGCGCCGCAACGAGCCATTCTCGTCGGCTAGGCGCTCGCTGAGGCCGTCGTAGCGCTCATAGAGGCTGTCGAGCACCTCGCGCACGGTGGCGCCTTCGAGCTCGGCTTCGCTCTCCCCGCCGGCGGCGGCACGAAGCTGCGTGGGGATCTTGACCGTCACACCCATCGCCGCTCAGCTCCTTGCGCCAATGCCCGCGAATGCGGCGGGTGCGCCTGTAGCGCCGGCGGGAGCCCGCTCGACAAGCGTCTCGAACTGCTCCACCGACGGATCTATTTCATGGGTGTGGAACGTGTCGCGCACAGCGTCGAGAGTCTTCAGCCCCTCGCCGGTGATCACGAGCACGACCCGCTCATCGGGGTCTATGTCTCCCCGCGCGGCGAGCTTGGCGAGCACGGCGGTCGTGACTCCACCCGCCGTCTCGGTGAAGATGCCGGTGGTCTGCGCGAGCAGCGCTATGCCCTCGCGGATCTCCCGATCACTGACCGAGTCGATCGAGCCGCCGCTGCGACGTGCCTCCTCGATTGCGTACGGGCCGTCTGCCGGGTTGCCGATTGCGAGCGACTTGGCGATCGTGTTGGGCTTCACCGGCTTGCAAACGTCGTGACCGGCGGCGAATGCGGAGGCCACCGGCGAGCAGCCATCGGCCTGAGCGCCGTTCATCCGTGGCAGATCGCCCTCGACGATCCCGAGCTCGCGCCACTCGTCAAAGCCCTTGGCCACCTTCGTGAACAGCGAGCCTGAGGCGATCGGCAGCACGCAGCGGTCCGGGAGCTCGAAGCCGAGCTGCTCGGCGATCTCATACGCGAGCGTCTTTGATCCCTCGGCGTAGTAGGGACGCAGGTTGACGTTCACGAAAGCCCAGTCGCGCTCGGCCGACAGCTCGGTGCAGAGCCGGTTGACGTCGTCGTAGTTGCCTCTCACCGCGACGAGTTTCGTCCCGTAGATACCCGTCGCGAGGATCTTTTCCTCCTCGAGGTCGGCGGGGATGAACACGTAGGACTCGAGCCCCAGCGCGGCGCCGTGAGCCGCGACCGATTTAGCGAGGTTGCCCGTCGAGGCGCATGCGATCGTCTTGAAGCCGAGCTCGCGCGCGCGTGCTGTGGCGACCGACACGACGCGGTCCTTGAACGAGTGGGTCGGGTTGGCTGCGTCGTTCTTGACCCACACCTCGCGCAGCCCGAGCCGCTTCGCCAGACGATCGGCCCTGATCAGCGGTGTGCATCCGGCGGGTAGGCCGGTGCGCGAAGCCAGGCGGCCAGACGGGCCGGGAGGACCGTCCACCACGGGCAGGAAGTCCGCGTAACGCCAGATGTTCTGCGGGCCCGCCTGGATACGCCGGCGCAGCCCATCTATGTCGCCGCCGAGGCGGCTGTGGTCATACGCCACCTCCAGCGGCCCGAAGCAGCGCTCGCAGACATACAGCGCCTCCAGCGGGTACTCGGCTCGGCACTCTCTGCATCTAAGGTGTGTAACAGCCACAGGGGGCTCCTTCCATGAATTCGTCT
>PLYX01000081.1 GCA_003151895.1 Solirubrobacterales bacterium
TGTTCGTTGCCACGCGCGACGGCAGCTCGCTGCTGAACGGTTCGCCGATCGAAGCGTCGGCCCGAGAGGATCTTGCGACCGCCATGGTCGCCACGGGGCTTGCCTACGACGCCGACGTTCGCGCCGCTCAGGCCGAGGTGCTCGCGCGCGTGGTCCCGCGTGTGCGCGACATCCGCCGCTTCGGCAGCGCCGCGCTCGATCTCGCGTGGACCGCTGCCGGGCGCTACGACGCCTACTTCGAGCGCTCCGTCAAGCCGTGGGACATCGCGGCGGGCACGCTTGTCTGTGAGCGGGCCGGTCTCACGGTGCTGGAGTTGCCCGAGCGCGAGCGTTTGCCGTCCGGTGTGCTTGCGGCCGTGCCGGCGCTTGCGGAAGCGCTGTTCGAGCTCGTGGGCTGAAGGCAATGCTTTACCCAAACCGGTGCGTCGAATCTTCAGGTGCGCTTCGCGTCGGATAGCGAGAGCGAGCCGGGAGCCGCTGAGGGCTTTCGCGTATCGTCCTGAGCAGGCGCGACCTGGGTGCCGTCCGAGGTGCTCGCATCTGGCGCGAAGCAGAAGCCAGCTTCCCGTGGTTGGGGCACCCGACGCTGTCGCGTACTCCCCATCTGGGACGCTTCGCAAGTGACCTCGTTTCAGACGGCTGCGGGCGTGCTCGGCGGACTCCTGCTGCTCGGCGCGCTGCTTTCGGGCCTGGCTGGCCGCAGCGTCCTCTCCCTGGCCGCCGTGTTCGTGCTCGCCGGATTCATACTGGGCGAGGGCGCGACTGGGGTCCTTCACTTCAACGCGAACTCCGGCTTCGTCGCGGATCTGGCGACGGTTGCGCTGATCGTAATCCTGTTTCGCGATGGGCTGGAGGTCGACGCTGAGATGCTGCAGCGCGAGTGGAGCGCGCCGCTGCGAAAGCTTGCGATCGGGATGCCGCTGACGGCGGCGATCGTGGCGGTCGCAGCTCACGGTCTGATCGGCCTTACTTGGGTCGAGTCCTTTCTGCTCGGCGCGCTGCTCTCGCCGACTGACCCGATCCTCTCCTCTGGCGTGGTGACCGACCCGCGGGTGCCCCGTGTCATTCGGCACTCGCTGAACCTCGAGTCGGGCCTCAACGACGGGCTGGCGCTTCCGGCGGTTCTCGCGCTGGTGGCCGCTCTCGAAGCGCAAGGTAATCACTTTGTCTGGTGGCACTTCGTGCTGCAGGACATCGGCCTCGGGTTGGCGTTCGGACTCGTCTGCGGTGTCGTCGGGTCCGTCCTGATGCCCCGTGGCGAGGACACGCGCATACCGGCGCACCAGAAGGCGCTTTACGGGCTGGGTATCGCCTTTGCGACATACAGCGTGACGGTCTTGCCACCCCACGGCAACGGACTGATTGCGGTCTTCGTCGCCGCGATCGTCGTGGGGATCCGTCGGCCGGATCTGCGCGAGCATTTCGCTGAGGGGGTTGGGGAGATCGCAGAGATCGTCAAGCTCGGGGTGTTCGCCGTGTTCGGCTCGCTCCTGACGGTAGGTGGCCTGACCGCCGAGGGGTGGGCTGCGGTCGCCGTCGTCCTGGCCACTCTCCTACTGGCGCGGCCGGTCGCGATCTGGGTGGCACTTGCCGGCACGGGACTCGACAGGGAGGCCAAGGCATTCATGGCGTGGTTCGGACCGAAGGGCGTGGCGACGATGACTTTCTCGCTGTTGATCCTTGGTCGCCAGCTGCCCGCGGGAGTAACGATCTTCGACGTCGCGGCACTGGCGGTCGTCGTGTCGGTTGTCCTTCATGGGCTGACGGAGACACCAGGCATCGACTGGATCGCCGAGCGATCCCAAGACCAGTCGCGCGCCGGCGCATGACCGCGCGGCTGCTCCTGTGAGAATGCGAGCGCGTCGTCGGATATCGACCACACGCAGGGTCAGCGGCGAGGCGCCGGTGCCGGCCTTATCGGCCGGTGGTCTCCTCGCCGCCGACCCTGCGCGAGCAATAGCGACGAGGACGTGCTCGCTTGTTGCGCGGAAGCAGGAGCGACTTCGAGGTCACGGAGTGCCGAACGGAGATCCGCATTTCAATGAGGTTCTCGGGGCCCTTCGGTCTAAGCGGTCGACGCCAGATGTGGGGCAACGCGCGATTCAGCCTTCCGGGCATGCAACGCGATGTCGGCTGCATGGAGGAGATCATCGGGCGTCCCGCCAGGTTGCCATTGCACAGAGGTAACGCTGGCCATCGGCCAGATCCGGGCACGTGCGACAGCGTGTCCGGGCGATCGCGTCGGTGATCCGCTGCACGACTGCATCCGCATACTCTCTGCCACTCTGCGATGCCGCGGCGGCCGGCCTCCTGGCCGGCGCGGGACGCGCTGCGGTCAGGTCGATGCGCCCGCGGGCTGAGCCGCGTTGCGAACCATCTGCCCGGCGATGACGAGTTGCTGGATCTGGCTGGTTCCCTCGTAGATGCGAAACAGGCGCGCGTCGCGATAGAGGCGCTCGACGGGGACGCCCCGCATGTAGCCTGCGCCGCCGTGTATCTGTACGGCGCGATCGGCGATGCGACCGACCGCCTCGCTGGCGAAGTACTTGCTGGCGGCGGGCGCCATGCGCCGGTCCGCGCCGCTGTCGTAGGCGCTGGCGCTCTCCAGCACGAGCGCGCGGGCGGCCAGGTATTCGGTCTGTGAGTCGGCGAGCATCCCCTGGATGAGCTGGTGCTCTGCGATCGGCTTGCCGCCCTGCCTGCGCTCGACGGCAAAAGTTCAGTGACTCGTCGATGAGCCGCTCGGACAGCCCGACGCACAGGGCCGCGATGTGCAGCCGCCCGTGCGCGAGGCACCGCATCGCGGTTAGATATCCGGTGCCCTCGCTCGCGCCCACGAGCGCGGACTCGGGCACGCGGACCTCGTCGAGGTACACGGCGGCGGTCCAGGCACCGGCCTGACCCATCTTTGTGTCTTTGGGAGCGACGCTGAGTCCGGCGGCGTCGCGCGGGACCATGAACACAGAGATCCCCTGGCTGGGCTTCTCGACGTTGCTGGTGCGGGCGAAGACCATGAACAGGTCGGCGATGGGCGCGTTCGTGATGTAGCGCTTGGCGCCGTCGATGACCCATTCGACGCCGTCGCGTCGTGCGTGCGTCACGAGCCCTGCCGGGTCAGAGCCGGCCTGCGCCTCGGTCAGCGCGAACGCGGCGGTCACTGCCCCGGAGGCGAGTTCGGGGAGCAGCTGGCGCTTCTGCTGGTCCGTGCCGCCCTCGATCAGCACATGGCCGGCGATGCCGTTGTTGGTCCCGAACATCGACCGGAACGCCGGTGTCGTGTAGCCCAGCTCGAACACGAGCTGCGCCTCCTCGGTCATCGTCATGCCAAGCCCGCCGTGCTCGATGGGAAGCGCGAACCCATAGAGGCCCATGTCGATAGCCTGCTGACGGATGCGATCGGGTATCGCGTCGTTCTCGTCGATTGTCGTCTCTGCGGGGACTACCTCGGAGCGCACGAATTGCCTTACCGCGCGCACCATGTCCTGCAAGTCGTCGTGCTCCATCGCTCACCTCCCGGTCAAGTGCACGATACCGGCGCCCATCGTGCCGGCACCGACGACGCCGATGATCGAGGGAAGCGCCGCTGGGCGAGCCAGCGTACATGGCGGACCTGGACTAGGCTCTCCGGCCGTGCGCGATGCCGTGATCTGCGAGCCGCTCAGAACCGCCGTTGGAGGCGTCGGCGGCGTTTTCCGAGACGTGCCGCCCGCGACGCTGACGGCGACGGTCCTCCGGGAGCTTCTCCGGCGCACCTCGTTGGCGCCCGAGGAGATCGACGATGTCCTCCTCGGTCAGTGCTATCCGAACGGCGAGGCGCCGGCGATCGGCCGGGTGGCTGCGCTCGATGCCGGTCTGCCGATCGAGGTGCCGGGGCTTCAGCTCGACCGGCGCTGCGGCTCTGGCCTGCAGGCGATCATGCTCGGCTGCATGGAGGTCCAGACCGGGGTGGCGGATCTCGTTCTCGCGGGCGGCGCCGAGAGCATGAGTCAAGCCGAGTTCTACGCGATGGGCATGCGCTGGGGTGTCAAAGGTGGTGGCGTGAGGCTGGAGGATCGGCTGGCGCGGCCGCGAGTGACGGCCGGCGGCATCCACCATCCGGTGCCTGGGGGCATGATCGAAACCGCCGAGAACGTACGCCGGCATTACGCGATCTCGCGCGAGGAGCAGGACGAGCTGGCGCTTCGCTCGCACCAGCGGGCGGTCGCTGCTCACGAGGGTGGCACGTTCGCGCAGGAGATCGTCCCCGTGGCCGTAGAGAACCGCGGAGAGGAGCGGCTGATCGACAGCGACGAGCACCCGCGTGCGGACACAACACTCGAGCGACTCGGCACCCTGCGGCCGCTGATGCTGCGCAGCGACCCCGACGCGACAGTGACCGCGGGCAACGCGAGCGGTCAGAACGACGGCGCGGCGGTTTGCATCGTCACACACCCGGACAAGGCAGCCGAGCTCGGCCTGCAGCCGTTCGCGCGCCTCGTGTCATGGGCGGTCGCGGGCGTGGCACCGGAGATGATGGGCATCGGCCCCATCCCATCGACACGGCGGGCGCTTGACCGAGCCGGGCTGAGCATGGACGACATGGACCTGATCGAGCTCAACGAGGCGTTTGCGGCGCAGGCGCTGGCGGTCCTGCACGAGTGGGACCTACCGGATGGGCTGGAGCGCGTCAACGTGCACGGCTCTGGCATTTCCCTGGGTCATCCCGTCGGAGCGACGGGGGCGAGGATCCTGGCCACCCTGCTGCGCGAGTTGCGCCGTCGCGGTGGACGCTACGGACTGGAGACGATGTGCATCGGAGGTGGTCAGGGGATGACCGCCATCTTCGAGAATGTTGCACCCGCGTACGTGTAGGGCGTCGATTGACGGGTGCGCGTCGAAGGCGTCGCACCACTCAAGCCTCGATGAAGTCCTCCTCCTTTCGGCCGAAGCGAGCGCCTCGATGACCGGAACCCACACTGTCGCTCGGGACGAGACGCGAAAGCCCTCAGCGGCTCCCGGCTCGCTCTCGCATCCGACACGAAGCAGGCGCCTGACGACTCGACGCCGCGCATCGACGGCTTTCGTTGGCGCAATGAATTCGTCACGCCTTCGGCCCGACGAATGCGTCGAGTCGGGCGACGGAGTCGCGGCGGGCGATTGAGATGTTGCGCTCGTTCATCTGGCGCCACTCGACACCGAGTTGGTCGCACGTCGCGCAGAAAAGGCTGCGGATGTCCGTGGAGGCGTTCGTGAAGTTGTAGCGGGGATATTCGTAGGTCTTGCCTTTGATGCGTACACGGTTGATGAAGCGGCATCCATCGGAGTGGATCAGCCCCCGCAGGAACTCCTCAGGCCGCTCGCGCACAAGCTGTGTCTGCCAATCCACGAGTTGGATCGGGCGGAGGTGCTTGGGGCCCCTGCCATGCTGGGGGAAGAGGCATGCGACCGCTTTCGAATACACGCCCACGACGACACACTGGGCTTGCGCGTCTGGCCGAAAGCACGCAACTCGGTTCTGCGGAAACACAGTGCGCATGGCGGCGGCGCACGACGAAATGATGCCCGGCCATTTCGTGTCGAGCGTGATCCTCAGTCGCCAGGTACGCCGTTCCTTGGAGATCCCGCCATCTCCCAGGTACATACCCAGGAGATAGGCGTAGCTTGCCTGCGGCAGCGCGTTGAAGTTGTGCTCGGGACGCCCACAACGCAGGCAGGCCTTCCGAGCGTCGGTTCGTCGTGAGGCAGTGCTGCCACGACGCCAGTCGCGAATGGTGGTGCGTGGTATGCCAGTCGAACGGGCTATCTTGCAGTCGTTCACGCCCCGAGCGACGAGGTTCTTCACTTCGGCGTATTCCGCGTTCGATCGCATGATCTGAGTGCGGCGGGTGGGATTCGAACCCACAAGTCCTCACGGACAATGCCTTTTGAGAGCATCGCGTTTACCTGGTTTCGCCACCGCCGCTCAAGATGAAGTCTAGACTGCGGTTCGGTCGGCTGAGCGCGTGCCGCCAAGCCCAGACCGGCTTCGCGTACGTGACGGAGCTACGCCTCCGGACGATTGAGCGACATCGTGAAACCTGGACGGATAGTCCGCACGCTTGTCGTCGCTGTTGCGCTGTCCGTGCTGCTACGTCGAGTGGGGCAGCGCGTGGTGATCGGCGTTCGAATCGAGCCGCTCGAGCTCGATGTTCCAACCCTGCTGGAAGCCTCGCATCGCGAACGCGATGAGCAGGATCTGGACCGGGATGATCGCGAGCGTGATCACGCCGAGTAGGCTCGCGGGGAGAGCGGGTTCGGCGAAACCGGCCTTGTCGCGCGCGAACCAGCTCGGAGCGGCGACCAGCGCGAACACGAACATCAGCAGCGCGAGCGCGGCCGCCATCGGCAGCACGCCGCGACTCCAGCGTCCCACGAAGAACGCCATCAGCAGGTAGACGGCCGCGTAGGCCAGCAAAATTGGAATGTCTCCCTCGAGCGTGCCCCAACCGCCGATCGTCACGATCAGGATGAGCGCGGCGGAGGCCAGCAGCAGCAACACGACGGTCGCACGGGTCGCCTGCGCCACCGGCTTGCTCCGGTTGGGGTGCGTCACGATCACGCCCGGCTGCTTGTGCCCCGCCATGGGGTGCGCCTTTTTGCCCGAGGTCGAGGACATCTCACCGTTGACCATACAATCTGGAGCGGTCCTATGGGGCTCTCGCCAGGCGAGAGCCCTCACGCAACCTGCGGGCGTGGTGGAACTGGTAGANNTGGGGGTTCAAGTCCCTCCGCCCGCACTGCTTCGCTGACGTTGGAACCGCCGGGGCGGTTTGGTCGTTGTCCCCGACTCCTCATCACCGCGAGCTGCTCGTGTGGCCCGCAATCCCGACCTCTGTGGTAGAAATTAGGGATGCCTAACGAGCGTCTCCGAACGCTGATGCGTCGATGAGCTTCGCCGAGACGGCCTTCCTCGGAGCGATCGCGGGCTTCACGATCTACATCGGCCTGCCGGTGGGCCGCATGGAGCACGTCGGCGACCGCATGCGCGTCGGCCTCGCGATGTTCTCGGTGGGCATTCTCGCGTTCATCTTCATGGACGTCACCACGCACGCCCAGGAGATCGTCTCGGAAGTGCTCTCCTCCTTCAAGGATCACCACGACAGCTTTGGCCATGTGCTCGGGCTTTTCGCGCTGCTGGCGGTGGGCTTCACCGCGGGCGTCGCCGGCATATCGGCGGTGGAGCGCCGTTTGCGCGGGCGCTCGCTGCCACCTCCGATCGCAGGCGGCGCCGGCGGTGTCACGGTCGCATCCGCTGCGACGACCGTGGCCATGGCAACTGAAGCAGCCGTCGCGCCGGTTGGGCTCGCGGCGCCCGATCGGGCTGCCGCCGAAGCGCGGCGGCGTGCGCTGCACACGGGGATGGTGATCGCGATCGCGATCGGCCTGCACAACTTCGCCGAGGGCCTTGCGATCGGCGTGTCGGCGAAATCCGGGGCGATCGGGCTCGCGACCGTGCTGATCATCGGCTTCGGCCTGCACAACGCCACCGAGGGCTTCGGCATCGTCGGACCGCTCGGCAGCGTGCGGCCAACGTGGAAGTGGCTCGGCCTCGCCGGCCTCGTCGGCGGGGGTCCGACGTTTCTCGGCACGCTCGTCGGCTTCCAGGTCGACTCCAGCGGGTTGGAGCTGCTCTTCTACGCGCTCGCCGGTGGCGCGGTGCTGTACGTGATCGGGGAGATCTGGAACGGGATGCGCCGCTACGGCCACCACACGCTCGGCCTGTACATGCTCTCGGCGGGTTTCCTGCTCGGCGTTGCCACGGACCTCGTCGTCACCTACGGCGGCGGCTGAGGGGCTAGGGCCAAGCAGATCAAGGACGCAGCGAGCGAAGTGTGCTCTGCACACGAGTGAGCGAGGACGCAGAGATGCGCCGGCCATAGTCCCTCAGCCGGCGATCAGCGCCGAGGGCCGCGCTAGCGCCTGTTCGGCCTCGCGTACCGACTCGACGAATATCTCGATGCCCGTGAGCAACAGCTCGCGCGTGATCACGAGCGGGGGCAAAAAGCGCGCGACGTTGCCGAAGTGGCCGCCCACCTCGATGATCACGCCTTTGCGGAAGCACTCGGTGCGGATCCGCGCGGCCATCTCAGGCCAGGGCTCCTTCGTGTCACGGTCCTTGACGAGCTCGATGCCGATCATCAGCCCGCGCCCGCGCACGTCCCCGACCGACGGGAGCGTGTCCTGCGCGTCGCGCAGCAGCCCGAGCGTCAGCTCGCCGAGCGCGGCGGCGTGTCCGGCCAGGTCGACCTCCCGCATGAACTCGATCGCGGCGAACCCGGCCGCCATCGCCACCTGGTGACCGCGGAAGGTGCCGATGTGGGCGCCCGGCTTCCAATCGTCGAACTCCGCGTCATAGGCGATGCACGAGATCGGGTAGCCGATCCCGCCGAGTGCCTTCGACAGGGTCATCACGTCGGGCTGCACCCCGTCGTGTTCGCACGCGAACATCGTGCCCGTCCTCGCAAAGCCGGTCTGGATCTCGTCGCAGATGAGCGGCACGTCGTGCTTGCGAGTGATCCGGCGCACCTCCGAGAGGTAGCCGTCCGGGGGGACGATCGTGCCGCCCTCGCCCTGGATCGGCTCGATCAGCACGGCCGCCGGCTTGGGGATGCCGCTGTGGGGATCTTCGAGCGATGTGTCGAGCAGTGTTGCGCACGCCATCTCACACGAATCGGGCTTCAGGCCCAGCGGGCAGCGGTAGCAGTAGGGGTAGGGCATGAAGTGCACCGGGGAGGCGGTGGGACCGCCGAAGCCGACGTCGCTCGTGACCGACAGGGCGCCCGTGGTCATGCCGTGGTAGGAGCCCTGGAAGGCGATCACCGCGTCGCGGCCCGTGTGGCCGCGCGTGAGCTTCAGCGCAGCCTCGATCGCGTCCGAGCCGGTGGGTCCGCCGAAGTGAAAACGGGCGCTCTCGCGCAGACGTCCGGGTAGCAGTTCCTTGAGTTGACCCATCAAACGCAGCTTGGGCCTCGTCGGGAAGTCGAGCGCGTGCACGAGCTTCTTCTCCTGATCGGCTGCGGCCTGGAGCACCGCCGGATGACTGTGGCCTACGTTGAGCACTCCCGCGCCGCCGAAGAAGTCGACGAACGTGTTGCCGTCGACGTCCTTCATCGTCGCGCCGCGTCCCTCCTCGATCGCCACCGGGACGCTGCGGGGGTAGGAGCGCGCGTTTGACTCCAGCTCGTCCTGTTCGGCGAGCATCTCGCGCGAACGCGGTCCCGGCACCTCGCCGTCGAGCGCCGGGGCGGGCTTGAAGTGCAGCTCCTCGAAGTTGTGTTCTCCTTGACTCATCGCCTCGATCTTAGTCCTGACGAAGCTCTCGCATCACCGGAAACGGAGCCACCTCGCGCAGGGTCTCGTGCCCTGTGAGGATCATCAGCAGGCGGTCCACGCCCATGCCGCCGCTGGCGGACGGCGCGAGGCCGTACTCCAGCGCACGCACGTACTCCTCGTCGTGGGGGTGCGGGGCGTCGTCGTCGTCGGCCATTCGCTGCTTGCGCTGCGCCACGAAGCGCTCCCGCTGCTCAATCGGGTCGGTCACCTCCGAGTCGCCGCTGACGAGCTCGATGCCGCCGATCACCGCGTCGAAGTGCTCGGCGAGCCGTGCGTCCTTCGCGTGGGCCTTCGTGATCGGGAAGGAGTCGAGCGGGAAGTCGTACACGTGCGTGGGCTGGTTGAGCGTGGGCTCGACGAGCTTCGAGTAGACCGCCTGCACCACCTGCGCCCAGCCGGCGTCGGGGTGAACCTTGCCGTCCAGCAGCGCCGCCAGCTCGTCGCGACCGGCCGCCAGGAAGTCGACGCCGCAGACGCGCAGGATCTCCGCTTGCATCGTGGTGTTGCGCCACGGCTTGATCAGATCGATCTGCTCGCCACCGCGTTCGATCACGGTCGTGCCGAGCACTTGCTGCGCCACGTAGGCCACCATCTCCTCGGTGAAGCGCGCCACGTCGGTGTGGTCGGAGTAGCTCATCAGCCACTCGAGCATCGTGAACTCCGGGCTGTGCCTGTAGGAGATGCCCTCGTTGCGGAAGCACTTGCCGAGGTCGTACACGTTCTCAAGGCCCCCGATCAAACAGCGGTTGAGGTAGAGCTCGACCGAGATGCGCAACGACATCTCCTGGTCGAGCGCGTTGTGGTGGGTCAGAAACGGTCGCGCGGAGGCCCCACCCGCGAGTGCCTGGAGCACCGGCGTTTCGACCTCGATGAAGCCCCGCTCCGCCATGAACGCACGCAACGCGTCGATCGTCTTCGCGCGCGTGACGAACAGTTCGCGCGTGGTCTCGTTGGCGAGCAGGTCGAGCTCGCGGTAGCGGTAGCGCGTGCCGGTGTCGCCCAGCCCGTGGTACTTCGCGGGCGGGGGTCGCAGCGCCTTGGTGAGCAGCGCGCACCTGTGCACGCTCAGCGCGAGCTGCCCGCGCTGAGTCACATAGATGCAGCCCTCGGCTTCCACGACGTCTCCGACGTCGAGGTCGACGATGCGCTCATACGCCTGCTCGCCGAGCGTGTCGTGGCGCACGGCCAGCTGGATCTGCCCGGAGAAGTCGCGCAGGTCTATGAACGTCGTCTTGCCGTGGCCGCGCCTTGAGATGACGCGTCCGGCGAGGCGATACGTGAAGCGCGGATGCTCGCCCGCCTTCAGCTCGGACGGGTCGTGTGCGGCGTGCAGCGCGGCGATCTCGGCGCGCGCCCCGGAGGGGATGTGTGGGAACGGCTCGATGCCCTGCGCGCGCAGGCGATCGGCCTTGGCCAGCCGTTCGTGCTGGCCGATCTCCCGATCGGCGGCGTCGTCGAGCCCGCTATCGAACATCTGGGATCACCACCAGAAGGTACCATCGCACTGCGCATCGAACCGCTTGTGTTTTTGCCGTGGTGTTTCTGTAGGCGAGCGTGGATGATGCGCTCGTGAGGAATACGAAGGACCCCGAGATCGACGAGCAGGTGCGCGCGTTCGGCGAGAACATGCGCGCGGCGCGACTGAACGCGGGCCTCTCCCAGGTGGGACTGTCGGAGGCCACGCGACTCGACAGGGCGGCGATCAGCTTCCTGGAGCGGGCAGAGCGGGCGCCGGACCTCTCGACGCTGGTGCGCGTCGCTCGTGCGCTCGAGGCGAAGCCCGTCAACCTGCTGGGTGGCATAGGTCTCGCCGGCCGGCGAGCGTTCAAGCTACCGGCCGGGGAGGAGCGCCCAACCGAGCCCGGGTCGCGCTTCGGCGCGAATCTGCGCGCGGCGAGGAAGGGAGCGGGGCTCTCCCAGGAGGCGCTTGCGTACGAGGCCGCGGTCGACCGCGCGGCGATCAGCGTGTACGAGCGCGGCGGGCGCGAACCGAACCTGCGCACGGTGTTGAAGCTCGCGCGAGCGCTTCGGCTGAGCCCGGTGGCGTTGCTCGACGGGGTGGAGTAGCTCCGAGCCTGCCCGTTCTCGGGATGTCGCGCTCAGAAGTTCAGCTCGCCGGCGCGCACCGCCGCGCGTGTGGGCCGGAAGAGCTCGCCCTCGCACAGGGCCAGGTCGTCGTCGAGCAGGATCTCCAGGGCCGCTTCGATTTCGTCCCTGTCGGCGGGGTCGTCCGGCTTGCGCTCGCAGGCGAGCGCGACCTGCGAGACGGTCACGCCGTCGCGGCCTTCGCTCACGAGCGTATGGAGCACCACCGCCGCGAGTAGGTCCGGGTGTTGGGAGGGAGCGCTGTCTTGTGAATTCGCCACATCTTGAAACTACACCATGCAGCGGTCGCGTGCGTCGCGGGTAGGGGGTCAGGCGCGTCGCCATGAGAGCGCCATGCGTCGCGAACAGGTCGTCCCGCGTCTATCCGGGTTTCGGCGCGGTCTCGCGCGCGACGCCGCGTGCCGCCCAACGGGGCTAAAGCAACAGCCCCAAAATGCCGACACGCGTAACGAGGACAGGCGTTCGACACTCGTGATGATCCGCACATTCTTTTCCCGGCTCAGACACACGGCCCGGCGATCCCGGCCGGTGGCCCTCCCCCGCCCGCGGGCACTCCCCGCGGTCGCTCCCGCCGCACGCGGCATTCCGCCGCTGGGATCGGAGCGTGGCGACACGCTGATCGAGGTGATCATCAGCGCGGTCTTGATCGCGCTCGTCGTGGTCGCAAGCCTCACGGGCCTCGACAGCACCAACCGCTCGGTTGCCCTCCAGCGAGCACGCTCCCAAGCCGACGCGCTCGCCCAGCAGGACGAGGATCAGTTGCGCGGCGAACCGGTCGCCAAGCTCTCTGAACTGAGCCGCACGCGCGAAGTGGTCGAGAGCGGGACGAAATACACGATCATCTCGACCTCGCAGTACGTCGCCGACGCCACCGCCACCGCGAGCTGCAGCTCCAGCACTCCAAGCGCCGACTACCTGCAGACGACCTCCAAGGTGACGTGGCCGTCGCTCGGCGTCGGCAAGCCGGTCGTGGAGACCAGCGTCATCAGCCCGCCGCCGGGCGCCGCGCTGATCGTACAGGTCACCGAATCCGGCACACCCATACAAGGGGCGCAGGTAGTCGCGACTGGGCCGTCGCCCGAAACAACAGAACACAAGCTCGAAACCTCCTCCGACGGCTGCGCGATCCTCGCCGTGCTGCCAGGGGAATACCAACTCAACGTCAGCAAGTCGAGTTATGTCGATCCAAATGGGTACTCAAACACTCACGAAGACGTGAGCGTCACGCGCAGCGTGTATCTCCCCGCGGAGACCACGGCTAAGGAGGGATACTATCTTGGACCGGCGGGCAAGCTGGCGGTCAGCTTCACCGGCTCGGCTTACGTCGAAGGCGACATGTTCGTAGCCCACAACAGTGGGATGACGACCTTCCGCTCGTTTGGGAGCGCCGGAACCTATAAGTCCACCGTCGAATCGCCGACGACGGTGTATCCATTCCTGGCGACCTCGCCTTACACGGTGTACGCCGGCTCGTGCGAATCGGACAGGCCGAAGGCGCTCAGCGCCGGCAACCCAGAAGTCGAAGTTATCGTCCCGGCCGGCGGCACGGCGCCCGTCACAGTGACACAGCCGCCGGTGAATATCAAGCTGATGAGTGGCACGGGTCCGGGGGCATCCGCCGAAGGCTCACTCGTAACCACCGGCAGCGGCTACACGACCGATACCGGCTGTGGCACCAAGCGCGTGTTCGCGAGCACGCCCGGCGGGGCCCTGCCTCGTCCGGGATTGCCCTATGGCAACTACACGATGTGTGTAAGCAACAGCGCCAGGAGATGGGAAGGCTCATTCTCCAACAACGTCCCCGCCGGTCCATCGACGGCCTGGACCAACGGTGGCACCAGCAGCGGCACGGCCACCATCTACTTGGGTACCAGCCCAAGCGGTAGCCCCAGTGGAACCAGCTCTGGACCGTGCCCATGAGCTTGTTCGGCAATCCATCGGCAGCGCTACGCAGCGAGCGTGGCTTCACCCTGATCGAGCTGTTGGTCTCCATGGCGATGGGCATCATTATCATCCTGGCGGCTTTCTCGCTCCTGGACTTCACGACAAGGGATGTCTCGCGCATCACCAGTCGTGCGCAGGTCGACCAAACCGGAAGGGTGGCGCTGGAGAAGCTCATGTTGCAGCTGCACTCCTCCTGCGTGGCGCCCACGGTCAACCCCATCCAGCCGGGCGGCAACGAAAACGTCCTGAAGTTCATCAGCGAAAGCAGTCCCTTGAACACATACAAAGAACCCGTATCCTCATTGTCGACAGTCAGGCTGCGAGAAATCGTCTACACGCCGGCCAGCGGCAAAACGGAAGGCACTCTCACCGAAAAGTCGTGGCCGAGCACCGGGACGTCTCCCAACTATGTCTTCGACGAAAAAGCAGCGCCGACGGAACGTAAGCTGCTCACCGGCGTAACACAGACGGCAAGCGAACCGGTCTTCCGATACTACCGCTACTACCGGGAAGGTGACACGGGAGCCAAACTTGGTCAGATTAATCCCAACCCGGTGGCGGTTCCGCTCGAAAAAGAACTGGAATCTGAAATCATCTCGAAGGTGACGGTCAGCTTCACGCTGGCGCCAGAAGGCCAGGAAAGCGCCTTCGCAAAAGGAGACCGCGCCGTCGCGCTGGAAGACTCGGCGATCCTCCGCCTGGCCCCCTCCTCGGAAGCATCGAGCAACCCCAACTATCCCTGCTCCCAGACATGACCGCGTCCACCACACCAACGTCTCGTCGTCCGCCGGTGCTTCGCAGGCAGGACGGCTTTACGATGATCGTCACGATCGGCGTGATGCTCGTCACCTCGCTGCTGCTGATCGCCACGTTCACGGCGGCAAACGGCGAGATCCATCTCACCAGCACCGACACCGCCCAGAAGCGAGCCTACTACGCGGCCCAGGCCGGCATCGACGACTACGAGTACCACCTCACCCAGGATGGCAACTACCTGAGCTACTGCACCGAACCGCCCACCGTCAATCCGGCGCTGAACCAGGTCGGCGAAACCACACACCGGGCGACCGTCCCGAGCACGAACGGCGAAGCCACCAACGAGCAATACGCGATCCAGCTGCTACCCGCCGAATCCGCGCCGGCGGGCGATCGTAAATGCGACCGTACCCGCCTGGTGGAAACCATGCTCGAAGAGCAGGGTGTGGCCACCGGGACCTTCCGCATCGAGTCGACCGGCTACTCCGGCGGCGAGAAGCGCACGCTCGTGGCCACGTTTAGAAATGCCAACTTCGTCAGCTACGTGTGGTACACGAAGTTCGAAACGGGTGATCCGACCGTCCACGGCCCGATCCCCGTTGGGGAACCCAGCACGTACTGGACCGACTGTGGCCAGTTCTACGGAGAACGGCCGGGCCGCTGCTCGGTATTCAACAACTATTTCGGGACAGGCGAATCCGTCAACGGTCCGATGCACACCGAGGACCACGCCGGAGTGTGCGGCAAGCCCATCTTCGGCCGCAACGAAAACGACCGGATCGAATTCCGCCACAGTGTCGGTGGCGATTCAGGGTACTCCAACGAGGGATGCGGCACGGCAGAACCCACCTTCAAGGGCGATCACATATTGCCCGGAGAAGTGCCGTCGATCCAGCCGCCGCCCGGCGATGAAGAACTAGCTCACATCGTCGAAGCGGCGTACGACTACACGGGCAAGACGGAAATCGTGCTCGAAGGCAGCACGATGACTGTCAAGACGCACGTAGGCAACAAAATTCCTGGCCCCGAAGAAGAAAAAACGACCACCGGCGTGGCGTTTCCGCCCAACGGAGTGATCTACGTCGCCGGAGGCTGTTCAGAATCGTATTCTCCCTTTGGGCCCAAGCCGACATATTCTACAGATACGGCGTGCGGCAATGTGTATGTGCGTGGGGAATACACCAGCGCGCTGACGATTGCCTCTGAAAACGACATCATCATCAACGGCAACATCACAACCCCGCGCAATGGTGAAGGAGTGCCTACCACGAACGCCATGCTGGGCCTCATCGCAAACAACTTCGTGCGCGTCTACCATCCGCTGACGGGCAGCCGCGGAGGTGCAGAATATCTCAAATGCGGCTCCGCCAGCAACGACACCACAGAAGAACCTAAGGATCTAAACGAACCGATCATCTACGCTGCGATCCTGGCGGTCAAACACTCCTTCATTGTCGACAATTTCGACTGCGGGTCCCCTACCCTCGGGCACCTAAATGTCTACGGCGCGGTCGCGGGACTCTTCACCAATGGAATGACGGGTGTAATCAGCGGGGGGACGCTCATCCACGGATATTCCTATAACGCAAATTACGACAATCGCCTGCAAGTGGAGGAGCCGCCACACTTCCTCAATCCGATCCAGGCGGCGTGGTACGTCCAGCGCGAGACGTCGGCGCCCAACCCGTAGCCCCCCGCGTACCCTATCGAGCGATGTATCGCCGCGCTGCGGCCGCAGGACGCGGCCTGCGTGAGCTACTGGCTCAGAGCGAGCGTTTCGAGCAGCATGTTCCAGTCGGCCTGGCCCCGTGAGAATTCGAGTTCTTCGAACTGAAGTGCGAGGTGTTCGTCGCGAGCTCGGAGGCCCTTGTCGGCGGGCTGGACGTACGGGGCGAGCAGTCCTCTGGGGATTTCTTTGACTTCGATCGCTTCCACGCGCCGCACGTATTGCTGTGTCGAGGCGGGAACGGCGTTGAAGCCTCCCGCGATCCAGGAGCGCACGTCTCCACAGAGGTCTGGCACCGGAAGGCGGGTCATCGCGGTCAGGCTGCTCGTGAACTTGCGGGCGCTGCGCGTGATCGCCGGATTGCTCCATCTCAGCGGCTTCACCGCCTTGACGAACGCCTGCACGAACTTCGCGTCGGTGTGGTAGCCGGTCGCCCACAGCGCCCCCGCGACCTCGGCGGCGAGCTTCTGCTCTTCGCTGCTCTGCGGCGAGCCGGCGCCCACGTCGGGACATTCGGCGCCGAACCTCAGGTCGAGCTTGTGTACGTCGGCTTCGACGGACGACCATGTGGTCACCGTGGCGTGCAGGGCAGAATAGGCGGCCACGAGATATGCGTGCGTCGAGGCCACGTCCTGGGGCGTGGCGGCCGCGCGCGCGGGCACGAGCCCGACGGTGAGCACCGCAGCGAGGATCGTCAAGCGTCCGAGCATCTCCACTCAAGAGTATCCTGGAAGCCGGAGCGTGGGTCGCGTACCCGACATCTCGCCCCGCACGACTTGCGCGCGGTTTGACGCGGGACATCCGGCGAGCGTTCCTTGCAAAACCAAATTCGCCTGCAAATCGGGCGTTTTGGGGGACTGGTGTAACGGTAACATGGGGGTCTCCAAAACCCTTGCTCGAGGTTCGATTCCTCGGTCCCCCGCTTCGCGAACTGGGCCAAATCCGAGCTCCACGAGTGCCATAGCGCTGCGTCGAGGACGGTTCAGCCGATCAGGTCGACTCTATCCCTTGCGACGGGAAGGCGTCTTTCTTGGCCAAGCCGGCCGGCACGTAACCGCAGCGCCGGCATCTGCGCATGCTCAGCTCATCGACGCGAGCGGCGCCTGGACAAGCTGGGCCGATGAGATCGCTTCATTCTGGGATGAGGCCGCGGTCGATCGCATGGGCTCCGTCTCACCGCGCAGACGCCGATAGGGCCACACCACATTGCAGTAGGCGAGCACCCGCCGCCGGTCGCTCTCCTTGCAATCCACGATCGCGGCACCGATGCGCCAATCCTCCTCGTGGGCCAAGCATGAGCGTACTGCCACCTCGAGATGTGTCGCCACCGGCTTCCCGGCGACATCCGGAAGCTGGACCGTCAGGCTCGCAACAGTCCCGATCGGCAGGGGCCGCGAGAGCTCGAAGCCGACCCCTCCGGTGGTTATGTCGCACATGCGTCCGAGCAGTGAAGGCCCCTCGTGTGCGAGGTCGTCGCTCGGCACGATCACCGCGGCGGCCGTGAGCTGGGTGCGGTACTCGCCACGCAACTGCCGCCGGCGGCCTACGAGCACGAGCGTGCGGGTCACGCGTCGCAGCTCGACCGCTCCGAGCAGCGGCACGAACCAGGCGGCGAAGCCGTGCATCGCAGGCAATACTCCCGCGCCCACGTCCTGCGCGATCCGCAGCAGCAGCCCCGTGGTGAGCAGCGCGGCACACACGAGCAGCACGCGGAACTGGCGCACCGCCTTCCAGCCGCCACGGTCGGTCCCCTCCTTCGGTGTCACCCGGAAGGTCGCATGGCCTGGACGCAAGACGCAGCGCAGCGCACGTGTGAAGATCTCCGCGGTGCACAGTTCGTAGTGGGTCGCCTCGCCGCTGCTCTGCTGTCCTCGGCAGAGCGCCGAGCCGGCGAGCACCATCAGCAGCGTCGCCG
>PLYX01000018.1 GCA_003151895.1 Solirubrobacterales bacterium
GCTCGCACCTCGTCGACGCCCTGCTTGCCGCCGGCGACGAGGTGACCGTCATCGACGACCTCTCCTCCGGCAGGGCGTCCAAGGTGCCCGCGGGCGCCCGGCTGTGCGAGCTCGACATCGTCGACCGCGTGGCGCTCGACCGCGTGTTCGAAGAGGTGCAGCCGAGTGCCGTCTACCATCTCGCCGCGCAAGCCTCCGTCACCGCGTCTGTCGCCGACCCGGGCCGCGACTGCGCCGTGAACGTGCTGGGCACGCTCAACGTGGTGGACGCCGCCACGAAGCTCGGCGCCACCATCTCGTTCACATCCACGGGCGGGGCGCTCTACGGCGACGACGCGCCGCTACCCACCTCCGAGGAGCGCATCCCCGCTCCGCTCGCCCCATACGGCGCATCGAAGTGGGCGGCCGAGGCGTACGTGAAGACGTGGTCGCTCTCCTCCGGCCTGCCCCACGCGGTGTGCCGGCTCGGCAACGTGTACGGCCCGCGCCAGAGTCCGCACGGCGAGGCCGGCGTGGTGGCGATCTTCTCCGACCATCTCCACACGGGCAAGACCCCGAAGATGTTCGGTCACGGCAAGCCCACGCGCGACTACGTCTACGTGGGCGACGTCGTGTCGGCGCTGATGGCGGCAAACGGAACCTCCGGCACGTTCAACATCGCCACCGGCGTGGAGACCGACGTGCTCACGCTGTGGAACGTGCTCAAGGCCGCCGCCGGCTCGGACATCGAGCCGCAGCCGGCCGACCTGCGCCCGGGCGAGCTCAAGCGCAGCTGCCTCGACACGAGCCTCGCCGAGCGCGAACTCGGCTGGCGCGCGGCGATGCCGGTCGAAGAGGGACTGCAGCGGACCTACGCCGCGCTCGTGGAGGAATTCCAAGCCGCAAGCTGACGCCCAGCGGTTTGAGAGCACCGCTGCGCAGTCGAAGATCAAAGCATGAGGCATGCCTGCAAGGCAGCCGCACAGGCCACGACGGCCATGCTGCTCTCAGCGACGTTCGCGGCGTCCTCCACGGGGGTCGCCCTCGCCATCAGCTCCACCGGCGGCACCCTCGCCCCGCCCGCAGTCGCCGCAGGGCCAGTCGGCACCGCGCGATCGGGGGGCACGGGGGCGGCCGCGAGCACCGCGGCCAATACGGGGGGATCGGGCGGCGCGGCGGCGCCGTCCACGAAAGGGACCGGCGGCAGCGAGTACGGGGTGCTCGCTCCGAAGCCCAAGGTCACGCGCAAGCTGGCGCCGCGCAAGCCGTCTCACACGGTGCGCCGTCCACGCGCCACGCCCAAGCCCAAAGCGAAGCCACCGACGCCCGCGGTGAGCGAAGCCGGCGTCCCGAGCCCCGCACAGACGGCGGGCGAAGGCGCCGTGTTCCCGGTGCTCGGGCTGCACAGCTTTGGCGACGCCGCCAACCGCTTCGGCGCGGGGCGCGTCGGGCATATTCACGAGGGCCAAGATGTGCTCGCAAGCGAAGGCCTCACCGTGGTGGCGCCGCTGGCGGGCACCATCATCACGACCGCCTACCAGGCGGGCGGCGCGGGTTGGTATGCCGCCGAGCACACCGTCGACGGGCTCGACTTCTTCTACGCCCACTGCCAAGCCGGCTCGCTCGCCGTGAGCACCGGCCAGGCTGTGAGCGCCGGCCAGGCGATCTGCCAGGTCGGCCAGACCGGCGACGCCACCGGACCGCACCTGCACTTCGAGGTCTGGGTCGGCGGCTGGCAGGCCGCGGGCGGGTATCCGATCGACCCGCTGCCGTACCTGGAAGAGTGGGATCACGTTCCGGGCGGCTGAGCGGGCCACCCTCGCGAGCCGATAGGATCGTTACCGATCGACGGCACCGCCGGCGAAGCCGGTGGTGGGCCAGCGGCGAGATAGCTCAGTTGGTAGAGCACACGACTGAAAATCGTGGTGTCCCCAGTTCGAGTCTGGGTCTCGCCATTACCTGTTTTCCCTGCTCAAAGGCACCTTTTGGTAGGCGTTCAGTCCTTTGGGTTTCCATAACCAGGTGCGTGGCCGGGGGCGGCGAATTCTTGGGGTGTGGAGCGGGCGGAGGCTGAGGCTGTTTATGACGCGGGCCGTGAGGCGTGCGTGGAGTTCTTGATGAGCCTGATGGTGGCGCACGGGCGTCTGGAGGAGCGCGTGCGGGTATTGGAGGCCAAAGGCTCCGCGAGTTCGCGTAACAGCTCGGTCGCGCCGTCTGCGGACACGGCGATCTCGCGGCAGGAGCGTCGCGCGTTGGCGAGAGCGAAGACGAAGGAGCTGCTTAAGAAGGACGGGGAGCGACGCAAGGCGGGCGGCCAGCCCGGTCATCGGGGTTCGGGACGCGGGTTGTTGGGAGAGGATCGGATGAAGGAGATCGTCGATCACTACCCGAGCGAGTGCTCGGGCTGCGGACACGAGTTCACGGAGGTGGAGAAGGTCCCGCGGTGGGGTGCCGGGCGCCACCAAGTCGCTGAGCTGCCCATGATCACTGTCGAGTACGTCGAGCATCGCACCCACCGGTTGCGCTGCGCCGCGTGCCACAAGCGGACCCGCGGAACCCTGGGCGTGGTTGGCGAGTCAGCGTTCGGGCCGATCCTGCAAGCGGCGTTGGTGACGTTGACCGCGCGTAACCGTGTCTCCCGCCGCGATCTGAGCGAGCTCGCGGGCGAGCTCTTCGGGGTCGCGATCTCCGTCGGCGCGATCGATGAGATCTGCCAGCGCGCCAGCGGACTGCTCGCCGAGCCTCATCAGCGGCTTGTGGCTGGGGTGCTGGGGTCTGGGGCGATCAACGTCGATGAGACCGGCTGGTTTCTGGCCGGGGAGAACCGCTCGATGTGGACCGCCGCGACCCCGGACGCGGCGATCTTCCGGATCGTCGCCGATCGCCACCGTGACCGGCTGATCGAGCTTTTGGGCCCCGAGTTCGCCGGGATCGTGACGTCCGATCGCTGGTGGGCCTACGACCATCTAGACCCCGAGTACCGCCAGGCATGTTGGTCACACCTGCAGCGAGACTTCAGAGCCCACAGCGAAGGACTGGCTCTGCAGAAGACCTTCGGGGAGGCTGGCCTTGACTTGACCGGCCGAATGTTCAAGGCCTGGCACGCGTTCACCGAGAACCAAGACCGTGAGCGTCTGATCCTGGAGATGAAACCGATCCAGGACGAGCTACTCGCGCTGCTCCAGCACGCCGGCAAGAAAAGCAAGCGCCACCGCCTGCACCGCCGCTTCGCCAACAACCTCCTGAAGATCTGGCCCGCGCTCTGGACATTCGTGACCATCGACGGCGTCACCCCGACGAATTATGCCGATGTCCCAGTTA
>PLYX01000030.1 GCA_003151895.1 Solirubrobacterales bacterium
CCCGACGAGTTCAACGACCTCGTGGCGCTCGTCGCGCTCTACCGGCCCGGCGCGATGGACCAGATCCCGGTGTACGCCAAGGGCAAGCGCAACCCGCAGGACATCTCCTATCCCGACGAGCGCCTGCGCCCAATCCTCGAATCCTCCAAGGGAGTGATCCTCTACCAGGAGCAGGCGATGCAGATCTCCAAGGAGATAGCCGGCTTCTCCGGAGCCAAGGCTGACGATCTGCGCAAGGCGATCGGCAAGAAGAACCGCGAAGCGATGGCTGCGCTGAAGCCCGAGTTCGTCGAGGGCTGCCGCGCCTCGGGCACCCGCCCCGAGGTGATCGAGTTCCTCTGGCAGACCAACGAAAAATCGGCCGACTACTCTTTCAACAAGTCCCACGCCGCGTGCTACGCGCTGATCGCCTACCGCACCGCCTGGCTGAAGGCCAACCACACCGCCGAGTACATGGCGGCGCTGATCTCATCGGTGATGTCCACCAAGGACAAGGTCCCGTTCTTCGTTGCCCGCTGCGAGGAGATGGGCATCGAGATCCTGCCGCCCGACGTCAACCTCTCAGACCACGAGTTCACAGTCGTCGACCGCAACATTCGCTTCGGCCTTGACGCCGTCAAGGGAGTCGGCTACCAGGCGGTCGAGGCGATCCAGCGCGCCCGCGAGGAAGGCGGACCGTTCACCTCGCTATGGGATTTCTGTGAGCGCGTCGACAGCCGCGCCGTCAACAAGAAGGCGATCGAGGCGCTCATCAAGTGCGGCGCGCTCGGCTCCACCGGCGCTACGCGCATGGGCATGCTCGCAGTGCTCGAAACCGCCCAGTCGGCCGGCCAGAAGGCCCAGCAGGACGCGCTCGTCGGCCAGGGCTCGATCTTCGATCTCCAACCCGCCGCGCCCCCGTCCTCCGGCGCCACCGCCGGGGGGGTGGATGGGCGGGTGGGACTTAATACAGGGCTGCTCAAGCCAAGTCATCCGCCGATCCCATCCGAGGAGTTCGACCAGCCGCAGCTGCTCGCCGTCGAGAAGGAGGCGATCGGCCTGTTCATCTCCGCACACCCGCTCAAGCCGATGCGCGAGGCGCTCAGGGCGCGCGTGGACTGCTCGCTCGCGGCACTCTCCGATCGTCGCGACAAGGACTGGGTGACCGTCGGCGGGATCATCACCGAGTCCAAGCGCATCCGCACCCGCAACGGCGACCACATGATGTTCGCGACACTCGACGACCTCGAAGGCTCCGTCGAGATCCTCGTTTTCGGCAAGGCGCTCGCCGAGCACGAGGCTGCGCTCGCGGTCGACCAGGTGGTGCTCGTCAGAGGCAGAGTGGACCACAAGGAGGCCGGCAAGACGTGCGTCGTCGTCCAGTCGGTCGATAGGTTCGCGCCCACCCACCAGGAGATCGAGCGCGCCAACAGTGACGCCAGGGCGATCTCCGTCGCACACGCCGCGGCAGCGCAGCCTGTGCGCCTGCGGGTCGACGCGGCGCGCCTGCCGGCAAGCGCGATCGAGGACGTCAAGGACATCATCGAGACCAACCGCGGCCCGGCGGAGGTGGTGCTCGAGATGTTCACGAGCGCCGGCACGCGCATACTGCGCCTCGGTGAGGCATACCGCGTCCAGCACACCCCGGGGGTGCGCGCCGAGCTCGAACAAGCGTTGGCGCCCTCACCAGCGCTCGCCGCAACCGGCTAGCCGCTTATCTCAATCAGCCCCTGAGAGGCCCGCTGGGCAAGCGAGACAAGGACGCACCGACCGCAGTGTGCTTGAGCACATAAGGGAGGGAGGACGCAGTATCGCGCAGCCCAGCGGGCCTCTCAGCGCTCGCGCAGGCCCCGCTCGCGCAATTGCACCGCGAGCTGGACCTCCTCGCGCGTCGTCCCGGAGCGGTTCTCGCCGGGAGTCTCCAGCACGCACGGCAGGTCCTGCAGCGCCGGCGCCGACAGGAACGCCGTGCAGCCGCTCTCGCCGAGCTCGCCCTCGCCGATGTTCGCATGCCGGTCACGGTTGGACCCGAGCGTGGTCTGCGAATCGTTGAGATGCAGCGACCCGACGCGCTCCACGCCGACCTTCTCCGCGATCTCCTGCGTAAGCGCGTCCATCCCGGCGTGCGAGCGGATGTCATAGCCGGAGGCGAACAGGTGGCAGGAGTCCAGGCACAAACCCAGGCGCTCGCTCCCGCCGGCCGCGTCCAGGAGTGACGCCAGCTCGTCGATCGACCGTCCCAGCGTCCCGCCGGCGCCCGCTGTGTTCTCCAGGTGAAGAGGACACACCTCGCTCTCGGCCAGCGCCTCGCGGATCGTCTCGCCGGCGCGCACCACCGCCTCGGCGGGGTCACCCGTCTTGGCCGAGCCCGGATGCAGCACCACGCCCGACGCCCCGATGTCGTGCCCAACCCGCAGCGAATGGGCCAGCGACGCGAGTGACTTCTCGCGGACGTCCGGATCGTCGCTTGCACAGTTGAGCAGGTACACGGCGTGGATCAGCACCGCGTCTATCTGGCTGGCGGCCATCGCCTCGCGGAAGGCCTCCACGTCCTCGGGGCGGAACACGGTCGGCCGCCACATGCGCGGCGACTGGTTGAATATCTGGATCGCGCGGCAATCGCGTTCGACGCCCCGCTCGATCGCCTTCGGCAAGCCGCCCGCCGGGGATACGTGCGCTCCGATTAGCATGGGGCGGTGGATCCTATGCGCGTTCGCTTCGCTCCATCACCCACAGGCGCCCTGCACATTGGCGGCGCTCGCACCGCGCTGTTCAACTGGCTGCTCGCCAGGCGCCACAACGGCACGTTCCTGCTGCGTATCGAGGACACCGACCGCGAACGCTCGACACCCGAGAACGTCGAGCAGATCCTCGATGCCCTGCGCTGGCTGCAGCTCGACTGGGACGAGGGCCCGGTCTTCCAGGGCGAGCGGGCCGATCGCCACCACGAAGCGCTCGAGGCGCTCCTGAACGGCGGACATGCCTACCGCTCGAGCGCCACCGCCGCCGACGTCGCCGCCTACAAGAGCCTCCATGGCGCCGAGCGCGGATTCCGCGGCGAGGGGTGGGCGGGAAATCAGAAAGAGGGAGCGGTACGGCTGCGCGTGCCCGCCGGCGGCGCAACCGTCGTGCACGACGTGATCCGGGGGGATACTCGCTTCGAACATGTGCACCTCGACGATCCCGTGATCGCACGCGCCGACGGCTCGGTGCTCTACAACTTCGCGGTCGCCATCGATGATCTCGACGCTCACATCACGCACGTCGTGCGCGGCGAGGATCACCTGTCGAACACGCCCAAGCAACTGCTCGTGCTGCAAGCAGCCAAGGCGGTCGGCTTCGGCGCAGACGCACCCGAGCCGCTCTATGCGCATCTGCCGCTGCTACACGGCCCGGACGGCAAGAAGCTCTCAAAGCGCCACGGCGCCGCATCGGTGCAGGAGTTGCGTGAAGCCGGCTATCTGCCCGAGGCGGTGCGCAACTACCTCGCGCTGCTCGGCTGGGGCTCGGGGGACGACGCCACCGTCATGTCTACCGACGAGCTCGTGAAGCGCTTCGAGCTCGAGCGCGTCAGTCGCAACCCTGCCCGTTTCGATGAGATCAAGCTGCGCTGGCTCGACGGGATCTACATCCGCGAGCTCTCCGTCCCCGAGCTCGCAGACCGTGTGCTCGACTTCCTGCGGATCGCCGATCCCGCGGCGGCGAGCGCGGCCGAAGCCGACCGCGACTTGCTCGAGGGCGCTGTGGCGATCAGCCGGGAGAAGATCCACACGCTCGCCGACTTCTGGCCGCTTGCGCGCTTCTTCTTCACCGGGATCGCCGAGGACGCCTCTGCGCGTGAGCGGTGGCTGGGGGAGCAGGGAGTCTCCATGCTGAACGACGCTCGAACGGAGCTCTCCTCGGCTGTGAGCTTCGACGTTCCGGCGGTCGAGGCTGCGCTCGCGAGCGTCGTCGAGCGTCATGCCGTCAAGCCGCGCGAGGTCTACCAGCCCGTGCGCGTCGCGATTGCGGGCACCACGATCTCGCCCGGCATCTTCGAGAGCGTCGCGCTGCTCGGCCGCGAGGAGACCCTGCGCCGCATCGACGTGGCGCTCGCCGGGTAACGAGCGAACCCTGAGCGCCCGGGTCGACGTGGCGCTCGCCGGGTGAGGAGGTGATGATGCGCGCCCGGGTCGACGTGGCGCTCGCCGGGTAACGGTCGGTAAGCCCCTCCGTGTGGCCTCGCCGCTCAACAATCCGTTGAAAGGTGTCGATAGACCCCTGACGACCAATTGGACGGCTCGGATGCCGGCCACGTCAAGACAGGTGTCATGCGCACGCAAGCAACAGTGACAAAGCCAACGCACGGAAGCGACGCAAACCACTCGCCAGTAACCGACCGCCGCTCTAACGAGTCGGGTGGGTCGGGCGAGCGCCACCAGAATGAGGGCCACGGCCGCCGCTTGATGCTGGCGTTCGAGGCGCTCGACGCGTTCCCCGCACTGTCGGAGTCGCGCACACGCCTGCTGTCGCTCGTCTCCAAGGACAACGTCGCCACCGCCGACATCGTCTTGGCCGTCGAGTCTGATGTCGCGCTCATCATCGCCGTGATGCGTCTCGCCAACGAGGTACAGGGGCCTGGAGAACGCGTCGAGACTGTCGTTGGGGCCGTCGAGCGGCTCACGCCCCAGGCCGTGCAGTCGATCGTCAGCAGGGTGCGCACTTTCAACTTCTTCGAGCGCTCCAACGGATGGGACACGGCGCCGGAGCGCTTCCGCCTGCACGCGCTAGCCACCCAGCACACCGCAGACCGGCTCGCAGCCGAGGTGGGCTACGAGCATCGCGACCGGCTCACCGTCACGAGTCTCCTGCACGACGTCGGCAAGCTCGTTCTCGTGCACGCCTACCCGGGTTACATCGCCCAGGTCAAGAAGGATGGCCAGACGCCCGAGAAGCGCATCCATCGGGAACGGCGCGAGCTCGGTGTCGACCATGCGCTTGTGGGCGGCGTGCTCGCCCGCCGCTGGGGCTTGCCCCCGGCGATCGCCACCGTGATCGAGCGCCACCACAATTCCGATGCCACCGGCGAGGCGGCATTCGTGCGTCTCGCAGACATGCTCGCCCACTACGCCCACGGGTCGCCCGTCGCGCCCGGCGAGATGCTCGCCTGCGCCCGCACTCTCGGGCTCGGGCCCGAGGAGTTGCGTCGCGTGATGTACGAGATGCCCAGCTCCCGAGGTCAGCGTCAGCGCATGGTCGACCCCTGCCCGCTGTCCGCACGCGAGCTCGGCGTGCTGCAGCGGCTGGCCGAAGGCAAGGTTTACAAGCAGATCGCCCACGAGCTCACGCTCTCCACGAGCACGGTTCGCACGCACCTGCACAACATCTACGGCAAGCTCGGCGCGGTTGATCGTGCACAAGCGGTATTGATCGCCACTGAGCGCGGCTGGCTGTAGGACGGCAGATGGGCGGCGTCATGCTGCGTCCTCTCTCGCCTCTGTGCCAGGCACGCTTTGCTCGTTGGGTGCTGCTCTGGCTTGCCGAGCGACCGCCCGACGGGCGGGTTGCGTAGCATCGCGCGTGCGCGATGATCTCGATCACAAGCAAGTCCCCCTACGCGGTGGCCGCGCTCGCGGAGCTCGGTCGCTCAGGCGGCTCAGGTCCCGTGCCGATCGGCGAGCTCGCTCGCCGTCGTGAGATGCCGGTGCAGTTCCTCGAGCAGCTGTTCGCGGTGCTCCGCCGTGCCGGGGTGGTCAGCTCGCAGCGTGGGGTGAAGGGCGGCTACCGCTTCGCTCGCGACCCCGCCGAGGTGACCGTGCTGGAGGTCGTGGAGCTGCTCGACGGGCCGCTCGGCCGCGACGCCGAAGGTGTCTTTGGGGACGCTTCGAAGGCCGCCCGCGACGTGCTCGAGCAGACCACCATCGCGGACGTGATCGAGCGCGAAGCGCGCGACTCCGGCGCGAGCATGTACCACATCTGAGCGTTCCCGGGCCGCGGCGACTATTGTCGTGAGAGCTATGGCCTCAATCCCGATCAACATTGCCGAACTCGTGGGAGAGACACCGCTCATTCGGCTGAAGCGGATGCTCGAAGGCACCGCAGCAGAGGACGCCGGCGTCGAGCTGTACGCGAAGCTCGAGGCGTTCAACCCGGGGGGGAGCGTCAAGGACAGGATCGGCGTGGCGATGATCGCGGCCGCCGAGGCCGAAGGCCGCATCGAGCCGGGACGCACCACGATCGTCGAGGCCACGAGCGGAAACACCGGGATCGCGCTCGCGTTCGTGTGCGCCGCAAAGGGCTATGACCTCGTGCTCACGCTCCCTCAGGGGATGAGCCGCGAGCGCGAGATCCTGCTGAAGCTGTACGGGGCAAGCGTGCAGATCACCGAGTCGCTTGGCGGCATGAGCGAGGCCGTGCAGGCCGCACAGGAGATGGCGCGCCAGCCCGACGTGTTCCTGCCCGACCAGTTCTCAAACCCCGCCAACCCGCAGGCCCATCGTCGCAGCACCGGCCCGGAGATCGAGCGCGCGCTCGAGGGGCGCATCGACGTGCTCGTCGCGGGCGTGGGCACCGGCGGCACCATCACCGGCGTCGGCGAATACCTGCGCGAGCGCAACCCGAGCCTGCGGATCGTGGCGGTCGAGCCGCAGGGCTCGGCGGTCCTGTCTGGCGCCAAAGCGGGACCGCATCGCATCCAGGGCATTGGCGCGGGGTTCGTCCCGCCGGTGCTCAACAGGGAGATGATCGACGAGGTGATCGCCGTCTCAGACGACGACGCCATCCAAACCGCGTGGCGTTGCGCCAAGCGCGAGGGTGTTCTCGCCGGTATTTCCTGCGGCGCCGCTCTATGGGCGAGCCTGCAGGTCGCCGGTCGGCCCGAATCCAAGGGCAGGCGAATCGTGACGATCATGCCCGACTCGGGTGAGCGTTACGTCTCCCAGGCATTCTTCGCGCCGTCGTAGGGCCGCTACGCTTTCTCCATGCTCGGCATCGGTACGGTGGCGCGGGTCGCAAAGGAGCTTCGCCGTGACGTGGCTGTGGCTCGCGACCGCGATCCCGCCGCGCGCGGCGTGGGCCCCGTCGAGATCGTGGCAACCTGGCCGGGTATCCAGGCGCTGCTCTCCCACCGTGTGGCGCACGCGCTGCACGCATCTGAGATCCCGCTGCTCCCGCGGGCGATCGCGCTCGTGTCGAGAGCGCTGACCGGGATCGAGATTCATCCGGCCGCCGACATCGGCAAGGGCCTGTTCATCGACCACGGCTCCGGTGTGGTGATCGGGGAGACCGCCGAGATCGGCGACGACGTCACGCTCTACCAGGGTGTCACGCTTGGTGGCACGGGCTTTGCCACCGGAAAGCGTCATCCCACGGTGCAGGACAACGTCACGATCGGCTCCGGCGCCAAGCTGCTCGGACCGATCACGATCGGCCACGGGGCCAAGATCGGCGCCAACAGCGTGGTCATCACCGACGTGCCCCCCAACTCCACGGTCGTCGGCAATCCCGGTCACCCGGTGCGGGTCGACGGCCGCCGTCCCGAGGGCCCCGACGCCGACTGGATCCACCTCCCCGACCCGATCGCCGAGGCGATCGGAGGGTTGGCGAGCCGCATCGGGGCGCTCGAGCGCGCGGTCGCCGAGCTCTCCGGCGGGGAGGCCGAGCCGCCTGCCGAAGTGAGGCCGCCGCGGACGGTCAAGGGGCCGAACCCGGCCGGGGGCTGAGCGAGCCACATCCCGATCGGCGGGCCTGACGTGCCCAAGCGGCCCCGCTCGGCCGCCCATTTGCAACCGACCCCGCCTCTATGCTCCGGGGGATGGTGGAAACCGATCACTCCGAGCGCGTCCAGGCGCTGCTCGAGGGCTTGAACGAGCCCCAGCGCGAGGCGGTGACGCATGGGGAGGGGCCTTTGTTGATCCTGGCGGGCGCGGGCAGCGGCAAGACGCGCGTGCTGACCCATCGCGTGGCGTTCCTGATCTTCACGGGCCAGGCCCACCCGAGCGAGATTCTCGCGATCACGTTCACGAACAAGGCGGCCCAGGAGATGCGCGGGCGCGTGGAGCGCCTGCTCGCCGATCGACGATCGATACCCCGTTCGGGGCACACGGCGGGATCGCCGATCGGCCAGCACCCGCGCGGGATGTGGCTGATGACCTTCCACGCCGCCTGCGCTCGCATCCTGCGTGCGCAGGGAGAGCGCTTGGGGTACACGGCTCGCTTCACGATCTACGACCAAGCCGACGCGCGTCGCATGGTCAAGCGCTGCATGGAGAAGGTCGGGGTCGATCCCAAGCGCTTCGCGCCCGCCGCGATCCACAGTCAGATCTCCCAAGCCAAGAACAAGCTGCTCACCGCGTCTGACTGCGCGCAGTCGATCGGGTCGCAGTTCGAGGAGGTGCTCGCCGAGGTCTACGGGCTCTACGAGCACGAGTTGCACCGCATGAACGCGATGGACTTCGACGATCTTCTGTTCCGCACCGTCAACCTGCTCGAGCTCTTCGAGGAGGTGCGCACGAGCTACGCGCAAGCCTTCAAGCACGTGCTCGTGGACGAGTATCAGGACACCAACCACGCCCAGTACCGGTTCTTGCAGCTGCTCGTGGGGGGCGGCCGTTCAAAGCCCACGCGCGGCGAGCGCGTGAACATCCCGGGCCATCGCAACCTGGCGGTGGTCGGCGACGACAGCCAGTCGATCTACGGGTTTCGAGGCGCCGACGTGCGCAACATCCTCGACTTCGAGGAGGACTTCCCCGACGCACGGGTGGTCAAGCTGGAGCAGAACTATCGATCCACACAGACGATCCTGTCGGCCGCCAACGCGGTGATCGCCAACAACCGCGGCGGGATCGCCAAGCGCCTGTGGAGCGAGCGCGGGCAGGGCAGCCCGATTCGCGTGCACGGCCTCGACGACGAGCACGCGGAGGCGCGCTTCGTGGTGGGGGAGGCAGAGCGCCTCATTGATGAGGATCCCACCCACCCCTCGCGCTCGGAGATCGCCGTCTTCTACCGGACGAATGCGATGTCGCGCGTGATCGAGGACACGCTCGTGCGGCGCGAGATCGCCTACCAGGTGATCGGCGGCACGAAGTTCTACGAGCGCGCGGAGGTCAAGGACGCGGTGGCCTACCTCTCGCTGCTGGCCAACCCGTTCGACGTGGTGAGCTTCACGCGCGTTGCCAACTCTCCGCGGCGGGGCATCGGCGCGACCTCGCTCTCGCGCGTCGTCTCCCACGCGGCGGCGCTCGACGTCGCGGTCTGGGACGCCGCGGCCGATCCCGAGGCGGTGCCCGGCCTCGGCGCCGCAGCGATCAAGGCGCTGCGCAGGTTCATGGACACGATGGCCGAGCTGCGCGCGGTCGCAGGGGTGCCCGCCGATGAGCCCCGACGGGGCGAGCCGCCCGCGGGCGGGGAGCGCACGGCGCAGGGAATCCGCGGCGCGCCGATCGGCGAGCTGCTGGAGGCGATGCTCTCCCAGACGGGCTACATCGAGGCGCTCGAAGCCGAGCGCACGATCGAGGCGCAGGGCCGGATCGAGAACCTCGAGCAGCTCGTGGAGGTGGGCCGCGAGTTCGACGTGGCGGCGCAGCCGGGCGAGGACTCACTCGACGTGTTCCTCCAGGAGATCGCGCTCGTGGCCGACGCCGACACGCGCACCGACGACGCGGGCCTCGTGACGCTGATGACGCTGCACAACGCCAAGGGCCTNNCTGATGACGCTGCACAACGCCAAGGGACTGGAGTACCCGATCGTGTTCATCGTGGGCTGCGAGGAGGGCGTCTTCCCGCATTCGCGCGCGCTCGACGAAGGGGCCCTGGAGGAGGAGCGGCGACTGTTCTACGTGGGGGTGACGCGGGCGATGAGAGCGCTCTACCTCACCTACGCGAGGCGGCGCACGCTGTTCGGCGCGCAGACCTACGGCATGCGCAGCCGCTTCCTCGACGAGATCCCCGCCGACCTGATGCAGGAGCCGATGGAGACGGTGTTCCGCCCGGGCGCGCTCGCGGCGGGCAGGGGAGGGGGCCGCTCGCGTGCGATGGCCGCCGCGCCCGGTCCTCCCGCCTCGGGCGGATGGGCGCGCTCACGCGTGCGCGAGGAGTCATCCGCGGCGAGCAGCTTCCGCCTCGGAGAGGACGTCGTTCACGCCGCCTTCGGCGAGGGCGTGGTCACGGGCGTCGAGCCCGGCGGCGTGATCGTCGTACGTTTCGCGGGCGATGGCTCCGAACGCAAGCTGATGGCGGAGTACGCGCCGGTCAGCCGGCGCTGAGGCGCACACGTTCCCATCGTGCCCGAGGGCATAGCATCCGCAGTATGAGCGCCACGATCATCGACGGCAGGGCGATCGCCGCGCGCGTGCGCGGCGAGGTCGCGCGCGAGGTGCAGGCGTTCACGGCCGAGACCGGCCAGGCGCCGGGCCTGGCCACGGTACTCGTCGGGGAGGACCCCGCCTCGGCCGTCTACGTGGGCGGCAAGCAGCGCGCGTGCGTGGAGGTGGGCATGGTCCCCTTCGACCGGCGCCTGCCCGCCGAGGCCTCCTTCGAGCAGGTCGCCGAGGAGCTCGACGCGCTCGGCTCCGATCCCGCCGTCAGCGGGATCCTGCTGCAGCTGCCAGTCCCCGAGCATCTCGACGGGCCCGCGCTGACCGCGCTGATCGGCCCGGACAAGGACGTCGACGGCCTCACGCCCGTGAACGCCGGGCTGCTGTCGCTGGGACGCCCCGGCCTGCGGCCGTGCACGCCGTCCGGGGTGATGGAGATGCTGCGCGACACGGGCGTCTCGCTGGAGGGCGCAGAGGCCGTCGTGGTGGGGCGCTCTAACCTGTTCGGCAAGCCGATGGCCCAGCTGCTGCTCGCCGAGAACGCCACCGTGACCGTCTGCCACTCGCGCACGCGCGACCTGCGCGAGGTGTGNNGGGCGACTTCGTGAGGCCTGGAGCGGTCGTGATCGACGTCGGCATGAACCGCCTGACGCCGCAGGAGGCGGGCAACAGGAGCGGCCTCGTCGGCGACGTGGACTTCGCGGCCGCGGTGGAGGTCGCCTCGGCGATCACGCCCGTGCCCGGCGGCGTCGGCCCGATGACGATCGCGTTCCTGCTGCGCAACACGTTGCAGGCCGCGCGCTACCAGGCGAACCTGCTCGCGCTGCTCTCGGGCTTGGACGCGGGGGAGCTGCACCGATGAGCCTGCGGCGGCTGCGCGTGGGAGAGCTGCTCGCGCTGGCGGGCTCGGCCTGCGTGATCGTCTCGCTGCTGGAGCCGTGGTACGAAAGCCCGATCGGGCAGCTCGACGCGTGGGACACCTTCGGGCCGGGCATGGTGCTGATCCTCGCCGCCCTGTGCGCGGCGCTGGCGATGGTCGTGAGCGCGCTCACAGAGCGCAGCGCCGCGCTCCCCGTGGCGACGGCCGTGTGGTGCGTGCCGCTTGGGCTGATCGCCGTGATCGCCGCCGTCGTGAGGGTGCTCGAGCGCCCCGACCATGCGAGCTCGCTGTGCGCCGGCGCGTGGCTCGCGCTCGTCGGCTCCGGCCTGGTCCTGATCGGCGCGTGGCTGGCGCTGCGCGACGAACGCCCCGCGCTGTATGAGCGCGCCACGCCCGAGCCGCGCGCGCGTCCTTAGCTCGCGCGTTGCAGGATTGGCGGCACGCACGCGGAAACCCGCTCACAAAGGGCGCGGCTTCCGGCCGCCGGATCGCTGTCTCGGCGGCTCGCGCTCCAACCGACCCACGGGGGGCACTGCACCAATGAACTTCGACATAAACCGGCTCCGTCGCGCCGATCAGGTTATCGGTGGCGGCGCGATCGCCTTCTTCATCTTCCTGTTCTTCTTCAAGTGGCTGGGCTTCAGCTCCAACACGCCGCTCGGGGGGATCAACGCCAGCTCCAACGGCTGGCACAGCTTCAGCAACAGCCGCTGGATATGGCTGATCACGATCATCGTGGCGCTCGGCGTCGTCTTCGTGACGGCCACGCAGCGCCAGATTCAGAGCCCGGTGAGCCTCGGCGCGATCGTCGCGGGCCTCGGCGCGCTCTCGGCCGTCCTGATCCTCTACCGGATCTTCAAACACCCGAGCGGCGGCCAGAGCGGCACGGTCGCCGGTGTGCACTACGGGTACTCCTACGGCATCAAGATCGGGATCTGGCTCGGCCTGATCGCCGCTGCGGCAGTCACGTACGGCGGCTACCTGAAGATGCTGGCCGAAGGCACCTCCCTCGCCGACGTGCGCGAGCAGGCGGGCGGCGCGCTCAGCGGCTTGAGCTCGTCGGGCTCCTCGGCCCCCGGGGCGGGTTCCGCCCCCGCACCGCCCCCGGCCGCAGCCCCCGCCGAGGCGGCGCCGCCGCTGCCGCCTCCCGCTGCGCCCGAGCAGGGCGGATCCCAGCCGCCTCAGCAGTAGCGCCGTCCGGCCGGATCGCGCCCGCTCCACGGAGCGGAGCGGGCGCACCGTAGAATGCCGCCACTGTGATCGCCCGCGATGAGGTACTGCACGTGGCCCGGCTCGCCCGGCTCGCGCTGAGCGAGGAGGAGCTCGAGCCGATGGCGCGCGAGCTCTCCGCCGT
>PLYX01000179.1 GCA_003151895.1 Solirubrobacterales bacterium
GAGTAGTACTCGAGGTGCTCGTGCACGATCGCGTCGAAGGCGTTGGCCTCGAGCATCATCGGCAGATAGTGAAGCTCCATCACCCAGATGCCTCGCTCGGCGAGCGCCTCGGCGACGTCGGCGACGAACGCGCGCGGGTACTCGAGGTCGTAGAACATCGCGATGCTCGTGATCGCCTTGGCCTTCTGGTCGGGACGGCGCTGTCGCAGCGCTTGGGCCGAGTAGAAGTCGTTGACGACGTCATACCCCTTCGCGATCGCGTATCGCGCGACGTCTGAGGGGTCGAAGCCGAGGTGGCGCAAGCCCTCCGCCCGGTAGCCATCCAGCAGCGTGCCGTCGTTGCAGCCGATGTCCACGACAAGGTCGCCGGACTCGAGCGGCACGATCGCTTCGACGCCGCGAGCTATGCCGTGGAGGTTGTCGGTCATCGTGCGGTTGACCCCGCTGCGATACCAGTAGGAGCTGTAGAGGATCGAACCGGGGACGGTGTGCTTGGTCTGGATCAGGCCGCACGCCTCCTGGTCGCGCGTCATGTCGCAGCGCACCAGCTCGAGCGGGATCGCCCGCTCCACCGGCTGGTCGCCGCCGGGATCCGCGAACGCCCCCGCGATGCGCTGCTCGCCAAGTGACAGCACGGGCGCGAGGTACGCGCAGCCGCAGATACGGCACGTGGTGCGCGTAATCAGACTGGTGCGTGGGGCGGGTTTGCGGGTAGTCACATGTCCTCCGTGGTAGTGCGGTCGAGGCGGCACTATTCCACAAACGGCGCGGGCGCAGTGGCGGCGAAGACCGCGCTCGCGCGCTACGCGTGGGATGCTCTCTGACACGTGCTGGCAATCTGGCTGAGCGTCACGTCGCGCATATCGCCGGCGCCCTGCCAGGCGCCGTACCAAGCGACGGTGGCAGCCAGCCCGTCCTCCAACGACATCGCCGGGGCCCATCCGAGCCGCTCCCGCGCCTGTGAGGAGTCGAGCTTGAGGTAGTGGGCCTCGTGCGGGTGGGGACCGTCGGCGGCGGCCCAGCGCAGACCGCCAGGCCATAGCTCCGAGACGCGATGCACGACCCACTCGACGGTGCGGACGTCGGAGTCGCCGGGCCCGAAGTTCCAGGCGCTGGCGTAGTCGTGCGACTCGCACAGGGCTTGGGCGAGCACGAGGTAGCCGCTGAGCGGGGAGAGCACGTGCTGCCAGGGGCGCACGGCGTGCGGGTTGCGCAGTCGCAATGTCTCCCCCTCGACGGCGGCACGCACGATGTCGGGGATGAGCCGGTCCTCCCCCCAGTCGCCCCCGCCGATCACGTTGCCGGCGCGCGCGGAGGCCACGCGCGGGCCGTTCGGGTCGGAGAAGAACGAGCGCCGGTAGGCGCTCGTGACGAGCTCGGCGGCTGCCTTGGAGTTCGAATAGGGGTCATGGCCACCGAGCGGGTCGGACTCTCGGTAGCCCCGCTCCCACTCGCGGTTCTCGTAGCACTTGTCGGAGGTGATGACCACAACGGACTGCACCCCCTCGCAGGCACGTACGGCGTCGAGCAGGTTGACGGTGCCCATCACGTTCGTCTCAAACGTCTCCCGCGGCGCGGCGAACGAGCGGCGAACGAGCGGCTGGGCGGCCATGTGGATGACAATCTCCGGGCGCGCTTTGACCACCGCGCTCGCCAAAGCCCCGGGATCGCGGACGTCGCAGGCGACGCTGTCGGCCATCCGATCCCCCACCCGCGCGAGCTCGTACAGCGAGGGCTCGGTGGGCGGCACGCCGAGCGAGAGCCCGGTGACACGGGCTCCGAGCGCCTGCAGCCACAGCGACAGCCAAGCCCCCTTGAACCCGGTGTGGCCGGTCACGAGCACGGCGCGCGCCCTCCAGAACGTCGGGTCCACGATCGCACGCGGGAGCGTGCGATCGCTTGGCTCACTTGCCGGTGTCACTGGCTCCAAGCGCGGCAGCGTAGCGGTCTGGGAGCGCCTGGCGCCGCCGCGTGGCAGACCCACGCCGTCGGATAACATTGTTCTATATCAATGATAATATCAGCGCGAAGCCTGCTTTGAATCGATATATCAACAAGCGCCGGTAGTCCACGTGGTTTTTCAGACTCCCCCACCGAGCCTCAAAGAAGAGGCGGCGCTGGAGAAGATCGAGGAGCTGCGCCGGCAGCTGCGCTCCTACGTGGCTCAACCGCGACGTTGGGTGGGCCAGGTTAGACGTGTGCTCGGGGCGCGCGCGATCCAGGGCTCGAACAGCATCGAGGGCTTCAACGTGTCTGTCGAGGATGCCCTCGCGGCGGGTGCCTCGGAGGAGCCGATGGAGGCCGCGGGCGAGGACTGGCAGGCGGTGGTGGGCTACCGGCGGGCCATGACCTACGTGCTCCAGCTCGCCCGCGACAAGCACTTCGGATACTCGCCTCAGCTGATTCGCAGCCTGCACTACATGATGTGCGAGCACGAGCTCGAGGCCTCACCCGGGCTTTGGCGGCCGGGATCGATCTGGATCCGCAACGAGGCCGGCGGCGATGTCGTCTATGAGGGTCCCGATGCCTCAGACGTTCCGGCGCTGATCGACGAGCTGGTGGCCGAGCTTGCCGGCGATGGCGGGACTCCCGCCATGGTGAGGGCCGCCATGGCGCATCTGAACCTCGTGATGATCCATCCGTTTCGCGACGGCAACGGCCGCATGTCACGCTGCCTGCAGACGCTCGTGCTCGCACGCGAGCAGATCGTGGAGCCGGAGTTCTGCGGCATCGAGGAGTACCTCGGCGCGAACACGGCCTCCTATTACCAGGTGTTGGCGCAGGTGGGCCGCGGACGCTGGAGCCCCGACGGCGACGCGCGCCCGTGGGTGAGGTACTGCCTGCAAGCCCACTTCATCCAGGCGGCCAGCGTGCTGCGGCGCGTAAAGGAGTCGGAGTGGATGTGGCTTCAGATCGATGAGCTGCGCGAGCGCCACCGGCTCCCCGAGCGCTGCATGGCCGCGCTGTACGAGGCGACGTTGGGCTTGACCGTACGCAACGGCTCATACCGCGCCACGTTGCGCACGTCGTGGCAGGAGGAGATCTCAAACCAGCTCGCCACAGGCGACCTGCGCGCGATGGCCCAGGCGGGCCTGCTCGAGCAGCACGGAGCCAAGCGCGGCGCCCACTACCGCGCCGGCAATCCGCTGGAGGACATCCATGCGCAGGCGCGTAGCGAGCGCAAGCCGATCGACGTGACATCGCTGTTTTACTTCGGCGAGGACGACCGCGATACTTGATCTCGACTGCGAGGATCAGCTTGGCGAGAGCACGGGAATGCCATGCTCGCGTGTCCCCTCGGCGAGGCGCTTGTCGTAGGTCATGAGGGCGTCCAGGTCGCCGGCCTCGGAGAGACGCACAAGAAGGTGTGAGGCGCCGCGATCCCCCTCACGCCCACAGCGTCGCCCGCCGAGAACTCCGCGATCAGGTCGATCTCGTGGGCTCATTCCCCATTTGGCGGCAGTTTTACTCCCGCTTTCGCGCGATGATCAGTCCCGGTTTCGCGCGCGTTTCGTTCCCGCTTTCGCGCGTTTTCGTTGCCCACCATCGCTTTGGACCACGTTTTAGTGTCGCTTTGGACCACTTTTCGGTGTCGCTTTGGACCACATACGCCAGCCCCTCACCGCTCGTGCACCCGCACCACGTTCGACGAGCCCGTCGCGTAGGGGAAGTCGGCCTCCTGGCGCGAGACGGCCCGGAACTCGTAATCGATGGGCCCACCCAGCCGGAAGCGGTAGCTTGAGCGGTAGCGGCCGTGGGCGGCGGTGGAGAGCACCTGGAACTGGCGCCAGGGGCCACCGAGCGTGCCGGCCTCGAGCACCAGCTGCTTGCCGCCCGGCGGGAGCGGGGCGCCCGCGAGCGTGCCGGTGAACACGATGGCGCCGCCGGCGTGGGAGGTGCGCGGGGTGACGTTCAGGCTGAGCCGCGCGGCGACCGTGAGGGCGAGCGTGGCGGTGACGTCGGGCACGGCCTGCCCGGAGTGGCTGCTGTAGGCGAACGTGAGCCGGCTCGACGGGCTGCCGGCGGGCAGCCGCAGGCGGAAGCTCCCGTCGGCGGCGGTGCGGGCGCTCGCGAGGGCGACCGTCTTCGCGCCCTGGAAGCTCGGTGTGGAGAGCACCTGCACGAGCGCCCCGGCGATCGGGGCGCCGCCGGGCGCCGTGAGGCGCCCGAGCACCGTTTGCGCGTGACCGTAGGCCCCGGCGAGGCTCGCCTTCGCGGTGGCGCTCCAGCGCACCTTGAGCGTGGCGCCGGCCGAAGCGTTCGTGCCGTTGTCGCCCTGGGATGGTGGGGTGGGATTGGTTTTGGGGGATGGGGTTTGCGGCTGGTTGGCGACCGTGACCCTGCGGTCGAGCGCCACCGTGGAGTTGCCGGCGGCGTTTGTGACGGACACCACGAGATGGTGGGCGCCGTCGGCGAGCGTGGTCGTGTCGAGGGGGAGGTCGGCGTTGAGCGAGGGTGCGCACGGCTGCAGGTAGAGGAACGCGGGGAGGCCGTCGCTTGTCTGGCCCACGTCGCGGCAGTGGCCGCCGTTTTCGTCGAGCACGGTGCGACCCGCTTCGGCGCCGTCGACCGTGAACACGGCCTGGTAGACGCCCGAGCCTGAGTCTTCGGCGTGGAGCGCGAGGTCGGCCGTGCCGGTGAGCGTGGGGGCGGTAGTGAGTTCGCCTTCCACGTTGGTGACGGTGGGCTGGGAGGACTGTTCGAGAACCAGGTCGGCGGCGTAGAGGTAGACGACCGCGGCGTAACCGTTGCTGTCGCCTTTGCCGCTTGGGCATTTGTACGTCTGGAGGCCTCCACACGAAGCGTTCACGTACAGGTGTTCACCCAGGTTGGCGACCGGCACCGGCAGCAGATTGGACACCGAGAGCGGTTCTTCGGGTTCACCGACGGTTTTCATACAGCCAGACACGTAGACACATGAACCGAACGCTTCGGGCTGGGTCGGGCCGGCCAACCAGAACTCGTAGGTTGCGTTCGCTACCGCACCGCCTTCGGCGTCCCCTGCACGCCAAAGACTTGCTTTGGTAAGGGTCTCACCAGCCGGAAGGCTCAACATCCAAGTGGCAGTGTCGGTTCCCACCGCGTGACTAACACCTTCGCTGAGTGCGGCGACAAGCGCTCCGCCTTTCGCGCACTTGTCTTCGGCGTGGACGGACACACCCGTCGCGCTCCCACTCCACCCGTCCGTGGGCGCCACCTGCCCGTTGGGCATCCGGCAGCCATACACGTGGTACTCCCCCGCCTGTGCGCTCCCAGCGCCCACCGCGAGCGCGCACAGCGCCACAAGCACCACCGTCGCGAGGGTTGACCGGCCTGCGAAACCTCTCATCCAGAACATGCCTCAGATTCCTTTCGATTGGGCTGCTGCGGCGGCTGACGCCGCCTTCGACATCCATGTCGCTCTCCAGCCGCCGCTCACCCCCCTGTCAATTGGCTGCCATCGCGTCTTTATCAGGCCACCGTGCCAGACACCCGTGATCTTCGGGTGGTCACAATAGACGGATCTTCGGGTTGATTCCATCCACCCGTCGCAGCCGGCGGGCCGACCGGAGGCGTCTGAGGATGCGGAGCGGCCGCAATCCGTGCCAAGGCGCCGCTCGACGCCGGCGGTGGAGTCGCTACGCGCCGAAGCGGATCGGCAGCTCGGCGAGGCCGTGGATGCCGAGGATGCTCTCGAACAGCTCGGCGATCTTCATACCGGGGAAGATCGCCGAGCGTGTCCGGCGGGAAGAACTCGCCTACTTCTTGGGGTGCACCGTCTGCTTGAGGCTCGCTCCGGGGGTGAACTTCGGGGCCTTGGACGCTTTGATCTTCACCTTCTCGCCCGTGCGCGGGTTGACGCCCTGACGGGCCGCCCGTTTGACCACGGAGAACTTGCCGAAGCCCGTGATCACGACCTCGTCGCCTTTCTTCAGCGTCTTGCCCACGGTCGCCAGGAACGACTCGACCGCACGTCCCGCGTCCGCCTTGGAGAGACCACTGTCGGCGGCGATCGTCTCGACAAGCTGGCTCTTGTTCATGGAGTGCTCCCTTTCGATAGGTGTGACCGGCAGTGGCGCAGACTAGCGTGCCGGAAGCCCAACTGGCTCGAGCATGCGGCGCAGCTGCTCGCACATGAGCCCCACGCCGCGCTCCGGAGCCACCGCCGCGCACCCGATCGCGGCACGCGCCTTCTCGTCGGAGAGGGCCGTGTTCGACGGCAGTCTCAAGTGCGGATCCTCCCCGCACGCCTCAAGGAAAGCGGCACTTGAGCCCTCCTGAACGAGCTCCCGCGAGCAGCCGAGGCCGTCCGCCAGGAGCTCCACCCACTCGTGGCGTCCGAGCGAGGTTGGGCCCCCCATGTTGTAAACGCCTTCACACCCCTGCGCCACCAGCTCGCACAGGCGCTGGGCGTAGTCCCACGCATACGTCGGCGAGCGCTGCAACCCCGCGGGCGCAGGCAGCGCCGTGTGGTCGCGCATGCGCTTGACCAGCCGCAGCGGGAGTCCCGAATGCTCCCACACGTGACGCGCGCGCCCCTCTCCGCGGACCGGCCGTGACACGTTCACGCCGTACACGTCCCCCAGCCGCGTGATCAGCCACGTCACGTTCGAGCGCATCGTCGCTTCCTCGCACGCCAGCTTCGAGCGTCCGTACGCGTTCACGGGTTCGGGCAAATCGCTCTCGCTGAAGCGCGACCCCGCGGGCCGGTAGCCGCTGTGGACCCAGTCGCACGACACGAGCACATAGCGTGCCCGCACCGCACGGGCGGCGGCAAGCGTGTGTTCTGTGCCCACGTAATCGAGCTGGGCGATGTACGGCTCGTGCTCGAAACGGCTGAGCGCAACGCCGCCGGCGGCGTGCACGACGACGTCGGGCTCGAACTCCATCACCGCTTGCACGCACGCTTTGCGGTCGGCCATGTCGAACCCGGTGGTCTGCGCCCCGTCCACCTCCACGGGCTCGTCGCGAAAGCAGCCGAGCACATCCCAGCTCTGCTGCGCCGCGGCCGCCGCCACGTTCGACCCGATCAGTCCGCTCACTCCTGTCACCAACACCCGCATCTGATAAACACCGTCTCTCTGCTGTCAATTGACGGTAGCACCACCCGCTGCGCGAACCGCGAGCCTCCAGGCCCGTGGGGGCGGATGATGGGGCGCGCGGGAAGGGCGTAGCCGTGTTACGGCAGGAACTCGTTCGTCCCGTACCGGGCGGGGGCGATCGGCGCGTGGATCAGGCCGGCGCCCACCATCCACTTCGACATCGCTTCGAGGTTGGCTGCCTGCAGAGTCCCGAACGGAACCGAGCTCCCGCCTGCGACCGCATGGTTGTCGGCGAACACCCGCAGGTACACGCCGAGCGACGCCGCCGTCAGCTTGCGCGGGAGCGTCGGATTGGCCGCCTCCAGCTCGGCGAGGCTCCGCGGCGGGTCCTTCAGCGTGTCCTCATACCCGTGCACGGTCGCCGCCACGAAGTCACGCACGAGCGCGGGATCGGCGCCGATCAACTTTCGGGTCGTGAACGCCACGAGGCCCGGGTAGGGCGGTCCGCCCTGCTGGTCGAGCCCGAACACCGTGATCGGATGGCCGCTCACTTCGAGCGCCACCCCGTCGTCGGGGATGAAGCCGGTGAACGCGGCGATGCGGCCCGCCACGAGCGCCTGGGCGCCGTTGAAGCCGACCGTTACGGGTCGCAGTTCGGACGGGTTCAACCCGGAATGACGCGCCTCGGTGTCGAGCACCGCCAGATCGGAGGGCACGCCCGTGATCCCGACAGCCTTGCCGCGCAGGTCAGCCGGCGAGCGCAGGTGCTCGGACGCCAGCGCGATCAGTCCCCCAAGGGGACGCTGCACGAGCGCCATCACCGCCTGCGCGTCGCCGCCCCTGTCGATCAGCCCCGCCACGTCGCTGCCGTCGGCCAACCCGAACTGTGCCCTGCCCGCGTCGATCAGCTTCAGCGTTTCCTGCGTGGAGGTCGGCTGCACAACCCGCAAATCGATGTTCTCCCGCCTGTAATAGCCGGCGGCAAGCGCGCGGTAGATGCCCGCGTGCACCGCGTTGGGCGTGAAGTCGAGGATCAACGTCGCCTTCGTCACGTGCGCCGAGCCGCATGCGCAGAGGCCGATCGACAGCGCACAGGCCAGCGCGGTCGTCGGCAGCCGGTATCTTGCAATCACGTGACGGGATCCTCCCAAACGCATGTCGCGGGCCTCCAGGCCCGCACGCTATCGGGCGAGCCTGTCCGCGAGCTCTACACGCCCGAGGACCTCCCCGCCGGGATCGGCGACCCCGAGCACGACCCGATCGGGCGGCCCGGCGCCTACCCGTTCACGCGCGGCGTGTATGAGTCGATGTACCGCGGGCGCCTGTGGACGATGCGCCAGTTCGCGGGCTTCGGCACGAGCGAGGAGACCAACGAGCGCTTCCACTACCTGCTCTCCCACGGCCAAACCGGCCTATCGACCGCATTTGACATGCCCAGCCTGATGGGCCACGACTCCGACCACGAGCGCTCCTTCGGCGAGGTCGGCCGCGAGGGCGTGGCGGTCGACACGCTCGAGGACATGCGCACGCTGTTCGCCGGCATCGACCTCGGCGAGGTGTCGGTGTCGATGACCATCAACGCCCCCGCCGCGATCATGCTCGCCTACTTCGTCGT
>PLYX01000185.1 GCA_003151895.1 Solirubrobacterales bacterium
TGAGCACCTGCAGGTAGCGCGACAGCCGTGCCGCCACACCCAGCGAGAGCTTGTCGACGGCGGTCGATCCGCCGTCGTTAATCGCGCTCACGGGAGTTGTCAACTCGTTGTAAGCCATCGCCCGTGACTTTAGAGGATGGCCTGCAGGCGCTCTCTGAGGGCGCCCTCGTCGACGAAATATTCGAACAGCTCCTCGTCGCCCAACGCGACAACCGGGATGCGCTCGAAGTAGGCTCGGTGCAGCGCCTCATCAGTCGTTATGTCAACCTCGAATATCTCGAACCCCAGATCGGACTGCAACCCCACGAGCGCCGCACGGGCCTCCACGCAGAGATGGCAGTCCGCCGTGGAGTAGAGGGTCACGACCGTCACCGCGGACGCTCACCCGTCGCGTAGGCGTCCAGCCCGAGATAGTCGGGATAGGGCAGCGCCGCCGTGAAGCGCGCCGCTCCACCGATCATCGCGGCGTTGTCGGTGCACAGCACGCTCGGGGGCACATGCACGCTCGCTCCGAGCTCTGCAAGGCGCCGTCGCAGCTCACCGTTGGCCGCCACTCCGCCGCCCACCGCCAAGCGACCGAGTTTCGTGAGATCGAGCGCCTCCTCGGCGCGCAGCATCAGGTGCTCGACGATCGCGGCCTGGTAGGAGGCCGCCAGATCGGAGGCTCGCTCGCGCCGCTCCACCTCGGTGAGCTCGCGCAACTTGTAGAGCAACGAAGTCTTCAATCCGGCAAACGAGAAGTCGAGGCTGCGCCCGAACGCACGCGTGGCGCCCCGCCCGCCGCGCGAACGCGACCCGGACGTCGGGAACTCGAATGCGTCGGGGTCCCCTGCCTCCGCCAGGCGCTCGAGCGCCGGTCCGCCCGGATAGCCCAACCCAAGCATCCTTGCGCCCTTGTCGAACGCCTCTCCCGCGGCGTCGTCGAGCGTGCGGCCGAGCGTCTGGAAGCCCTCGTGGTCGCTGACGTGGGCGAGCAGCGTGTGACCGCCGCTGGCGATCAGACACAGGAAGGGCGGCTCGAACGCCTCACGACCGCCGTCCCGGTCGAACACAAGGAAATTGGCCGCCACATGCCCCTGGAGATGGTCGATCGCGGCGAGCGGCAGTTCGCGAGCCGCCGCAAGCGCCTTCGCGGTCGACAGCCCCACGAGCAGTGCCCCGACGAGCCCGGGACCCTGTGTGACGGCCACAAGGTCAACCTGCTCGAGCGTTATGCTCGCTTCTTCCAGCGACTGCGCGACGACGATGTTCACGAGCTCGAGATGGTGCCGGGAGGCAATCTCGGGCACCACCCCGCCGAAGCGGTCGTGGACCCGCTGGGAGGAGATCACGTTCGAGCGGATCGTCCCGTCGTCGTCGACGACCGCCGCGCAGGTGTCGTCACAGCTCGTCTCCAGGGCGAGGATCGTCATACCCACCCGCGCCAGGCGCAGAGGGCGCTCGCCGTGCGGCGCCCGTCGCGCCTCTTCAGGGCAACAGTCGTCATACCGAACCGGGGCTGGGCACATCGTCGAGCGTTCCGGCGAGCGTGGCCGGGGTGCGCCNNAGCGCGTCCTCGCCGTTGTCCTGGTAGTAGCGCCTGCGCAAGCCCGCGGCGCGAAAGCCCTCGCGTTCATAGAGATGGATGGCAACGTCGTTGGAGCGGCGCACCTCCAGTGTGAAGCGCGCCCCTTCGTCGCCCACCCGCTCGTACAACTCCGCCAGCAGCGCCGAGGCAACCCCCTTGTGCTGATGGTCGACGTCCACCGCCACGTTCATCACGTGCCATACGGTGTCGTAGCGCGAGCAGACCAGATAGCCCACGAGCCGGCCGTCGTGGAGCGCCGCCAGGCAGATGCCGGAGGACTTGGAGAGCTCGAGCACGAACATCGCCAGCGACCACGGCGTCGGGAAGGCACGGCGCTCGATTGCGATGACTCGTGGCAACTCGACATACGTGAGATCCCTTATGTCCACAGAAAACGACCCCTCGGCCATGAACTCGGCAACCGAGGAACCCACTACGAAGCCGCCCCCTCGAGCGCTATCTCGGCGTCCGGCCGGCGCCGGTAGTCGGGCACGACCTGCGCGTCGCCCGCGGGCGCGTGTGCGGGCGGGCGGGTTCCCAATCCACAGATCGCGCGCGCCTGGATCCGGTGAAGCGCGGAGCGAGCGCCCGGCACGACCACGCCCGGGCGCTCGAGCGCGTCGCGGTAGCGCAGCGCCCCGTCTCCCACGGCGATCCACCGCTGGAGATTTGTGCGGGCTGCGGCTCGTTCGAGCAGCTCGCCCATCGCGCTCGGCGGGAGAGCGTGCGGAGCGATCAGCTCGACGTCGCCGTCATAGGCCGCCACGAACGCCTCGCCGCGGCGCGCGTCGATCATGGCCAACACTCCGGCGCCCTCGTCGGTGCCGAGAGTGCTGTCGACCCCGGCAGCCCCATCCCCCCTGATAACCGGATCCGCCCCGGCAGCCTCAGCCGTTGTGCGCTCTTTCACCCCGTGCGCGAGTGCCCGCAGGCTCGACACGCCGACGAGCGTCACACCGAGCGATTGGGCGAGGCCCCTGGCGGTGGCAATCCCGATGCGCAGGCCCGTGAAGGTCCCGGGGCCCACTCCCACGGCGATCCGCTCCAGCTCGCTCCAGCCGAGGCCCGCCTGCGCGAGCAGCTCACTCGCCAAGGGCAGCAGCCGTGTCGCGTGGCCGGGGCGCGCCTCGCCCTCGGGATCGTCACGCGACTGAAGCATGGTCCCATCCGCGAGCCTCAAGCCGACAACGGTCGCGGGAGTCGCCGTGTCGAAGCCGAGCACGATCATCGCACCGTCTCCTTCCCACGCATCCGCCCGGACCAGCGTGGCTCGACGGGCGGGGTCACCGCTTGGCTGCACTCGTCGCGTTCGCGCACCTCTATTCGCCGCCTGTCGCCGCCCTGGTGGGTGAGCGTCACCAGCAGGCACGCATCCCGCAGCTCGGCACTCGTCTCCTCGGGCCACTCCACGAACGCGATCCTGTCGGGACCCAGATAATCGTCGAGCAGCTCCGGCTCCTCCTCGTGAAGGCCCGCAAGACGGTAGAGGTCCAGGTGCGACACGATCACATGTGAGCCCTGGTAGCGGTGACCGATGCCGAAGGTGGGGCTCGTTACCGGGTCTGAGACCCCCAGCGCCCGGGCGGCGCCGCGCACGAACGTGGTCTTGCCGGCGCCCAGCTCGCCCCGCACGAGCACGATGTCGCCCGGTGTCAGAGCAGCCGCGAGTTCGGCGCCCAGCGCCTCGGTTTGACGCGAATCCGAGGTCTCGACGATGCGTGTCGCCACCGCACAAGGGTAGTCCACGCAAAAAAACGGCCGGCTCGCGGGAGAGGAAGCGCGAGCCGACCGTGGTGCTTGGGAGGATGGAGATGATCGGTATCGGCAAACCGCCCCGCCTGCTTTAGCGGATGCACGAAACCCTTCAACACCCTTATACGGACGCCGGGCCGATTTGGATGCCTCCGTGGTCTTAGAAGAGGCCCAGTTGATCGGCCGTAGGCGCCTCCTCGATGACCACCGGCTCGATCTCATCATGCGACTGCTCCGGCTCGGGCAGCGCCAACAGCTTGGGTAGCCGTGAGAAGTCCTCGCGCAGCGTCTCGAGCATCCGTGGCGTGTAGAGCGCCGCCGCGGGGTGAAAGATCGGGTAGAGCCGCACCGTGCGCCTGCCGAGCGTCAACTCCTCGGGCTTGCCGTGCAGTCGCNNCTTCGTCGAGAAGTTGCCGAGCGAGCAGATCACGCGCGGCTGGATCAGCTCGACCTGGCGGTAGAGGTACTCCCTGCAGTTCTCGATCTCCGCCGGCAGCGGATCGCGATTGCCGGGAGGGCGACACTTCAAGGTGTTCGCGATAAACACGTCCTTGCGGGTCATCCCAATCTCTTCGAGCAGCGTCTCCAGCAGCTTGCCGGCACGACCCACGAAGGGCAGGCCCTGCTCGTCCTCGCTGGCGCCCGGAGCCTCCCCGACGAACATGAGCTCGGCGTCGGCATTGCCCGCGCCGAACACCACGTTCTTGCGCGTCGCGGCGAGCTCCTGGCAGCGGACGCACCGCTGAACCTGCGCGAGCACCTGCTTGAGGGTCTCGCGCCGCTGCTCCGCCGACTGGTTGGTCGCTGCCGAGGACACGGGAGTCGGATGGTAAGGGCTCGCGCCAGGACGGTGGGATCGAGGAGGTCGGGCCGTGGATGGGATGCGCCGCACGCGAGCGGTATGATTGAGCGAGTCGCGACCGGTATCCCCCTGGGAACTGGACCGAGCCAAATGAACGTGTCGATCTCCAATCCGATTCGCCCATGAGGACATTGCGTACCGTGGGCGAGTTGCGGGCGGCCCTCGAGCCGGCCCGGCGAGCAGGCCGTACGATCGGCCTGGTCCCTACGATGGGCGCCCTGCATGAGGGTCACCTGTCGCTGATTGTCAGAGCGCGGTCGCAGTGCGACCTGGTGGTGGTGTCGCTGTTCGTGAACCCAGCCCAGTTCAACGAGCACGCCGACTTGGACCGCTACCCGCGCCAGGAGGACCGCGACCGCGGTCTCGCGGCACAGGCCGGGGCGGACCTGCTGTTCGCACCCACGCGGGAGGAGGTCTATCCGGCCGGGTTCTCAACCTCGGTGGAGGTGCTCGGCCTGACCGACCGCCTGGAGGGAGCCGTGCGCGGGTCTGCCCACTTCCGCGGGGTCACCACCGTCGTGACGAAGCTATTGAACATGGTGGCGCCGGACATCGCCTACTTCGGCCAGAAGGACGCCCAGCAGGTGATCGTGATCCGTCGCCTCGTGGAGGATCTGAACGTGGCGGTGCGCATCGAGGAGTGTCCCACGGTGCGCGAGTCCGACGGCCTGGCGATGTCGAGCCGCAACGCCCACCTCAGCCCCGATGAGCGCACTCGCGCGCTCGCTCTTCACCGCGCGCTTGCAGCTGCCGGTGCAGCGGTCTCAGACGGTGAGCTTTCCGCCGATGCGCTGATTCGAGCAGCGCGCGACGCCATGACCCCGTTCGACGTGGAGCCCGAGTATCTGGCGCTTGTCAGCCCCGACACGCTCGAGACCGTCTCTCGCCTGGACGAGCCGGCGCTGCTCGCCATCGCGGCGCGCGTCGGCGCCACGCGGCTGATCGACAACGTGACCTTGTATCCCGACGTGCGCTCCAACCCCCAGCAACCGAACCCGAGAGAGGCTCAAGCCATATGCAGCGCGTGATGCTCAAGTCCAAGATCCACCGGGCCACCGTGACCGACTGCGACCTGCACTATGTCGGGTCGATCACGATCGACGCCGACCTGCTCGAGGCGGCCGACATCCTCGAGCACGAGCAGGTGCACGTGGTCGACCTCGACAACGGCGCCCGCTTCGAGACCTACACGATCGCCGGGGCGCGTGGCTCGGGCGACATCAAGGTCAACGGGGCCGCCGCCCGGCTCGTGCACCGCGGCGACACCGTCATCGTCATCTCCTACGCGCAGTACGACCGTGCGGAGATGGAGCACTACGAGCCCCGCGTCGTCCACGTCGAGGCTCCCACCAACCGCATCATCACCGTCGACGACGCGGTGGCGACCCTGCTGGCCTGAGATCGAGTCCCGCCCACCCGTCAACCGATCGTCAGATAGGAGAACACCATGTCAAACCACCCCGGCAATCGCACGTCCAGCCATTCCGGACACACGACGCCTGACCGAACCGGCCTTGGCGTCCCCTCCGACGCGGAGCGGCTGCCGATGACCGTTCCGAGCCTGATGGAACACAAGCAACGCGGCGAACCGCTGGTGATGGTCACCTGTTATGACTACCCGAGCGCACGAATCGTCGAGGAGTCAGGCGTGGACCTGGTCCTGGTGGGGGACACCGCCGCGATGACGGTGCTCGGCTACGACTCGACGGTGCCGGTCACGGTGGACGAACTGCTCGTGCTGGTCAAGGCGGTCCGCCGCGGCCTGCGCAGCCCCCTGCTTGTCGGTGATCTGCCTTTCGGCTCCTACGAGGTGTCAGACGAGCAGGCGGTGATCACGGCCCAACGCTTCGTCAAGGAGGGAGGTTGTGACGCTGTGAAGCTGGAGGGTGGCGGTGTGATGATCGAGCGTGCCAGGGCAATCGCGTCCACCGGCATCCCGGTTGTCGGGCATGTCGGCTTGACTCCGCAGACCGCGACGGCGTTGGGGGGCTTCAAGGCCCAGGGCCGCACCGCCAATCGTGCCTTCCTCCTCGTCAAAGACGCACTCGCGTTGCAGGATGCCGGCTGCTGTTGCGTGGTCTTCGAGGCCATACCCGCCGCTGTGGCGGAGGTCGTGATGGAGCGGATCGAGATCCCGGTGATTGGCATCGGCGCCGGCGGCTCCACCGACGGGCAGGTGCTCGTGTGGCACGACCTGCTCGGCCTGTACGAGTGGGGCAGTCCGCGTTTCGTCAAGCGCTACGCCGACCTGCGCCCGCAGATCCTCGATGCTCTGCGGCGCTACTCCAGCGAGGTGCGCGCCGGCCAGTTCCCGACGAGCGAGTACACCTACTCGATCGACCCCGCCGAGCTCTCCGAGCTGCGCGAGTTGCTGGCGTAGTCGATCTTGCGGATAACGCGCGCTGGGACGCCCGCCGCGACCGAGAAGGGCTCGACGTCTTTCGTGACGACGCTGTTGGCCCCTATCACGCAGCGCTCGCCGATGGTCACTCCGCCGGTCACCACCACGTTGGCCCCCAGCCAGCAGTTGTCCCCGATCCTGGTCGGCCCCCTGCTCTGAAAGCCCTGCCATGTGATCGGCTTGTCCGGGTCGTCGTAGCGGTGGCTCGCGTCGCTCACGAAGCAACCGTTGGCGAGCAGGCAATGGTCGCCGATCTCCACGAGCCGCTCGGCGGCCACCATCACACCCATGTTCAGGAACGTGCCTTCACCGATCCGCACGCGCGCGCTGCCTGGCATCGTCATCCACACGCCCGGCTCCATCAGGGTGTGCGGGCCGATCTCCAAGCGTCCCTCGCGCAGCGCCTCGAGCACGTTGCCGTGCACCGGCCAGCGCACGAACGCTTCGCGGCGCATGAACTCCCGGTGGATCGCCATGCGGTTCCAGGGCAGCGAGTTGCGCTCATACCAGCGCCACTTCGCCGCCCACAGCCTGGCCTTAGCGGCCCCCCCACTCACGCGGCTACCTTCGCGCGGCGCGTGCGCGGCACCTGCTTGCGCTTGCGCGCGAGCAGCTCCCTCAAGAACTCCCCGGTGTGCGAGGCAGGCTCGGCGGCGACCTCCTCGGGGGTGCCGGCGGCGATCACCATGCCCCCCTCCTCACCGCCCTCAGGACCCATGTCGATCAGGCGATCGGCGCACTTGATGACGTCGAGGTTGTGCTCGATCACGACCACGCTGTTGCCGGCGTCCACGAGGCGCTGCAGCACCTCCAGCAGCCGTTGCACGTCGGCGAAGTGCAATCCGGTGGTGGGCTCGTCGA
>PLYX01000272.1 GCA_003151895.1 Solirubrobacterales bacterium
ACTCTTCAGGAGAGCGAGCTGGCGACCGCCGCCAAGGAGCATGCGGCGCCGCTCGACCTGGTGCGCCAGGTCGCGCTCGCGGGATGTCTGCCGGTGGTGTTGTTCTGCGCCGGCGGCATCGCCACTCCAGCCGACGCGGCGCTCATGATGGCGCTCGGAGCCGAAGGCGTGTTCGTGGGCTCAGGCATCTTCAAGTCCGACGATCCGCCTGCGCGTGCTCGCGCGATCGTCGAGGCCACCACCCACTGGCAGGACGCCGAGCGCGTCGCCGCCGCATCGCGCGGGCTGGGCCCGGCGATGGTGAGTCTCGAGAGCTCCAAGCTGGCCGACGAGCAACTTCTAGCTCAACGCGGCTGGTAGCAGGACGGCCGATGGCACTTCGCGGGGCTGCGTCCTCGGTCACTCGCGTGCCGAGCACGCCACGTTCCCTGCGTCCTTGCCCCGCTCGGCCCTCGACCATCCTGTCATTCTAAAGTGGCTCCGCTGATAGGCGTGCTTGCGCTGCAGGGCGACTTCCAGGCGCACGGGAGCGTGTTGCGAGGGCTTGGCGCCACGGTGCGCGAGGTGCGCGTCCCCGGGGACCTCGACGGCTTGGACGGTTTGGTCCTGCCCGGAGGCGAGTCGACCACGATGACCCTCGGAGTGGAGCGCGAGGGGCTTGCCGGACCCTTGCGGGAGCTTGCCGCGCGTGGCGGGGTGGGGGGGATTCCCATCCTCGGCTCGTGCGCCGGCCTGATAATGCTCGACCGCGAGCACCTGGGGATCATGGACATCCTCGCCAACCGCAACGCGTTCGGCCGTCAGCTGCGCAGCTTCGAGGCCGACCTCAACGTGAAGGGGTTGGAGGGGGAGCCGCTGCGCGGCGTGTTCATCCGCGCTCCGTGGATCGCCGAGCACGGCCCCGGCGTGGAGATCCTCGCGGAGGTGGACGGCCATGCGGTCGCGGCTCGCCAGGGACGGGTGGTGGCCGTGGCGTTCCACACCGAGCTGGGCCAGGACGATCGCGTTCACCGGCTGTTCCTCGCCGACGTCGCAGCGAGCGGCGGAGGCGATTCCGTCGAAACCGGTTGAAGCGTCAACGGCAGCTGCGGCTCCTCCAGCAGTCCGAGCACGCGGTTGAGCGCGTCGTGAATCTCGCCGGGCAGCAGACCCTCGTCGTCGAGGCGCTCGGCTTCGTTCCAATCCCAGGAGCGCGACACGTGGATGCTCGGGCGCAGGTGCGCGAAGCGTCTGCCGAGCGCGTGTAGGAACTGGTCGAGCCGAGCAGCGTCGTGCTCTGAGGCGTAGCCGCGCTCCAGCAGCCACGGCCACAGCTCGCCGCGAATCTTGTTGCGGTGGTGGGCGCCCACCTGCTTCCAGTCCTCGCCCTGCCAGCGACGTACATACTCGGCGGGGTCGAGCCCGCATGTCAGGTAGACGCGCGTGCGCACAGGCGCGTTGCGGAAGCCGAGCAGCGGCTGCGGCTTGACCTGCCAGGCGCCGCGACCGTCTTCGTCGAGCAGCTCGCACAGGTTCTCGGCGTGCCCGCCGGCGTACAGGTGCTCGGCCTGCGCCTTCAGCTCGCCGGGCCACAGATGGAGCGTGAGGCGCTCCTCCTCTATGTCGAGCGCGGCGCGTTGCAGGGAGGCGACCCCGAGCGCGACGTCGAGGCGCACATGGACGAGGCCGGCGCGCTCGGGAACGATCCCCGTGGCTTCCCGCAGCAGCGAGCGCAGTCGCCACTTGCGGCGCACGGGGTCGCTGCCAACTCGCCGCAACGTCCCGAACGGCAGCAGGTGGCCGAAATCCTGGTGGGCGTAGGAGAGCACGTCTTGGATGATCGCCTGCTCGGCTGGACCGAGCACGCCGAGCTCCACGAGCCGCCACCACGACTCGAGCAGGTCGTGCCAGCGCAGCACGCTCGTACGCCGCTCGGCGAAGTGTGTCCCGGCCAGGTTGAGCTCGGCCACCCGGTGTCCGTTGCGCCGCGCCCAGCGGCGGCACACCTTGCTCTCGAGCACCACCACCAGATCCGGGTCGAAGCGCAGCACCCCGTCGAAGCGCTGGGCGCGGTCGATGTCGGTGATCTCCTCGGCGATCTCGAACGGCTCGATGTCAGGCGTCAAGAAGACGCTCACGAGCCGCCCGCGCTGCACCTCACCGCCGGCGAGGTTTTCCTCGGAGGGGTCGACGATGTTTGTGGCCTGCATGTCCACGATGCAGTCGGGCAGCTGGCTCTGGGAGGGCTCGCCGATCGCCTGCAGCAGCGTCTCGCGGGCGAGGGGAACGAGCCGCAGCACGATCATGGCGGCGCGCGTGAGCTGATCCTCGTGACCGCGAGAGAGCTCGAGGTAGGGCTCGAACACGTTCAAGTGCGGATTCAAGGTGGTGCTCTCCATGACCCTCACCGCCTGAGGCGTCTCTCCCCGTGCTCGGCGATGGCGCTCGTACCGGGCTCGTCCCACGAGACGCCATCATGACTAAGAGTCATGGAGTTTATTGTACTCTACCGTTTTCGGCAAGCCCTTCTCAAGCGGCCTCGAAGCGCACGACGCCGTCGTCTTCGCGCTCCACGACGCGACCTTCGTCGATCAACAGATCCACATGGCCGAGCACCTCTGAGAGCGTGAGGAACGCCTGGGTGACCGCCACGTTTCCCCACATCTCCTGGGCGAGCTCATAGGCGTTGCGCGGATGCTCTGCAATCAGCGCGTACAGCTTGTCGGCGCGCCGCTCGTGCATGCGGAAGCGCTCGTCGATCAGCGCGCCATGATCTTCGACCGGCTCGCCGTGCCCGGCGAACACAACGCCAAGCTCCATCTCGCGCGTGAGGCGCAGCGAATCCAGGTAGGTCATCAGAGCGCGCGGGCGCTGCGCGGGATCGTGCTGTTCGCCGGCGGCGGACTCGAGCGGCTTCACCCCCTCTTTCTCATCCGCTCTGCCCCCACCAGGGGGCAGAGGCTCAAGAGGCTTCGACAAAAGAGGGTTGGAGGAGATGCGCTTGATGAGATGGTCGCCGCCGAACAGCTCTCCGGATGCTTCATCCCAGAACACCGTGTCCGAGGGCGAGTGTCCAGGGCGGTGCAGCACGCGCCAGCTTCGCGACGCGAACTCCAGCAACGCGCCCTCGGCAAGCGGACGGGTCACGTGCGCGGCCGCGCCCCAAGCACGAAAGCTCGCCGACACGGCGAGCAGCGCGTACACGACGTCCTGGGGAATGCCGTTGCGCACCATGATCGCCGCGGAGAAGCCGTCGTTCTCCTCCATCTCGCGCTTGTAGTCGGCAAGCCATGGCGCGAGACGATCCAGCGCGCACACCTCGGCGCCCGAGCGTGTCGCGAGGATCCCCACGAGACCGATGTGGTCGATGTGCTGGTGGGTCACCACGATCCGCTCCAGATCCTCCACGCGATGTCCGTGTGCCTCAAGCGCTGCCTCCAGCGCCGTGAGCGACGTTGCGGAATTGGGTCCCGTGTCCAGCAGCGTCAGCGGGTCGTCCTCCACGAGGTAGCAGTTGACGCGCCCCACCGCGAACGGCGTGGGGATCGCCAGGCAGTGAACGCCACGCTCGGCTGCGCGAGCGAGCGTCTGCTCGGCGTCCGTCACGACCCGGTCGGCGCGGCCGAGCGGATCAGCTCGAGCACCTCGTCACGGGCGCTCTCCATGTGCTCATGCGAGCGCAGCGACTCCAGGCACAGGCGCAGCAGCGGCTCCGTGTTCGACGGGCGCACGTTGAAGTGCCAGTCCTCATAGGAGATCGACACGCCGTCGAGCCGGTCCTGGCGGGCGTCCGCGTAGCGCTCTGAGATCTCGCGCATCTTGGCGTCCTGGTCTGAGACCTCCGAGTTGATCTCGCCGGAGATGAAGTACCGCTCGCGATATGGCTTCAGAAGCTCTGACAGGCGCTCGCCCCGCAGCGAGAGCTGCTCGAGGATCAACAGCGCCGGGATGGTGCCCGAGTCGGCGCAGTAGAAGTCGCGGAAGTAGTAGTGACCGGAGACCTCGCCGCCGAAGAGGGAGCCCTCCTCGCGCATGCGCGTCTTGAAGAAGGCATGACCCACGCGGTTCATGTACGGCGTGCCGCCCGCGCGCTTGACGGTATCGGGCACCGCCCAGCTGGCCCGCACGTCGTACAGGATCGCCGAGCCGGGGTTCTTGCGCAGCAGCGACTCCGCGAGCAGGGCGCAGGCGAAGTCGCCGTCCACGAACCCGCCGGCGTCGTCGATGAAGAAGCAGCGGTCGGCGTCCCCGTCCCAGGCGATCCCGAGATCGGCGCGCGTCTCTCGAACCTTCTCGATGATGAGCTTGCGGTTCTCGGGGAGCAGCGGGTTGGGCTCGTGGTCGGGAAAGTTGCCATCCGGCGTCCAGCAGGTCTCGATCAGATCCAGTCCGAGGCGCTCGAGCAGCGGACCCACCATCGGACCAGCCATGCCGTTGCCGCCGTCCACCACCACCTTCAGGGGCCTGATCACGTCGGGGTCGATCATCGCAAGCGCGACCGCCTGGAATTCCTCATAGACGTCGACCTCCCGCACCGAGCCACGTGGGGGAGACGGCCCGTCGCCGTCGAGGCCCTCCTCGATGGCGACGCGAATGTCCTGGATGCCCGCGTCGCCGGACAGCGCGATCGCGCCGTCGCGCACGAGCTTGGCGCCCGTGTATGCCTTCGGGTTGTGCGAAGCGGTGCACATCAGCCCACCGTCGAGCTCACGCGAGCCGACGAGGTAATAGAGCATCTCAGTGCCTACCTGGCCGGCATCGAGCACGCTCACCCCCTCCATAAGCAGTCCCTCCCGATAGCGAGCCGCAAGCTCAGGGGCGGTCAGGCGCATGTCGCGGCCGAGGCCCACGTTCAACTCGGCTGTCGGCTTGCCCGACAGCTTCGACAGCACTCGAGCGAATCCGCGACCGATCTGGAGCGCCACCTCACCGTCGATCTGCTCGCCGTAGAGGCCGCGGACGTCGTACGCCTTGAAGATGCTCGGGTCGATAGTCATGAGGCCGCATCCTAGAGATGGGCCGCGCAGAAGTATCCTTCCCGGCTATGTCAGGACACTCCAAGTGGGCGAGCATCAAGCNNCAAGAAGGCGATCGTCGACTCGCGCCGAGGAGTCCAGTTCACGAAGCTGGCGCGCGCCGTCACCGTCGCGGCGCGCGACGGCGGCGGGGACCCGACCGCCAACGCGACGCTCGAGAACGCCATCGCGAAGGCCAAGGCGGCGTCGATGCCGAAGGACAACATCGAACGCGCCATCGCCAAAGGCACGGGCGAGGGGGACGAAGCCGACGCGATCGAGACCGTTCTGTACGAGGGCTACGGCCCCGGTGGCGTGGCGGTGCTCGTCGAGGCGCTCACCGACAACCGCAACCGCACCGGCGCGGATGTGCGCCACGCCTTCTCCAAGCACGGTGGGAGCCTCGGCGAGCCCGGCTCGGTGGCCTATCTGTTCGAGAAGAAGGGCACGATCGCCATCGATGCCGCCTCCTACTCGGAGGACGAGCTGATGGGCGCCGTTGAGGCCGGCGCCGAGGACATCTCCACCGATGAGGACGTCTTCGAGGTGATCACCCAGCTTGGCGACTTCGCGGCCGTGCGCGGCGCGCTCGAGCGGGCGGACGTCGAGATCCAGAGCGCCGAGCTCGCCTTCCGGCCCAAGAGCCTCGTGCCGATCGACGAGTCCCAAACGGTGCGCTTGATGAAGTTGATCGAAGCGCTCGACGAGCTCGACGACGTCGATGAGGTGTACGCCAACTTCGATGCCCCCGCCGAGGTGCTCGAGCGTATAGCCGGATGAGCGGCCCGGCGCCGGCGGGCACGCGCATGACGAACGGGAGCCGACCACCCGTGGTGATCCTCTGCGGCGGCCGCGGCACGCGTTTGCGCGAGCACACCCAGGCGATCCCCAAGCCGCTCGTGGAGATCGGCGGGCTTCCGATCGTGTGGCATGTGATCCAGCTCTACGCGGTGCAGGGCTTCGAGCGGTTCCTGCTCGCCACCGGCTACAAGGGCGAGCTGATCGAGGGTTTCGCCCGCGACACGTCGTGGCCGGAGGGTGTGAGCGTGGAATGTGTAGACACAGGCCTCGACACGCCCACCGGTGGACGGATCAAGCTGCTCGAGGAGCATCTTTCGGGTGAGCCCTTCTGTGCGACCTATGCCGACGGCGTGGCGCGCGTCGACCTCGCAGAGCTGCTCGCCTTCCACGCCGCCCACGGCCGCCTGGCGACGATGACGGTCGTGCGACCCGAGCTGCAGTTCGGCGTCACCGAGCTCGACCCACACGACGGGCGCGTGCTCGGCTTTCGCGAGAAGCCACGCTCCGAGCACTGGATCAACGGCGGGTTCTTCTGCTTCGAGCCCGGCGTGCTCGACTACCTGGAGCGCGACAGCGTGCTCGAGCGCGACCCGCTGGAGCGCCTGGCGGCAGGCGGCGAGCTGCGCGCTCACCGCCACCAGGACTTCTGGGAGTGCATGGACACCTACAAGGACGCGGTCGCCCTCAACGACCTGTGGGAGTCCGGCGAGGCCCCCTGGCGCATGTGGTAGGTGGGGGCCGGTGGGCGTCTGGAGATAGCCCTCGATGCATGTGGACCCGGCAGGCGTCCGGGGCGCCGCGCAGAATCCCTCAAATGATGATCGTGCTCGGCATAGACCCAGGTCTCGCCAACACCGGCTATGGCGTCGTCGTGCGCGACGGGGCCTGCCTCACGGCGCTCGACGGGGGGGTGATAAAGACGCGTGCCGGGCTCGCCGTCGAGCGACGCCTCGCGACGATCGCCGCCCGCATCCGCGAGCTCCTCTGCGAGCACGACTGCGACGCGATGGCGCTCGAGGAGGTCTACTTCGGCCAGAACGCCCACAGCGCGTTCGCCGTCGGCCAGGCGCGCGGAGTGACGATGCTCGCGGCGGGGGAACGGGGAATCCCGTGCTTCTCCTACACCCCGCAACAGGTCAAGTCGGCGGTGTGCGGTCACGGTCGTGCCGCCAAGGACCAGGTGGCCCGCATGGTGCAGACGTTGCTCGCGCTTCCGCAGATGCCGGCGAGCGACCACGCCTCCGACGCGCTCGCCGTGGCTGTCTGCCACGTCAACGGCACGCCGCTCTCAGACGCGGTCGCCAGGGCGCTCCAGGGCGCGGGCGCGCGAGCATGATCGCCCTGGTCCGGGGTGAGGTGGCGATCCGCCGTTCAGATCACGTCGTCGTGCTCTGCGCCGGCGTGGGCTACCGGATGGCCGTATCGACAGAGACCCTTCGTCAGGTGCCCGCGGTGGGAGGGGAGACGACGCTTCACACGCACCTCGTGGTTCGCGACGATGCGCTGCTGCTGCACGGGTTTCACTCCGAGCAGGAGCGCGACCTGTTCCTGATGCTGCTGTCCGTCCAGGCGGTCGGGCCGAAGGTCGCGGTGGCAGTCCTCTCGAGCGGATCGCCGCACGAGCTGCTCGCGGCGATCGCGGGCGCAAACGCCGCGCGCTTCCAAGCGGTGCCGGGAATCGGCAAGCGCACAGCCGAGCGCATCATCGTCGAGTTGCGCGAGAAGGTCGGGGTCGACGCCCAGCCTGAGAACTTGGGAGTGGTGGGGCGTGCGTCCGGTCCACGCGCGCTTGCGCATGAGGGACTCCTTGCGCTCGGCTACAACGCACTGGAAGCCGAGGAGCTCTTGCGTGGTCTCGACGGTGACAGCGCGGAGGAGCTGATCGCGAGCGCGCTGCGCATCACCCGAGCCGCATGAGACGCACACAGCGATGACACAGGCCGAGCGCATACAGACCCCCTACCTCACCCCCGAGGACGAGCTCGACCGCTCGCTGCGCCCGCGCGTCCTGGAGGAGTTCATCGGCCAGCCGACGCTGCGTGAGCAGTTGGCCGTCGCGATCGAGGCGGCTACCGCTCGCAAAGAGGCGCTCGACCATCTGCTGCTCGCCGGACCGCCCGGGCTCGGCAAGACCTCGCTCGCGCAGATTGTCGCCGCGGAGCTGGACGTGCCGTTCATACAGACAGCCGGACCGGCGCTCGAGCGCAAGGGTGACATCGCCGCGTTTCTGACTGCGCTTCAGCCGCGCAGCGTGTTCTTCGTCGATGA